>CANPYI010000004.1 GCA_947588355.1 uncultured Clostridia bacterium
GGCAGGGGTGGAAGGAGTTGAACCCTCCTCTGGAGTTTTGGAGACTCTCATTCTACCGATGAACTACACCCCTATAACAGATCTGCGTAAGTATTTTATAATAATTTGCAAAATAAGTCAAGATTTTTGGCAACAATCATCAAAAAATAAGACACAAATAAAAAAACAGCGTTTATTTGCTGTTTTTTTGTTCCATTTTTTTCTTATAAGGGCAACCAAGGTCAAGCATTCCTTTTGAAATAATTGGTGAAATAATCAGCCAAATTCCTGCCAACATAATCAGCACATAGATTGCAATCGCCCAGCCATTACGATAGCCCATGCAAATCCAAGTGACAAGGTCAAAATTAAAAATTCCGACAAGCCCCCAGTTAAGCGCCCCAATGATTGTCAAAATGTAGGCAATATAATTTGCTATAATCATAAAAAAACCTCCTTACAAGAGGTATTTTGTGTTTAAAATCATAAAAATAAACATTCAAAACAAGAATTTTTAGTTATAATATTTTTCGACATTTTTTTCGCGCCAATCTTTGTCCACTTTCACAAAAAGTTTAATGTTACATTTCACACCAAGCAAATTTTCAGCAAAAAGGCGTGCTTTTTCGCCTATTTTCTTTAAATTTACACCTCCCTTGCCGATAATTATGCCCTTATGTTGCTCACGTTCGCAAATTATTTCTACGTCAATATTTGTCAGATTTGCGCGTTCTTCAAAATTTGATACAACAATCGCAACACCATGCGGAACTTCCTTGTCCAAACTTTCCAGCAAAAGCCCGCGTATTTTTTCTGAAATCAAAAATGCAACGCCTTTGTCTGTGTATTCATCTGCTTGAAAAATTGCCTCCTGATTTGGCAAAAGTTTGACGATTTGATTCTTTAATTTTTCGATATTTTCACCGGTTACAACCGAAACACAAAATTCCGGTTTGATATCTTTTTCAATCGTTTTTTTGTCAGATTTTGTTTCAACCAAAAGCAAATTTTCGCATTTTCCACGCAAATTTTCTATATATTGTTTTTCCTCTTCATCAATTTCTTTTGTTCCGTCAAAAAGATACAACACAACATCTGCACCTGCAATGGCATTACGCACAGTCTTGTTCATAAACCTATCCAAATTGTTTTTGCTGTGATGCACTCCCGGTGTGTCAATGAATATTATTTGAAAATCCTTTTCGGTCAAAATTCCCAAAATTTGATTTCGTGTTGTTTGTTGTCTGTGAGAAACAATAGCAACCTCTTCGCCGACCAAAAAATTGACCAAACTGCTTTTGCCGGCATTTGGTCTGCCAAGCACGGCAACATATCCGCACCTCATCTGTTCACCCCAAACTGGCAAAGTATTTTTTCCGCAGTGCTTTGCATCAACTTTTCATCTTGTTTGTCAATATGGTCATAACCCAAAAGATGCAAGAGTCCATGCAGTGCCAAAAAACAAATCTCACGGTTTGTGCTGTGGCCATATTCCTTTGCCTGAGATTTTGCCTTTTTGTGGCAAATTACAATGTCGCCTAAAAACAAACTGCCATCAACTATTTCATCGGAAAATTCTGTCAAATTTTGTGAGACAGATTTTTGCAAATTAGGAAAAGAAAGCACGTCTGTCACACTGTCTTTTCCGCGAAACTGTGCATTTAAGCAAGCAATCTCGTTTTCCGAGACAAAATTGACAGAAACGTTAACGTTTGAAAAATCTTCGTTCAAAATTTTTCCGGCAAGCTCAAAAAGTTTTGTAATTTTCTTTTTATATGGAAATATCTTTCCTTCTACAATCATTGGTTTTCCTTTTAATATCCTCCAACGTCCTCCTCAGTCACAATGCAAAAATTGACAACGGTCACACCCGAAAGATGACGTAAAGTATAAAATTCTTCTTTTATTTTATCACAATCTTCGCAATTTTCCAACGCTTTTGCTTTGGCTTTTGCAATATATTCATCTTGCACATCTTCAAATTTACTTTCAATCGTCTTTTGTTGCAATTCGTAATAAATCGTTTTTCGCATTTTAAACGGCAAAAAAAAGTTTTTTGAGAGGTCAATGTCCTCAAATTCCACTTCATACATTTTGAAGTTCATATCTTCTTTGAAAGTGTAGATAGAAAGTCCAAACAACCTTATGTCATCTTGCACGGCGGTTTTTCCTGTGCGATTCACCTCAATAAAAGTTTCATAGTGGTCCACACTTCCCTCGTTGTAAACTTCTGCCAAAATTTGTGCCTTTGCCTCCACTTTTTTAAGTTGTCCAGAAGTGTCAATGGTGTAAGGCTCAACAAGAACATCTCCTTTTTGCACAATGTCGCCGACTTTAACGCGTAACGTTCCAGAAATAAGTGAAATCTGTGTGATTTTTCCGTCTTTTTGTGCAACAAGCGGAGCAAATTGACCATACATTTCTTGCGGCAAAAGTTTTTCTTTGATATTTATCACAAGCGTTTGTCCCTTTATTATGCAGGAAGCAAAACTTAAGCCCGAAAAGTTGTCCAAAAGACATGTCTCAACTTGTTTTGTGTCAATCTCGCTTTTTTTTGCGGAAAAACGCTCTTTAACAAAATCGACAATTTCAAGTTGCGACAACTTGTCCTGTCCAATCACGTCATATTGCAAAATATACTGATTTTGCAGGGCAAATAAAACAACAAAAACAACAATGGCAGCGACAAGTCCGTAGGAGGTGAAAATTTTGCTCAATTTGTAAGCAATTCCCTCATGCACAACACTTTCTATTTTCACTCCGCTGTTTTTGAGTGTTTTTTCTATTTTGGCATGTTCAAAATAAGAGCACTTAAAACTTGTGCTATTTTTTGTATGCCTGTCAATATCAGTAAGAGTGAATTTTTTGCAAAGTTCGTTTAAAAGTTTTTCTTGATTAAGGCCACAAATATGAAAGGTTGTCAGATTTTTCAGTTTCATATTTGCTCCACCTTTTTTATTTGTCCAACAATCTTTATGGTGTTGTCAGAAAGTTCGGACAAAATCATGTCTTTGCCCTCAACAATAATCACCGATTTTTTCACTTTAAACGAAATAAGTTCCTTTGAAAGCGTGACAAGTCCAAGATGCCCCTCAACATACAAAAGGTGTCCAGAAAGGTTGATAATATTAAAGCCATTCAAATCCAGCCCTTGCGGATTTTTTAAATTTTGCTTGACCTCATTTAAAAAATTAAACATATTTCACCTGTCGAAATATGTATATGGCAATAAATAAGATTTTTGAACATCAAATTTAAATAAAAAAAGGTCGATTGACCTTTAATCTTCATCATCAAAATTTTTTCGCGCCAAAATGTCTGTCATCAAAATTTGTTGTGCTTTTGGCGGCAACGATTTTATGATTTCGACAATTTCTTCCTCATTTTTTCCCTTCAAAGAATTGTAATCAAAATTTTTGAGTGCTTCCAAATCATCTTGACTTTCCTCAGAATCAGTATCTTTTTTAACTTGATCTAAAAAATCTCGCATGTCGCTTTCGTCTTCATCAAAATCGTCATCAATATTCAATTTGTTGCGCAAAAAATCTTCATACTCCTTAAATTTGTTGTCAACATCATCGTCGTCTTGCTCATCTGATTCTTCCTCGTCAGCGTAAGTTTGAAATGGATTTAAATCTATTGAAGAAGGCGGCTTTACAGCAGCAGGCTCCTCAATTTGCAAGGTATAGTCTTCAAAATTGGCGTCATCTATCTTTTGCGGCTTAATTTCCTGCACTTCTGTTTGCTCGGTTTGTTTGCCCTCGTCTTGTTGATTTTTCAATTCTTTTTCAAGCAAAATTTGTTGCTTTTTCTTTATTTTTTTGTCTCTGACAACAAAAAAGACAATAGCACAAATGCACAAAAACACAATCACAGAAACATATATTGCTATATACATTTTGCCACCTGCCTTTTTCCTCAAAAATCAAAGTTGTCGGGAGTTTTGTTGTCGGTGCCGATCAAATGCCTACGCATTTCGGTGTCGGCCTTAAGGTTTTCCATCTTGTAGTAGTCCACCACATCTTTCATTTTGCCATCATTTATCGCATTTATAACAGCATTTTGCACTTCAAGTTCGTTTTCAATCAACTTTGTGCGCATCGCTTCCGTTTTTGCTTTGTTTTCCTGCTCCAGTGCAACTGCAATCTGTCTGCGATGTTCCAATTGATTGCTTTGAATGATATTTTCTTTTTCAATCTGCTCTTTTTCCACAACAAGCCCTCTGTTGTTTCCAAGGTCGATATGTATGACATCTGCCGAAACGAGTTCATATTTACAGTCCTCGTCCACTGCGGCATCAAAAATAGCCTTGTCCACAAGTTCCGGCCTTGCCACCAAGTCACTTCCTCTGGAGGTGTTGGCGATTTTTGTGACAACTGCCTCAATCGCCCTTGCCGAAACAGTGTCCTCAGTTGTGCCGCGTAAAAAATTTTCCAAATTCACCTTAAGTGTCAGCGAAATTTTCACGTTCACTTCAAAATTGTCTTGAGCAACCGACGTGATAAGTGGCAACTCAATAGTTTTCGGGTCAATACAATCTCTGACCACACTCAAAATGTCTCTGCCGGAAATATCCACCGCTTTGGCAAAGTCAAAATCAAAATCAAGTTTGGCGGATTTTGAGGCGTTCAAGCCCTCAACGATTTTTGTTGGATGTCCGCCACTTGTCCAAACAATTTCAAGGTCAAAAAGTGTGATTCCCAAATGACTTTTCTTTGCCAAGATGTATGCCGACAAAACCTCTGTCACGTCAACCTTGCGAAGCCTCATAGATATCAGTTTAAATGCTCCAACATAGCAGCCCGAAAACAAGGCCGTAAAATACGCATGGCACGGCAACAGCACAAAAAACACAATTGCCAAAATCAAAGCCAAGCCACCAAAAACAACACCAACCACCGCTCCGGCACTCATAAAACACTCCTTTTCTGAGGATTATACCACAGTTTTTTGCACATTTCAAGATGCCTTACAAAAAAAGATGCCAAAAGGCACCAATTTTTTATTTATAACTTGCAAGAAACGCTCTTATACCAACTTTAAAGTTGTAGTTTGTATTCATTTCGCCACTTGTTTTGTGAACAAGGAAGTAAACCTCCAAGTAATCGCAATTGTGTTCCAAGCCCCAGCACTTGTAACTGTTGTCTGCAGTGTCACCAACCTGACCGTAAAGCGAACCAAATGTGCCATAAGCCGAATTGTTTGGCTTGTAATAGTTTCTTGCCGCGTTTGTGCCGGTTATCATCATGGAAATAGGATAGTTCAAAGCCCCTGCCCGAATTGGCGGCTCATTGACAAACTTAGTTTTCATTTTCAAGTCTTTTGGCATAGGCAAATCGACGGCTGATTGATCGTCAGAATTGTCAATAATAAGCCATGTTTCATCTGGAGAGTCAGCATTGTTCACTTCGTTGTATTTTCCGCGTTTGACGGACTTTTCAGTTTGAACATCAACCGTATAGTCCTTTGCTTCATGGTCATAATATCGCAGTCCAACGGTCAAATCAAGTTGGTCAAGCATAACCTGATTCAGCGGGTTTTCGTTGTATTCAAATGCCAAAATAAGAGTTCCTAATGCCTCCCCAATATCTTTGTCTTGTGGAAAGAAAATCATGCTTTGATACTCACCAAGTGGAACATGGTCAAGCGCATGAGCATCATTGTCATCATCATTCAGCATAAAAGTGTTGTTTGGAAAATCGGTGATTTCAGATGCCATGTATGCCTGTCCAAGTTTGACCGTTTCATTGCTGGTCTCATCAAAGCCAATCGGTGCTTGCTCGCAGGCATAGTCGATGATGTTTTTTATCACTTGGTCATAGTTTCGGTTGAATGTTTGTGACTCAGTTTCTTTTGTACTGCCGGTTGTGGTTGTAGTCGTAACCGTAAACTTTCCTTCCTTGTTTGTGTCGCCTTCCAAGAATGCACCGTCGCCAATAACCTCATCTTTGATAAATCTTGCAACTTTGCCCTTGATTTCCTCAGTTACACCCACGATATTGCCATTTTTCTTGTAAAATTCCTTTGCAAAACCCAAAGCATCTTCCACAGAAATATTTGCCACTGCATTTTCAAAATTCATAGTTCCATCGGCGTTCCAGCCGGCAACTTTCATTCCCGTAATGCCCTCTGTGTCTGTTTCAGTGAAGGCAAACTTAAACAAATTTGGCACAACAGTTGTTGCCACATCTTCGCCTTTGCTCATATAGTCAAATCCCAGCACAAACATGTATGTTGCATATTCCAACGCATCTTGGAAAAAGTTTGAGCCTGTTTGTCCATAGTCTTTGTAAGGTGAAGTGAAATACTGTGTGACAGTATCGTTTTTGATTTCATCTCCAACATAAAATTCAGAGAATGAAGGAAGATATTGTCCATTACTATACATTTCAGTCCAATTAGAGTTATTTTGTAAAAAAACACTTGTTACATTGATTTTTATTGTATTTTTATTTTCGTTTTCAATTATTTCAACCCAATTATCATGTTCTTTGGCAAGATTCTTAAAAAAGTACCCTGCCTTTGCAACCGATGTAAACGGAGAAATTGTCCATTTCCAAGAATTTATATTTAAGCCAAGTACAACTTCTGTCGTGTTTCTTTCTTCATCTTTAGTCTCATCAACATTTGAGATCGTATATCTTAAACTGTCGTAAAAATAATATTTTTCGGGTCCTTGTGCATCTTTTAAGTTTAGAGTTTTTGTATCTAAATTGGAGATATCGTAATTGTATAATAGTCCAGAACCTGACATGTTTTCATAAACAAGATATAAATTATTTAACACATTCGCTGCAAAAATATTGTAATAGTTTTCTGATGCATTGTCTCCAACAATCTCCCCTATATTGTCAAAATAGTCTGCCGGTCGTGTAAGCACCTTCACTCCATCAAATGCTTTGACAGAAACACCATTGTCCTCCAAAACATTATTGCAACCTACAAGAAACAACATCAAAAAACATAAAACAACAGACAAAAATCTTTTTTTGTTTTTCATACTTATAATATAACACATTTCAACAAAAAAAAACAAGGAATTTGTCACAATTCCTTGTTTGTGTAATTTACAACGATTTTGTTTCGTTTTTATGAAAATCATCTTTATATAAAACAGCATTTTCTTTGCTCATGTCTTCAATTTCACATTTTTGAACAAGCCAGTTGCTTTGATTATTGTTTAACACGTTTGTTTTGCCGTTTTCAACACGGTCAGTTGAAGAACATACATTTGCTTTGACTAATTTGTATTCATCATTCACCTTAACAATCATTGTAACATCAAATGTGGCATAATTACCTATATCATAACCGGCAGTTAACTTAGTCAAAGGTCCAATCCCACCAAAAACAACATCTCCATTTGTGAGTTCATTATATTTCACGACACCCATATCATGTTGCACACCGTAAGGTTGGATACCAATTTTATACAATCTATCTACTATATTTTGTGCAAGAATGGCAAATTCTTTTTCCTCATCTTCAGTTGCATCAATTCCCGTGGCATAATCTAAAAGTGTGGCATCACCATCTTTTGATATAGGCCACTCGTTATTATTTAAAAATTCTAACAAATCTTTCTTACTAAACTTAGTATTAAATTGTTTTAAATGTCTCGGATTAATTTTAAAAGTTTGGAAGCAATTTGTCTCACCATCACTCATATAAGCATCAAAATACAAGTTGTCTGTATATCGAACTCCAATAAGTTTCTTCATAGGAACTTTTCTACCACCGATTGCGAAATAATTATCCGCCGTCATCCAATTTTCAATCGTATCTGCGATAAGTTTCACGTTCCAAATGCGTTCGCCGTTAACTTCGGTGTAAAGCAAGTCGCTTTGCTCAACAACTTGGTCATTTATCTTTTCATTCGGGATTGTCACAGTTGTGCTGCCAACATGGTCGAGCGAAATTTCACGCACGGTGGTGCCTAAAAGTGTATCTTTCACCTTGACTTGAGCATTGTTGCCGGACATGCGAAAATCCACATTAAATTTTTTGTTGTCAATTGTTGCGTTTCCAAGCAAGTCGCCGTTTGCTTCAAGTTCTGTCCAATTTACTGAATCCACGATATTTTTTGCGGAGTTTATCATGTCGTTAATGCTGAAGTCAGAAATTTCTTTGTCCCAGCCATTGCCGTTTGGAGTGTAAGAAAAAGTTTTTCCATCTGCTGTTGATTCATAAAAAACGGTTGTGCCTTTATCCTGGACTTTGACTTTTGAATTGTCAACTTCGATAATCTTCTTTAAAATTGTTTGCTCGGTGTAAGTGAAGTTTTTGCCGTCCGCAATCTCGTTAAATTTGTTTTTCAAATTTGCAACAGCATTGTTCAGTTTCTCAGTTTTATCGGTTGAGCCAGAGTCAACAGAAGGGCATGACGAGTCATTTGGACCTGTCACCGATTCATTTGGATTAACAGTCGATGGATTTTCACCAGAAGGTGTTTTTTCCTTGTTGCAACCAACCAAGCCAAAAGCAACAGATGTTGAAATCGCCGCACTCAAACCCAAAGTCAAAAGTTTTTTCAAAGTTTTTTTCATAACTCCTCCGTATTTATCGAGAACATATTCATAATAAATTATATCACACAAATTTGTGTTTTGCAATATCAGAAACAAAAATTTTGAGAAAAATTGCAAAATTTTACAATTATTCGACTCCCGAACGCATGAAATAGAAAAGATATTGTTGCGCATAGCCTGACAAAAATCCAAACTCGCCGGTCAAAATGTGGCGTATTTTTTCGCGATTTAAGGGCCTGTTTTCAAATTGCTTGCCGTAATATTTGAAAAACATTTTTTCTATCCAAGTGTCAACAGGAAACACATCTTTTCTGCCAAAGCCAAACAAAAGCACGCAATCTGCCACCTTTGGACCAATGCCAGCAAGAGCAATGAGATTTTTGCGAAGTTCGGCTGTTGGCAAGTCGCTCCAATCGTGCAAAGTTTTTTCGTCTATCTGCCTGAGCACTTTCCAAAGATATGGTGCCCGATATCCCGCCCCCAACTGAGCAAAATCTTCTGCCGAAGCGCCAAGCAACTGCTCGCGGGTTGGAAACGCATAAAAATTGCCAATTTTTGTGCCATATTTTTCACGAATTCTGCCCAAAATCAACTGGATTCGTTTGATATTGTTGTTTGCTGAAACAATAAACGAGATGAGCGTTTCAAACAAATCTTGCTTCAAAATTCTTATACCGTGACCGAACAAAATAGGCTTTTTCAATATTTCAAATTCGGACAACTTTTGTTTTATTTTTCCGTAATCAGTTTTCAAATCAAAAAAAATTTCAAAATAGGTTGTGTCATTGGTCAAAATCAAAAAGCCGTTTTCATTTTCCTCGATTTTTGCGAATTTGTCTTTGGAAAAAACTTCCCAAGTATCTTCATTCTTTTTATATGAAAAAATTTGGCCGCATTCCAATATATCCGCCGGCAAAAAGTCGTCTTTGCCAAAAATCTGTATGTATTTGTCCGTCTTAATTTGGTATTTCATGGCTATATGATATCATTTTCGGTCAATAAAATCAAGTGAAAACTTGCACACTTTTGCATGCCTAAAAACAAAAAAAAGAGACGTTGACCGCCTCTTATTCTGCAACAACAGAAACAACATTCTTGCCATTGCTCTTTTCAAAAACAACTTTGCCGTCCTTGAGTGCAAATAAAGTGTAGTCTTTTCCCAAACCTACGTTTGTGCCCGGATAAACCCTTGTGCCACGTTGGCGAACAATGATTGAGCCGGCTGTCACAAATTCTCCTGCATAGGATTTGACGCCAAGACGTTTGCTTTGGCTGTCGCGACCGTTTTTGGTGCTTCCGCCACCCTTTTTATGAGCAAAAAGTTGAATATCAAACAATATCATCTTTTCTGACCTCCAATTTTACATTTTTTGCGTAATCTTTTGCCAAATTTTCAAAAGTTTTTTCCATTGCCACAAGAATTGTCTGTGCGCCCTCGCATTCTGCCCCTTCCAAAATCTTGAAAGACAAAAAGCCTTCGCGCTGCTCAACTTCAACAGAAAGCCCAAGCACCTGTTCGATTCCGATCAACGCCATCTGAGACGCCGTTGAAACTGCCGAACAAACGATATCTTGACCCTTGTCTGCGTAGCAACTGTGACCTTTGATTTGACAAGCGTAAATCACGCCATTTTTTTTAAACAAAAATATTTTTGTCATAATTACATCTTTATTGAAACGATTTTGATTTCAGTCCAAGGCTGTCTGTGACCTTGTTTTGTGCGTTCGTTTTTCTTTGGCTTGTATTTGAAAACAACGATTTTTTCGCCTTTGCCATGTGAAAGCACTTCTGCCACAACCTCGGCTGTTTTTACAAGTGGAGAACCTGCAACAGTTTTTGTGCCGTCAGACACAAGCAAAACATCAAGTTTCACTTTGTCGCCAACAGGATTGGAAAGTTTTTCAACTTTCAACACATCGTTTTCGGTGACATTGTACTGTTTTCCACCAGTTTGAACAACTGCAAACATAACTTTACCTCCTCTAACCAAACTCGCTGTGAAATCATAGGTGAGCATCACATGATGCTTGTTATCCAACGGATAAACTACTTAAAAAACCCGACACATGCGGATACGTGACCAATTATACAATAAACAAATCCCTTTGTCAAGAGATTTGAACGAAATTTGCTGAAATGTAGTCATTTTTTCAAAATTAACGGTTCTGCATTTTTTAACTTGATTTTAAACAAACCGCTCGACAAAAAAAGCCTGCAAATGCTATATAAGCCTCAATTTTCTTTCAATTTATGTTGTTTTTTCAAGTAATTTTCAAAATATTCTGGAAGTTTTGCCTCAAAAGTCATAGTTTTGTTGGTTTTTGGATGTGTGAAGGTCAATCTGAACGCGTGCAACAGTTGACCGTCAAGACCTTTCACCTCATGACCATACAACTTGTCGCCAACAACAGGATGATGGATATATTTTGCATGCACTCTGATCTGATGTGTTCGCCCCGTTTCAAGCGAAAACAACACCAAACAACACTTTTCAAATCTTTCAACAACTTTAAAATGCGTGATTGCCAGCCTTCCGCTATCCTGAACACTGATTTTTTTTCGTTCTTTCGGGTCACGTTTTAAAAAAGTTTCGATTGTGCCTTCACTTTCTGGCAAATTTCCTTCCAAAACAGCCAAATAATCACGCTTTGCGCTTTTTTCTTTAATTTGTTTTGCCAAAGACTGATGTGCAAAATCGTTTTTTGCAATCACCAAAAGCCCGCTCGTGTCTTTGTCAAGTCTGTGAACAATTCCCGGTCTCAAAACACCATTTATACCACTAAGATCTTTGATATGAAAAAGAAGTGCATTCACAAGTGTGCCACTTCTGGTTGAACTGCACGGGTGCACAACAAGTCCTTGTGGTTTGTTCACAACTGCCAAGTCTTCGTCTTGATAGACAATTTCTATAGGAATGTTTTCCGCTTCAGTGGAAATTTTTTCAGGTTCTTTTGCTTCAACACTTATTTTTTGACCAACTTTAAGCAAAAAACCGGCTTTTTTGACGCTTTTGTCATCAATTTGAACAAGTCCACTCTCGATAAGGCTTTTTATGTGCGAACGAGTGAAATTCGGAAATTTTGACATCAAAAAAATATCAAGCCTTTCGCCCTTTTCAGTTGAAACAAAGTTTTGCGTCATTTTTGCTCCTCGTCATTTTTTTTCATCTTTTGATTTGCCTTTATTCTTAAAGAAATAGATTGAAAGATAAACAACAAACAACACTACTCCGATTGTCAACGCAACATCTGCAAAATTGAAAATAGGAAAACTAGGCCAAAAAGCAAACTGAACAAAATCTCTGACATATCCAAGAAAAATTCTGTCATAAAGGTTGCCCAAACATCCGCCAATCAAAAAACCAAAAGTTATATTAAGTAGCCAAGTTTTGTTTTTTTCTTTTATATAATAGAAAATAAAAATAGCCAAAAAAACGAAAGAAAGTGCAATCAAAAACAACTGTTTTCCTTGCAAAATCCCCCATGCAGCGCCCATATTTTTCACAAATTTAAAACTGAACAAATATGGAATGACAGTAAGCACATCGCCACTTTCAAGTCTTGCTTCAAAAACATATTTTGTCACCAAGTCCAATACCAAAATGGCAACAATAATTGCCAGCATAACAGAAAATCTTATCCAAAATTGCTTTTTCACTTTCACTCCAAATTATTCCCTTTCAAGTTCCATATTTTTCGGTAAAAAGATTATCAAATTTTTGTCAACTTGTTCTTCCGAGGCGCCCAAAACATCAATCACACCATGAAAATAGTCCAAAATTTTGTTTTTTTCATATCCGCTACATGCCCTAAAATCCACAAAGAAAGGTGTATTTTTCTTCAATAATTCAATTTTATCCTTTATTTCCTCAAAAGTTTCTGGATAAAAAACTTTAACTCCATCAATTTCATCTGGCAATTTTTGTGAAATTTTAAGATTGTAAGATGCTTTTGGCGTGGTGTTTTTCTTTTTGACAACTTTCACATCGTCACCCTCAAAGCCAAAAACCCTGTAAATATAGTCCATGAAACTCATATTTCACCTCTTGTATAAAAATATATCACAATTTTCAATAAAAAACAAAATAAAAACTAATACTTAGCAGTTATTTTTATTTTCAACTAAGTCACAGAATAATATTTTGTGAGAATAGCGAACTCTTGCGAAATGAAATTGAGCAACAAAAAAAGACTGAAATATCAGTCTTTTTTTGTATTATTATTCGATGACAAGAAGTGCGAGTTTGCTTGCAAGAACAAGCACGACGAAGTCACGGGGAGATAATGCGTGAGCGAACTGCGAACAATTGCGAATGAAAATGAGCAATAAAAAAAGACCTTGCGGTCTTTTTTTTGTATTATTGTTCGATGACAAGAAGTGCGATTTTATACATTTATGCACAAGAACGAGCACGACGAAGTCATATATAACAAAACTTTCGCGAAGTGAAAATCGCCTTTGGCAATAAAAAAAGATTGCAAACGCAATCTTTTTTTAGTTTTGTTATTCTATTATTTGAGAAACAACACCAGAGCCAACTGTTCTGCCACCTTCACGGATAGCGAAACGAAGTCCTTGTTCGATAGCAATCTCTTTTGAAAGTTCGATTGTCATCTTAACATTGTCGCCTGGCATAACCATTTCAACGCCTTGTGGAAGTTCGATTGTTCCAGTAACGTCAGTTGTACGGAAATAGAATTGTGGACGATATCCATTGAAGAATGGTGTGTGACGTCCACCTTCTTCCTTCTTCAAAACGTAAACTTCGGCAGCAAATTTTGTATGTGGGTGAATTGAACCTGGTTTGCAAAGAACTTGTCCTCTTTCGATTTCATTTCTTTGAATACCACGAAGAAGAATGCCGACATTGTATCCTGCGATACCTTCATCAACAGTCTTTCTGAACATTTCAACACCAGTAACAACTGTTTGTTTCTTTGCGCCCATACCAACGATTTCAACAACGTCGTTGATCTTAACTTTTCCTCTTTCGATTCTTCCTGTTGCAACAGTTCCACGTCCTGTAATTGTGAAGACGTCTTCAACTGGCATCAAGAAAGGTTTGTCAGTGTCACGAACTGGGTCTGGGATATAAGAATCAAGAGCATCAAGAAGTTGTTCGATGCATGTGCAAGCAGGGTCATTGATATTTCCAGCTTGAGCGGCTTCCAAAGCCTTCAAAGCAGAGCCTTTGATGATTGGAGTTTTGTCTCCTGGGAATCCATATTCTGTCAAAAGGTCACGGATTTCCATTTCAACAAGGTCAAGAAGTTCTGGATCATCAACTTGATCAGTTTTGTTCATGAAAACAACGATATAAGGAACGCCAACCTGTCTTGCAAGCAAGATGTGTTCACGTGTCTGAGGCATTGGACCATCAGTTGCAGCAACAACAAGGATTGCTCCGTCCATCTGAGCGGCACCAGTGATCATGTTTTTAACATAGTCAGCGTGTCCCGGGCAGTCAACGTGTGCATAGTGACGTTTGTCTGTTTGATACTCAACGTGTGCAGTGTTGATTGTGATTCCGCGCGCTTTTTCCTCTGGCGCTTTATCGATTTCGTCATATCTCATTTTTTGAGCATAACCCTTTGCAGCCTGATACATTGTGATGGCAGCAGTAAGGGTTGTTTTACCATGGTCAACGTGTCCGATTGTTCCTACATTGACATGGAGTTTGGTGTTATCATATTTTCCAACAGCCATTTTAAAAATCTCCTTTAATTTTATTACTCTGATAGTTTATCACATATTTTTTGAAATTCAAAACAAAATTTGAAAGTTTTTCAAAAAATTTATTGTTTTTTTCTTGCTCCGACAATTCCTTCGGCGATATTTTTTGGAACTTCGTTATATTTCAAAAATTCCATAGTGAAAGTTCCGCGTCCTTGTGTTTGAGAACGAAGGTCTGTGGCATAGCCAAACATTTCTCCAAGTGGCACTTCGGCATTGACAACTTGCACGCCTGGACGTGTTTCGTTTCCTGTCAAAATTCCACGACGAGAAGTGAGGTTGCCCATAACCGTTCCAAGATAGTCATCTGGAACTTCAACCTGCACTTTCATAATAGGTTCCAAAAGCACAGGATTTGCCTTTGCAGCGCCGTCTTTGAACGCCATAGAGCCGGCAATCTTAAATGCCATTTCAGATGAGTCGACTTCGTGATAAGAGCCGTCAATAACTGTAACTTTAAAGTCCACAGTTTCGTATCCTGCAACGACACCTGTCTTGCTTGCTTCTTGAATTCCGTTGTTGATTGGTTGAATATATTCTTTTGGAATAGAGCCACCAACGGTCTTGTCTTCAAATTGATATCCAGAGCCTGGTGCAAGAGGTTCGATGTCGATGATACAATGACCATACTGACCTTTACCACCGCTTTGACGGATAAATTTGCCTTCTGCACGAGTTGCCTTTCTGATAGTTTCTTTGTAAGCAACTTGAGGTTTACCTACATTTGCTTCCACCTTAAATTCACGCAAAAGTCTGTCAACGATGATTTCAAGGTGAAGTTCGCCCATACCGGCAATAATTGTTTGTCCAGTTTCTTGATCAGTGTAAGTTTTGAAAGTTGGATCTTCTTCTGCAAGTTTGATAAGTGCAAGCACCATCTTTTCTTGCATAAGTTTTGTTTTAGGCTCGATAGCAACGCGAATAACTGGGTCTGGGAATTCCATGCTTTCCAAAACGATAGGATGCTTTTCGTCACAGAGGGTTTCGCCGGTGATTGTGTCTTTAAGACCTACGATAGCGGCGATGTCGCCTGCTCCAACCTCTTTGATTTCTTCACGTTGATTGGCGTGCATACGAATAAGTCGTCCAACACGTTCTTTTTCGCCCTTATTTGAGTTGTAAACATAAGAGCCGGCAGTCAGTTTTCCGGAATAAACACGGAAGAACGCCAATCTTCCAACAAATGGGTCAGTCATAATCTTAAATGCAAGTCCGGCAAATGGAGCGTCCTCACTTGGAGCACGAGTTTCAGTTTGCTCTGTTTCTGGGTTTACACCTTCAATGTGGTCAATATCCAATGGACTTGGCAAGTATTCAACCATGCAGTCCAAAAGCATCTGAACACCTTTGTTTTTGTAAGAAGAACCGCAAATTACAGGCACGATTTCACGAGAAATTGTTGCCTTGCGAAGTGCTTTTTTAAGTTCGTCAACACTTATTTCTTCGCCCTCAAAATATCTTTCAAGCAAAGCATCGTCTGTTTCAACGATTTTTTCGACCATTTCATTGTGAAGTTGTTCTGCCTTAGCCTTATACTCCTGCGGAATTTCTTCAACATCAATTTTTGTGCCGAGGTCATCTTCATAAACCTCCGCTTTCATTGTCATAAGGTCAATAATTCCTGCAAAAGAATCTGCCTCACCAATTGGCATTTGAATTGCCAGTGGGTTTGTCTTCAATCTTTCGCGAATTGATTCAACACAGCCATAAAAGTCGGCAGCATCACGGTCCATTTTGTTGACATAGATGATTGTTGGAACTTTGTACTTTGTGGATTGACGCCAAACAGTTTCTGTTTGAGGTTGCACCTTGTCACGAGCAGAAAGCACCAAAACCGCACCATCAAGCACTTTCAGTGAACGTTCAACTTCAACAGTAAAGTCAACGTGTCCCGGAGTGTCGATAATGTTGATTTTGTGGCCTTTCCAATGACAGGTTGTGCAAGCAGAAGTGATTGTGATACCACGTTCCTGTTCCTGTGCCATCCAGTCCATAGTTGCCTCACCATCATGCACTTCACCGATTTTGTGGTTTTTGCCGGTGTAGAACAAGATACGTTCTGTTGTAGTGGTTTTTCCGGCATCAATATGAGCCATGATTCCGACATTTCTGGTAAGTTCAAGATTTGTAGCCATAATATCTTTTTCCTTTTAATAAATTTGTCTATTTTTTAAGGAAATAAACATAAAAAACCTTGGTTATTTCCAATTAAAATACTCAAGTAAAGTTTTGCAAGGCGAAAAGGAGTTTGTGACATATTTTTGCTCTCAACGCCCCACTTCGCAAGAGGAGTCGCCGCAAAACCGCCAATGAAATGCGGTTTTCGTTTGGCGGCGAAGTGGTGAGGCAAGCGTCAAGGCGATGCTTTTGTAATCCTCTTCAAAATTTTAATAGTGAAAGGACTTTGTCCGCTCTTTAAAATTTTGAAGCCCTTTGGCCGCCAGCAAAATGTCCAGCGGAATTTTGCAAGGCGAAAAGGGGTTTGTGGGGAAAACGAATTTTAGGCGTTAGGAAAACCCTGTTTTCCGTGTCGCCGTTAAGAAATTCTAGTTGTCCCCGCACGCTTACCACTTGTAGTGTGCAAACGCTTTGTTTGCTTCGGCCATTCTGTGCATTTCGTCACGTTTTTTGATAGATGCACCAGTGTTGTTGTATGCATCTATAAGTTCGCCTGCAAGTTTTTCGTCCATGTTGCGTTCGCCAGTTCTTTTTCTTGCATTGTTCACAATCCATCTGATTGCAAGAGTTTGACGACGTTCTGGGCGGATTTCCATAGGCACTTGATAAGTTGCACCGCCAACACGACGACCTTTTGTTTCAAGCATAGGCTTAACATTTTCAATTGCTGTCAAACAAACATCAAGTGGTTCAAGACTTGTCTTTTCTTTTACAATATCAAAAGAGCCATAGACAATTCTTTGTGCAAGACCTTTTTTACCGCTCATCATAACTTGGTTGATAAGTTTTGTCACAACTTTGTTGTTGTAAATTGGATCTGGCAAAACATCTTTTTTGACAGCACTATTTCTTCTTGGCATTGGTTTATCTCCTTTTAAGTAAATTTATGTTAGTTGGTTTTATTTCCCCGATTTTGGTCTTTTTGCGCCATATTTAGAGCGTCCTTGTTTGCGGTTTGCAACGCCGGCTGTATCCAAAGTTCCTCTGATGATGTGATAACGCACACCAGGAAGGTCCTTCACACGTCCGCCACGAACAAGCACAACACTGTGTTCCTGCAAATTGTGTCCAATTCCTGGGATATAGCAAGTTCCTTCTTGGCCATTTGAAAGTTTGACTCTGGCAATCTTACGAAGAGCAGAGTTTGGCTTTTTTGGAGTGGCAGTTCTCACTGAAAGGCAAACACCACGTTTTTGTGGGCATTCTTCCAAAAGAGGTGCTTTCTTTTTCTTTTCAAATGTTTTGCGACCATTTCTTACAAGTTGGTTGAATGTAGGCATTTTGTACTCCTTTTAAGCTGCTTTTGCAACAAATTTCAGTTTTAAATCATGCTTGGATTTGTCTTCTTTTATAAAAAAGATGACGCGAAAATGTTTTCGCGCCATGAAAAATGCTTTTTAACGAAACATGAACAACACAATCACTTTTGTGACTTTGAAAGAAATCTCTTTCAAATCGGTGAAACACTTTGGTCACCTGTTGTTTGTTTATGCTTTTTTCAAAGCACTGTTTCCGACAACGAAACACAGTGCTTATTATACATACAAATATCCTCTATGTCAAGTGTTTTTTTTAAATCTTTTTCAAATGTTTTTATTCTTGTAAAATCCATAGAAAAAAAACTTTTACAGTCCGCCAGAAATTTTGAATCCAGACACATCAAAAATTGGCTTTGATTTTTTTCTTTTAACCTTGTCATTCCATTCACCACTTGCAGCAAGTGTGTGATGATTTGGACAAGGAATCATTGGAGGAGGTGGATTTTGCGGCAAATCACTCTTTTTGCCGGCAGATTTGATTGCGCCCATCAGTGTTGACTTTTCCCTGTCCTCTTTTTGTTTTTCTTTTATGTATTCCCTATATTTAGGATTTGGAATTTTGTTTGTGCATCCAAATTTGCTTGGCAACAAAATAGACTTGCCATAAGTTTCAATCGCTTCCAAAATCACCATAAGGTTTTCGTCAAATCCAGAAGCAATCCTGTGCAATGGTTTCATCTTTTTGTGACAAACAGGACAAATTGGTGCCATAAAAATCTCTCCAATTATTATTGTATCATATTTTAACAAAAAACACAATATTTACTCAAGCATTTTCAAAATGTCGCTTTCAGAAATAATTTCCACGCCCAAAGTTTTTGCTTTTTCAAGTTTGCTGCCCGCTTCCTCGCCCGCCAAAACAAAGGTTGTGTTTTTGGAAACGCTTGAAGAAGTTTTTCCGCCGTTTTCCTCAATCAATTTTGTCATTTCGGGTCTGGAATAGTTTGGCAAAGTGCCCGTCAAAACAAAAGTAAGGCCTTCAAGTTTGTCCGATTGTGCATTTTGTTGTTTTTGAATTTTCACTCCAACCGACAAAAGTCGTTCAATTTCCTTCAAATTGTTTTCGTTTTCAAAATAGTCCACAATATTTTGTGCAATAACTTCGCCAATGTCCTCAATGCCGTCCACTTGCTCAAAATTTGCACTTTGCAAAGATGACAAATCTTTGAAAGTTTTTGCCAAGTCTTTTGCGGTTTTAGTTCCGACTTCGCTTATGCCAAGAGCAAAAATAAAGCGTGAAAAATCGATGTTTTTGGAACGTTCAAGACTGTCCAAAACATTTTGTGCTTTTTTGTCTGCAAACTTTTCAAGCCCGACAAGTTGCTGTTTTGTCAAGTGATACAAATCTGAATAGTGACGAAGATTTAGGTCGTCATAAAACTGAATAATAGTTTTTTCAGAAAGTCCTTCAATATCAAACGCCTCTCGCGAACAAAAATGAGTGAGCCTTGCCACAACTTGTTGTTTGCAGCCATAGTAATTTGTGCAAAACACAAGAGGACCCTTTTTGACAAGTTTTTCGCCACAACATGGACAAAAGTTTGGCTCGTCAATCTCTTTTGAATTTTCCAATTTTTCCGCCAGTCCCAAAACCTCTGGAATCACCTCGTTTGAGCGGCGAATAAAAACACGACTGTTAAGGTACACATTCTTTTTACGAATATCTTCAATATTGTTTAATGTCGCACGCTGAATTGTTGCCCCTGCAAGTTCCACAGGCTCAAGAATGGCAGTTGGCGAAACTTTTCCTGTTCTGCCAACCTGCCAAACAACATCTTTCAGCAAGGTGGAAACCTCTTCTGCCTCAAACTTGTATGCCACCGCCCATTTTGGAAACTTGTTTGTGTAGCCAATTTCTTCGCGCGGAGCAACTTGATTTAGTTTTATCACCACACCGTCAATCATAACATCAAGTTTGTTTTTGACTTCATCAATATGGTTTATTATCTTCATTGCCTCATCTTTGGTTTTTACAATTTCAAAAAAATCGCCCGTTTTGAAGCCATTTTCCGCCAAAAAATTGTGCATGTCTTGTTGTGAAGCAAATTTTTTGCCCTCGCAAAGCAAAATCGCATAGCAAAAATAATCCAAATTTCTGCGTGCAGTTTCCTTTGGATCAAGATTTCTTATCGCGCCCGCAACTCCGTTTCTCGGATTTTTAAGTGGCTCACTGGCTGTCTTGTTGTATTTTTTGAACGCCGAGTTTGTCATCATGCCCTCGCCTTGCAAAATAAGCCTGCCCTTGAAGGGGATTTCCAGCGGAACGCTTTTGATTGTCTTGACCTGCTCTGTCACATCTTCACCAATTTCTCCATTTCCGCGAGTGGTGGCAGAAACAAATTTGCCGTTTTGATATTCAGTGACAATGGTCAGCCCGTCAAATTTGTACTCCACAGCAAAAGAGGCGTCTTTGACCGCTTTTTGCATATCGGCAAAAAAATCAGAAAGTTCTTCGTCCGAACGCACCTTGTTCATGGAATAAAGCCTGACTTCATGGCGTTTTTTGACAAATTTGTCCAAAACATCTCCACCAACACGCTGAGTTGGAGAGTTTGGCAAAATTACGCCAGTTTCTTTTTCCAAATCCACAAGTTCATAGTACAACTTGTCGTATTCTTTGTCTGAAATTGTTGGATTGTCAAGTTCGTAATAGTTTTTGTTGTGAAAAAGCACTTCGTCAACAAGTTTTTTCATTCGCTCTAATTTTTTGTCAAGGTCGCTCATCTTCAATCCTCCAATTTTTCGAGTTTTGCTATATTAAGCATCAAACTTTTCTTTCCAACCGAGTCAAACAAAATGTCCGCCACAAGCCCGTCCGATGATATATCTTCAATTCGGCCTTCTCCAAAACGTGAGTGAAATATCTTGTCACCAATTTCAAAGCCACTTTCAAAAACTTCCGTTTTCTCATTTTGCACAAAGTCATTTGAAATAATTTTTGTGCGTCTTCTGTCAACAATGCCAAGTTCGGACAAAAATCTGCTAGGTGCTTGCGGATTTGACTTTCCATACACATATCGCTTTGCGGTGTAGGAAAGATAAATTTTCTCCTCTGCCCTTGTGATTGCCACGTACATCAGCCTGCGTTCTTCCTCCATTTCTTCACTTGAAAATGCGGCACGCGAAAGAGGAAAAATGCCTTCTTCCAAGCCAACAACAAACACAATCTTAAATTCCAAGCCTTTGACAGAGTGTATTGTGGACAAAGTCACAACTCCGCCCTCCTGAATCTCATCGCTGTCGGTTTTGAGCATAACCTCTGCCAAATAGTCCGAAAGTGAGGCATCTTTGTTATCTTCGCAGTATTCCGAAACGCCGGAAAGCAAACTGCTGATATTGCCAAGCCTTTCAATAGCCTCGTCATCTTTTCCGCCATACGCGAGGTCTATTTCAAAAGACGTAATCACTTTTTTGACAAATTCAACAAGACTCATTTTGTCAATTTTTTTCTTTAAATCAGCATAATTTGTCACAAATTTTTCAAGTTTTGCATAAAACTTTGACAATTTGAATTTGTCCGACAAAAGATATTGTAAAAGATGTTGCTCACCTGCTTCTTGCAAAAGATTTTGAATGGCAACTTCTCCTATTCCACGCTTTGGAAAGTTTATTATCTTCAAAAGTGAAATATCGTCTTTTTCATTTACAAAAATGGAAAGATAGGACAAAATCATGCGAATTTCCGCACGGTCATAAAACTTGAAGCCGCCATACAGTTTGTATGGAATTTGAAAACTCATAAGTCCTTCTTCCAACGCCCGTGAAAGTGCATTCACACGCATAAGCACGGCAAAGTCGCTGAAAGAATATCCCTCACAACAAAGGTCCGCAATCGTCTTTGCCACAAAAAGAGCCTCGTCACGCTCATCAAAAGCCGAATAAACAACCGGCCCATCACCCTCGTCTTTTTCTGTCCAAAGTTTTTTCTCCAAACGCTCCTTATTGTTTTGAATGACATTGTTTGCCAAATTTAAGATATTTTTTGTCGAACGATAGTTGCGTTCAAGTTTAAACACTTTCACATCAGGAAAATCATTTTTGAGATTGAAAATATTGTGAAAATTTGCTCCCCGCCAAGAATAAATGCACTGGTCCTCGTCACCAACAACAAACAAATTTCCGTGCACGCTTGCCAAAAGTTTGACAAGTTTGTATTGGACAAGATTGGTGTCCTGAAATTCGTCAACCAAAATATATTCAAAACGCTGAGCATATTTGTTTAAAACATCTTTGTAATTATGAAAAAGAAAAAGAGTTTTGTTCAGCAAATCGTCAAAGTCCAAAGCATTGTTTTTGCACAAATATTCCTCATATTCGTGGCAAACTTTTTTGTAAATGAGCAAATTTTTGTTTCGATCAAATTCAGCAAGTGCATCAAAATATTCGTCTATATCAAGACCTTTGTTTTTCAAATTTTCGAGGTGGTTTGCAACTTTTTCTTTCTCGTCTTCATCAACGCCATTTTTTTCGAGCAAGTCTTTGAGTATTTTGTTTTTGTCATTTTCTGCAATAATAGTAAAATGTTTGTCAAAGCCGTCAAGTCTGTCGATGTTTTCTCGTAAAATTCTGACACACATGCTGTGAAAAGTGGAAATCCAAACTCCTCTGTCGCACATCGCAGAAACGCGTTCTTTCATCTCGTTGGTTGCTTTGTTTGTGAACGTTATTGCCAAAATATTGTAAGGTGATACGCCTTTTTCTTGAATAAGATAACAAATTCGATGGGTCAGCAACCTAGTTTTGCCGCTTCCGGCCCCGGCGGTCACCAAAACAACACCCTCGGTTGAAAAAAGGGCGTCTTTTTGCTGCTGATTTAAACTATTCAAATCGTATCCACTCATATTGATTATATTATCACATCTTGTCCAATTTTTGCAAAAGAAAAAACACGAAATTCGTGTTTTGACTTATCCTCTTTTTCTTGCGCGCTTTCTTGCTTGCTCGCTTTTCTTCTTTTTTGCAACGCTTGGTTTATCGTAGGCTTCTTTCTTTCTTATATCGCCAATAATGCCGTCTTTTTGGCATTTTCTTTTAAAACGTTTCAAAGCGCTTTCCAAACTTTCGTTTTCACCAACCTTAACTGTCGTCAACTTTCTCACCACCTTTCAAGGTCAAAATTCTTTGAAATTATACAATTTTAATGTGTTTTTGTCAAGTATTTGTCACAAAATTTATTTCAAATCCACCAAAGCGCCATTTTTGAAAGGTCTGAAATTTGTAACTTCAACAATGTCGCCCGCCTTGAAATTGCCCTCAACAAAACATTTTATATAGTTTTCTGAATATCCTTCACAGTATTTTCCATTTTTTTGTTCAATCAGCACTTTTGCCGTTTTGTTTTGCAAAATAAATTGGTTTTTAAGTTGTGTACCAACTTCTTCCAATTTTTTCAACCTTTGTGTCTTTATTTTTCCGGACAAATCTTTGTAGAGTTTTGATGCCACAGTGCCGTCACGTTTTGAATATGGAAATATGTGCAACTGTGAAAATTTGACTTTTTTGACAAAATTTAAGGTGTCCTGAAAATCTTCTTCCGTTTCGGTTGGAAATCCAACAATAATATCTGTCGTTATGCCGGCAAGCGGAAAATATTTTCGGATAAGATTGATGCTGTTTTCAAATTCTGCCGTCGTGTAGTGTCGGTTCATTTTTTTCAAAACGCTGTCGCACCCACTCTGCAAAGAAAGATGAAAATGAGGACAAAAGTTGTTTAAAGATGCAAGTTGTTTCAAAAAATCCTCATCAATCAAACTGTCTTCAAGAGAGGAAAGCCTCAGCCTTTTGTCAAATTTGTCCAAGTGCGTCAGCAATGTTCCAAGTCCTTTTTGCCCGTCAATCTTATAGTCTGAAACATCAATGCCAACAACAACAACCTCTTTGACGCTGTCTGGCAATTTTGACACTTCATTTTCTATGCTTTGCACACTTCGAGAACGACTTCTTCCACGAAGATATGGAATGATACAATATGTACAAAATCGGTCACAACCATCTTGCACTTTGACAAATGCCCTTGAAAGAGTTTGTGCCGAAAACAAGTCGTCTTCATATTCCTTTTTGACCTGAAAATCGGACTTAATCAATCCCTCGCCTTGCATTTTGTCGATTTGTTCAAGCACTTTTTTCTTGCTGTATGTTCCGCCGATATAACTTACTCCTTTGCCCTCAAATTGAGCAGGCCTGTTTTGACTTGCACAACCAAGCACAAAAATTTTTGCGTTTGGATTGAACTTTCTTGCCCTTTCAAGCATTTGGCGGCTTTTCTTTTCCGCCTCGTTTGTGACAGCGCAAGTGTTGACAATATATGCGTCTGCAAATTGCAAACTGTCCACTGCTTCATATCCTTTTTGTTGCAATTCAAAAATGAGAGCATCGCTCTCATATTTGTTTACTTTGCAACCTAAAGTCAAAACAGCAATTTTCATACTTTTTCCTAATTTTCGCTTAAAATAGAAACCAAACTCATCATGGCAACACTGGCAGTTTCGGCACGCAAAATACGTTTTCCAAGGCTGACTGTTGTTGCACCGGCAGATGTGAATTTGTCTTTTTCTTTGGCATCAAATCCGCCCTCACTTCCAACAATAACAGCAATATTTTGTGCTTTTTTCAAATCTTTTGCTTTATCACTTTTTTCGGCACGTTCGTTGGCAAAAAGCACAACATCAAAATCTTTAAAAGACTGCAAAACTTCGTCAAAAGTTTTCACATTTTCAATTTTTGGAGGAATTGTGCGTTCACACTGTTTGCAAGCATTCACAGCAATAGTGTTGAGTCTGTCGATCTTGTTTTCATCAACTTTTGCAATAACATGTTGACTGACAAATGGCACAATTTTGCTGACACCAATCTCAGTGGCTTTTTGGACAATAAATTCAAATTTGTCACGTTTTGTGATTGCCTGAAAAAGCACGATATTTTTTCTTGGATTTCCAGCACAAACTTTTTTGCCAATGATTTGACAAATCGCACGACGTTTTTCCAAAGCACGCACCTCGCAAGCATATTCGTTTTCGTCGCCAAGCGACACCAAAATTTCTGCACCAACACCAAGTCTGAGCACATTTTTAAGATGATTGAATTCATCGCCTTCCAAAACAACTTGTCCATCTTCTTGTTTGCCAAAAAATCTTCTCATAACTCCTCCGTTATATGCATTATTGTACACCAATGATTTCAAAAAAACAAATTTTTTGCAAAGATTGTCAAAACAAAAATAAAAAACAGCAAAAGAGCCGTTTTTTATTGTAAATTGTTCATTTTTCCTTTAAATTCCTTAACTTTTGGAAAATCATTTTCATCAAATTTGTTGTCAAGGTCTTTCAGAATGTCGCGCGCTTTTTTGGTGAGATTTTTTGGCACTTCGCTTTTGATTGTCACCAAAATATCGCCATAAGCGTCACGATTAAGCACTTTCACACCCTTGCCTTTCACACGCACAACTGTGCCGTTCAGCGTGCCAGGTTCAAGGTCGATTGTTTTTCTGCCTTTTGTAAGCGGAATTTCGATTTTTCCGCCCATAAGACAAGTGGTAAAAGGTACATACAAATCAAACAGCAAGTCCGTGCCGACACGCTTGAAAATAGGATGTTGTGCAACCATCACTTTGATGTTTAAATCGCCAGCAATTCCTTGACCAGCAGGGCCATTGCCTTCCCCTCGCATACGAATAGTTTGACCGTCGTCAATGCCGGCGGGAACTTTCACACGCACTTGTGCAGGAACTTTTTTGCAACCTTTTCCGCCACATTCTTCACAGCGCTCTTTAATCATTTTGCCTGTGCCATTGCAACGAGGACAAACAGTCTCACGAATAGTTGTGCCAAAAACGGTGTTTTGCTGAATACGTACTCTTCCCATGCCCTTACAATCAGGACAGGTGGTGAATTCTTTGCCGTTTTTCGCTCCCGTGCCATTACATTTTTTGCACGTTTCAATGCGGTTGAAGGAAATAAGTTTTTCCACACCAAAAACTGCCTCATCAAAAGAAAGACGCATGGAGATGTTTATGTCCTCACCCCTTTCTTGCACGCGAGAGCCTCTTGCTCCGCCACCGCCAAAAGCGGAAAAAATATCCGAAAAAATATCCGAAAACCCACCAAAGCCGCCGCCGGCACCATTAAAGAAATCGCCAAAGCCACCGGCACCGCCCTGAAATTGAGGGCCGTCGGCCGAGCCATATTGGTCATAATTGGCACGTTTTTTCTCGTCGCCCAAAACCTCATATGCCTCGTTTATTTCTTTAAATTTTTCAGCAGCCTCAGGTGTTTTGTTAAGGTCAGGGTGATATTTTTTTGCAAGGCGACGATATGCAGACTTGATTTCGTCTGCATCTGCGCCCTTGCTCACCCCCAAAATTTCATAATAATCTTTGCCTGCCATGAATTTGTCCTTATTTTTTTAACAATTTTTTTTGAAAATTTGACAAAAACACGTTTTTTTACGTTTTTTGACTTAATTTGAAACTTTATTCAATAGTGACATCAGGATCATTTCCGTCATTGTTTGTGCTTGTGTTGTTTCCTGATGTTTCGTTTGTGTTGTTTGCTCCGTTTGGATTGGCGTTTTGATACATCTTTGTGAACACTTCGTTGGAAACTTTTGTAAGTTCGTCAAGTTCTTTCTTGATAACTTCTATGTCGTCACTTTCAAACTCTTTCTTTGCTTTTTCAATCTCGTCTTCCAAGCGTTTTTTGTCCTCAGCGGAAAGTTTGTCGCCGTTTTCTTTCAACATCTTTTCAAGAGTGTAAACCATGTTGTCGGCATTATTTTTTGTTTCAACAAACTCTTTGCGTTTTTTGTCCTCTTCTGCGTGAGCTTCTGCCTCTTTGATTGCCCTGTCAATATCTTCCT
The DNA here is from genome assembly GCA_947588355.1 of uncultured Clostridia bacterium. Classification (GTDB taxonomy): domain Bacteria; phylum Bacillota; class Clostridia; order Christensenellales; family UBA1242; genus Caccovivens. Next base: position 26,592 of record CANPYI010000004.1, read on the forward strand.
CTTTAAGATTTGAAGAAGCAGTGATTGTGATGTTTTGCTCCTTGTTTGTGCCAAGGTCTTTGGCAGAAACTTTCACAATGCCGTTGGCATCGATATCAAAAGTAACTTCAATTTGAGGAACACCGCGTGGAGCAGGTGGAATATCAGAAAGTTGGAATCTGCCCAAAGTTTTGTTTTGAGCGGCAAATTCGCGTTCGCCTTGCAAAACGTGAATGTCCACGCCTGGTTGATTGTCGGCAGCGGTAGAAAAGATTTGAGATTTTTTGGTTGGAATTGTTGTGTTGCGTTCGATAAGTTTTGTAAAGATTCCGCCCATTGTTTCGATACCAAGTGAAAGTGGAGTAACGTCCAACAAAAGCACATCTTTAACTTCGCCTGCCAAAACTCCGGCTTGGATTGCAGCACCAACTGCAACACATTCATCTGGATTTATGCCCTTGAATGGCTCTTTGCCGGTGAATTTTTTGACTGCTTCAACAACTGCAGGAATACGAGTTGAGCCGCCCACCAAAATCACTTTGTCGATTTGAGATGTGGAAAGTTTGGCGTCCTTAAGCGCTCTTTCGCAGCATTCAATAGTTTCTTTCACCAAATCTTCGGTCAAAGAGTCAAATTTGGCACGAGTGAGTTCACATTCCAAGTGTTTTGGACCGTTTGCATCAGCAGTTATAAATGGAATAGAAACGTTGACCATTGTTTTTGCAGAAAGGTCAATCTTTGTCTTTTCGGCTTCGTCCTTCAAACGTTGCATTGCAAGTTTGTCTTTTGAAAGGTCCATTCCACCGTTGCGACTCTTGAATTCCTCAACAAGATAGTCAATAATACGATTGTCAAAGTCATCTCCGCCAAGACGAGTGTTTCCGTTTGTGGACAAAACTTCAAACACATTGTCGCCGATTTCCAAAATGGAAACATCGAATGTTCCGCCACCAAGGTCATACACCAAAATTTTCTGATTTTGATTTTCACCTTTGTCAAGTCCATAAGCAAGTGCGGCAGCAGTAGGCTCGTTGATGATACGCAAAACTTCAAGTCCGGCAATTTTTCCGGCATCTTTTGTTGCTTGACGCTGACTGTCATTGAAATATGCAGGCACAGTGATGACTGCTTGTGTCACTTTTCCGCCCAAATAACTTTCTGCATCTGACTTAAGTTTGGACAAAATCATGGCAGAAATTTCTTGCGGAGAATATTCTTTTCCGCCCATTTTTGCCTTAAAGTTTGTGCCCATTTCGCGTTTGATAGATATAACTGTGTTTTCTCCGTTTATGATTGCTTGACGTTTTGCCACTTTTCCGACAAGACGTTCGCCCTCTTTGGTGGTTGCCACAACAGAAGGTGTTGTTCTGTCCCCCTCTGCGTTTGCAATGACTGTAGGTTTTCCACCTTCCATAACAGCCACGCATGAATTTGTTGTTCCAAGGTCAATTCCGATAATTTTACTCATTTTTTTATTCTCCTTTTCTTGTTTTATTTATTTCTTAAGTATTTTTATAATTTATTTACAACAACTTTTGAATATCTAAGCACTTTGTCATTCATTGTCCAACCCGATTGATACTCTTCCAAAATAATGTCATTTTCTTTGCTTTCATCTTTCATGACTGCAATAACATTGTGTAAATGCGGGTCAAATTGCTTGCCAACTGATTCGATTTTTTGAACATTCAAAGTGGAAAGAGCGGATAAGATTTTTTCTTCTATCATGTTTATTCCCGTCAAAACTTTTTCGTCAGAAACACTTTTCTTTGCTTCCTTAAAAGCGTCCAAGCATGGCAAAAACACTTCAATCACACTTTTTATGCCCTCCTGCCTTTCTCGGTCAAGTTGCTCTGCAACTCGCTTGCGATAGTTGTCAAAGTCGGCTTGCAACCGCTGTGCCAAAGCAAGATATTCTGCCGCAAGGTCTTTTTTTGGAGGACAGCCACACGCACAACCGTCTCCGTTTTCTGCTTGGTCGTGACATGTGCATTCTTCGCATTCGCACTCATCTTCACAGCATTCGCACTCGTTTTGACAATCGCAATCTTCGTGCTGACAAGTTTCTTCTTTCTTGTCAATTTCACATTCGTGCGTTTGTTTTTCAAAGTTGTCTTGTTTTTCTTTCTTGCCCATTTTATTCTCCTTTTTCGTCTGAAAGTTGGTCGATCACCACTTTAAGTGCAGAAGCAATACTCAAATAGTCCATTTTTTGCGGGCCAAACACCCCAATAGACGCCACTTGCTTGCCTCCAACCAAAATTGGTGCTTTCACTACGGAACATTTGTCATCGTCAATTCTGGCAGAGATACCCTCGTTTTTATCCAAAACTTCAATCAGTTCGTTTTCGTCACTCAGTGTTTTAAGGACTTTTTTTGCTTCATCGGCAGAAGAATTGTCCACCAAATCCACAACACCCTCGGACTGAACATTCAAAAGTTTTTGTTTGTTTAGCCGCGAAAGTCCCACAACAACATTGTCAACAACCGATTGAAAGGCGGAAATTTCGCCATGCATACCTGCCTTAAACTGCTGGATGTTGTCCATCAAAAAGCCCATAGTTTCGCCTTTGAAATACTTGGTCAAATAATTTGAAGCATCTTCGCAACTTTTGGCATTTGTGGAAATTTCCAACTGCTGAGTGATGTAGCCGTAGTTTGTGCCAATCAAAACCATACATTTTTCGCCCAGAAGTGGCACAATCTTAAATTCGTCCAAAATCAAATTTTCAATACCATTCACAAGGACAACTGTCGGATAATTTGTGGCTTTGCTTATGATTTTTGCAATTCCAGAAACGATTTCGCTGAGATTTTTTGTCCTGTTTTCGATAAGTTGCCTGACCTCTTTCAGTTCGCTGTTTGTTGCTTTGACATTTTTAAGCATGTTTTCCACATAAAACCGATAGCCTTGTGCTGTTGGCACCCTCCCGCCAGAAGTATGGAGTTGTTTCAAAAACCCCATAGCCTCCAAAGCGTTAAGTTCGGAGCGCAGTGTGGCAGTTGAGCAATCAAGAGCGGTCCTATCTTTGACAGAGCCACTTGTGATTGGAGCACTGTCCTTTATAAACTCCTCAACAGCAATGTTTAAAATTTTGATTTTCCTTTCAGAAAGTTCCATAATAACACAACCTTAAACAAGTTTGCTAGCACTCTCGACTTGCAAGTGCTAGCATTATTATATGCACATAAAAAACAAAAGTCAAACATTTTTGCCAAAATTTTTAAAATTTTTTTTACTTTTTTTGAATGTAAAATTTATTGAGCCTAATTTTATTATTTTTTGTTGAATTATTTTCGTGACCAAAACAAACACACGTGCATATCATAATAGTGTATGGACTTTAAGGAGGTTTAAAATGTCATTTTACATCAACAACACCAACCCAAACAGACCAGGACCAATTTGCGGTAATGTTACAAATGGAATATGTGAAAAAATCTTGATTCAAACGACAAAAGTTTTTGACGCGTGCGTTTGTTCCACGACAGAAACTGGCATTGTTTTGACCGGCACTGACTTTTTCCCAGCCAATCCTGTTCAACCGCTTACATATGTGTCAGCGGAAAACACACAAGGACAAAGTGCAACAATTTCTGACCTTGTGATTGACCGTCTTGAAAGTTGTCCAAACTATGCAAACGTTTCTTTCACTTTGACAATTCCTGTAACAATCACCTACAGCGATGCCACTGGTGCACTTGGCTCCGCACTTTCAACAATCACAGTAACAAAATCTGTAATTTTGTTTGTGCCACAACCTGCACTTGCGCCTATTGACATTGTTGCAACAGGGATCTTCAGCAGCAGAATCGGAAGTTTCACTGCACCAAACATCTTCACTGTGACAGGGTGTATCCAAGTTATTGTAAGAGTGGTCAGCGTGGTTGATGTCCTTGTGCCATCGTATGGCTATCCTGTTTTGCCACCTTGCAAACAAGCACCACAACAAAGTGCATGTCCAGGGCTTTCGGATTTGCCAATCTATCCAACAGCGACAGCAGTTGGCACAATTCCACAAATTTAAAAAAAATTCCATCAGAAAAACTGATGGTTTTTTTATTGTCATACAAGGCTTTCGTGTGTTATAATGCAAACATGAGAAAGAAAATGTTGTACATATCAATTATATCTTTTACAGTATTGTGTCTTTTGTTTGAATTTTTAAAGTTTTTCACTGACTTCAATTTTTTGTACGTAAGTTTGGCGTTTGAACTTTTTTTGGCACTTTTTCTTTGTTCACTGTTATTTCACAAAAAAACAATTTGTGTAGGCTGCATTTCTTTGCTTTTAAGCACACTTTTCATCACCCCAAACTGTATAACAATTGGATACAACGATCCCACCGCCTCTCAAACCATTATACATGCGGGGGGGGGAATTTCAACCTCTCATACTTAAATTGCCAAGAAATCTTTGATGAGGCACTCGATAAAGGGCAAAATCTTATTGAAATCGATTTTTTGCTAAGTAAAGACGAAAAGGTGATATGCTCGCATCAACTTGAATACATACAAGGATACAGTTTAAATAATCGCCCAACATACCAACAATTCAACTCTTCAATTTTGCTTGATAAATATCACCCTTTGACTCTGGAGCATATTTTTGAGCAACTGAAAAGCCACAAAAACGCAAAAATAATTTTTGATAGCAAAGAGAATGATAAAACAAAAATACTCAGTAAAATTGTTGAAAATGCCAAAAATAACAATTTTGATATTTTTGACAAAATGATTGTCCAAATATATAGCGAGAAAAATTATCAAAACATAAAATCTGATGTCAATTTGTCGCAATTTAAAGAATTTTGGTACACCAATTATGTTTCAAATTTGCTTCCCTCAACTATAAATGCTATATTTGCTGACAAAAAAGACGTAAGCACTTATGTAATGAACAAACAATTTTGGCTATTTTTCACGCAATTAGGCATGAAAACAAACAAACACATCGCAGTGCATACAATAAATGACATGGAAAGTGTGAAATTTTTAGAACAAAAAGGTGTAGACTTAATTTTCAAAGATTATTTTTAAAAAAAAGAGGCAAAAGCCTCTTTTTTGTTGATAAACCAATTATCTCTTTGAGAATTGTGATGCTTTACGTGCTTTCTTCAAGCCATACTTCTTTCTTTCCTTCATTCTTGGATCACGAGTGAGAAGTCCTGCATCTTTGAGTTCTTTTTTGTAAGTTTCGTTTGCTTTTACAAGTGCGCGAGAAATTCCGTGACAAATTGCACCTGCTTGGCCGGCAATTCCGCCACCTTCAACAACAACAGTGATGTCAAACTTGTCAGCAGTGTTTGTCAAAGTCAAAGGCTGTTTTGCAATCAAAAGCAGTGTGTCGCGTTGAAGATATTCGCCAATCTCCCTGCCGTTGACTGTGATTTTTCCGTTGCCTGCACTCATGCGCACACGAGCAATAGAACTTTTTCTTCTTCCTGTTGCAACAAAGCAACCTGTTTTTGTCTTTTTCTCAGCCATTATTCTCTAACTCCCTTTAATGTAACTGCTTGTGGATTTTGTGCTTGTTGATTGTGCTCCGCACCCTTGTAAACATGAAGTCTTGTGATTTGCTTTCTGCCTAAGGATGTTTTTGGAAGCATACCTTTCACGGCCTTTTCAACAACTTTGTCGCTGTTGTTTGCCATAAGTGTGTCGTATCCAACCTCTTTAAGACCACCAATAAATCCAGTGTGCCAACGAGATTTTTTCTGTTCCAATTTTTTTCCTGTCAAAACAAGTTTGTCAGAATTTATAACCACAACAAAGTCTCCTGTGTCAACATGAGGAGTGTAAATGGTTTTATTTTTTCCTGTCAAAAGATCAGCAACCTGGGATGCAAGACGGCCAAGAGGCATATTTGTTGCATCGACAAGCCACCACTTTCTTTCAACAGAGTTTGTGTTTGCCATGTAAGTTTTCATTATTTTCTCCTAAAATATTTTGTTTTTTGTTTCAAAAACGACTTTCATGGGGCTAACAATAAAAATCGCCTTGAAACACAAGACGAATTTATTTTAAACAATTTTTGTACACTTGTCAAGTATTTGAAACAAATTTTTCAAGAATTTTAAACAATGTGCAGCAGTTTTTCATCCAGCCTTTCCAACTGGTTGTTTGAAAGTGTTCACATCTTCGCGAACATTTTCTGCGGCGTTTACAAGGGCATTGTATTTGATGAGTTCTTTAAAAAGTTTGCTTTTGCTTTCTTTTGTTTGCGGCTGACTTTTCAGTTGTTCCGCTTTGCTGAGAACTTTGCTTGATATAACTGTCATTATGTATTCAAGTTGCAGATGATTTTTTGCTTCCTTAAACTTGTCCGCAAATTCCAAATCATACGCAGAAGTGCTTTTCACAAGTGCCAAAATTATGTCTTTTTCATTTTGATTTGCCAAAGCAGAAACTTGTGGCAAACAATTTGACAAAACTGTCTTTTTGGCAGTTGCAAAATCCTGCCCTTTTTCGACGTTTTCAAGCACCGATGAAAGTTCTTCCTTAAAAAACTCAGGGACTGGCAAACCTTTTTCCTTCAAAAAGTTTTGATTAAATTTGCAAACCAAATACAAAAAGTTGGACTGTGCCTGTGGCAAACTTGTCTCCTTGGTTTCTTTCACTTTTCCTTGGCTGTCAAAGTCCAAAAGATTGAGCATATACAAAAAACACATAATTCACCTCGCATAAACCAATTCCCCAAGTTGATTCGAAAATGATTATATCACAACTTTTTGCATAAACCAAACAATTTTTGAATATTTATTCATTTTTTTCATATTTGGCAAAAAAACTTACTGCAATTGCGCCCGGTCCAACATGCGTGCCAATAGTGCTTCCAATCATATATTTTGGTATATTTTCGCAATCAACTTTGCCTTGCCACAGCAACTTGCTGTCTTGAAGATATTTCTGCAAAAATTGGTCACTCAGTCCCGAATATGCCAGAGCAAAAGGCATATCAAAGTCAATTCCACCACATTTTTCCACCAATTGCATCAACAAATTGTTGCCTTTTTTTGAGCCCATTGCTTTGCCAATCAACTTGACCTCTCCATTTTGTAGACAAACAACAGGTTTTATTGACAAAAGTTCGCCCGTGAATGCCACAACAGACGAAATTCTGCCGCCCTTTTTAAGATATTTCAAAGTGTCCAACACCGCCAAAAGTTGAATACTTTTCTTTTTTGTTTCAAGTTCGGAAACAATTTCTTTGACGTTCAAGTTTCCCTCTTTGATCAATTTTAAGGCATATTCGCACAGCACACGTTCTCCGATTGTTGCTTGCAGACTGTCCACCACAAACACACTTCCTTCAAACTTTTTTGCTGCACTTTTTGCACTGTTGTATGTTCCAGAAAGTTTTGAAGATATCGTGATACACACAACTTGATCGCCATTTTTAGTTAAATTTGCAAAGCATTCTTCAAAACGATAACTGTTTATTTGGCTTGTCTTTGGAAGTTGGTCGCTTTCAATCAATTTTTCAAAAAATTCTCGATGCGACAAATTGAAGCCATCAAAATATTCTTCTTCTCCAAAATTAACCTGCATTGGAAGTAAAAACACTCCAAGTTTTTCTCCTTCGTTTTGCTCTATATCACTTCCCGTGTCCACAACCAATTTAATCATATTTCACTCTCCATATTGCTGACAAGTTTGTTGCAACTTTTCCGACAATTCTTGCAAAGTTTCGTAAAATTTGTCACGATCTTTTTTCACGCCGACAAAGTTTAAAATTTTTTCAACTTTTTTCGAAACAATTTCAGCAATTCCGTTACCCTTTGGTGTCAGCCTAATCTTGTTTTTGTATTTCTTATCGCCCAAACTGTCAATGAAAACATATCCACTTGTTTCAAGTTCTTTGACAACACGAGAAGTGGCTGCCTTGTCTTCATCGCATGCCATACTAAGTTCCCCCGATGTCATGCCATCTTTACTGCAATATAACTGAAAAAGTGCCGAAGCCTGCTTCCCCTTCAACCCCAATTCTGCCATTTCTTCGTTCTTAATCTTTTGAATACATCTTGATATGTTTAATATCAAACTAGTGAACTTTCCAAAACGGTCTTCCATATGTCCTCCAAATCAACCATAATAATATCACAAAATTTGTTGATTTGTCAACAATTTTACACTTATGCAAAAATTTTAAAAATTTATTGCAAAACTGCGAAAAAGATGCTATACTTCATCCGTGCAATCTCCGACCCGACCTCATAGTAAAACTGGATATTACGGCCCCCTCCTAAGGGGTTGTTCTGGGTTCGAGTCCCGGTGGGGTCACCAGCAAAAAAAACTTGTCAGGTTTTGACAAGTTTTTTTTTAATTTGAAAAGTATTTGAAGTCTGTTTAATTTAATCTGTTTATTGTTTATTTACTTCACTTAGGTCTGTTTATTTAAACATCACTTAAGTTTTTTTTGTTTATTCACTTGTTAAGTTTGTTTAAGAACATTTAGTCTTGTTTTTCAACAACCTCATAAACATTTCCGTTTCCGCCCTTAACTTGAGACTTATAACCATCCTTCAAGTAAGATTGTCTGTCATTTGTGTTTGGATGTTCTGGGTTAAAGCCTGTAAATTCGCCGCCGCTAACTTCAATTTTGGCTTGTGTTTCATTTGCTTCGTCATAAATGTTTAAAGTCCACTTGCCACTATCATTTGTTGATGTAAACTTACCGTTTGCGATTTCCACTGTTCCATTATTTACCAAAACAATAGGCGCTTTAGTTTCAAACACACCACTTTCAATCACAAGATGTCCAGCACGTTCTGGTTCCATGAATAATTGAGAACCAACATTGATTAGTGCAAGGGTGTTGCTTTTAGAAACAAATTTGCCATTTTCTTTGCTATCTTTGATTGTTAATTTTGCATTAAACACAATGAATATTGCAGAGTAGTTTGTTGTCAAAGTGTGTCCGTTGAGGTCAAGAGTGATTTGGCTTTTGGCATTTTCAAGTTGAATGTACTTTCCATCGAAAGTTATATCACTGTCCAAAACAACAGTTTGAGTTTTGGCTGCAGTCAAAGCCGTTCTGAAACTTTCTGCTGTTTTAACGTGAACATTTCCGTCTGTATATGCCTTTACAGTGTAAGTGTCACTACTTTCTTCTGCATAGAAGCCTTCTGCAACATATGATTCTTTTCCGTCATCGTTTTTAAGTTCGTCAGGATTGAATCCATGGAACTTTCCGCCCTTTACAATGATGTTTGCAGTTCCGTTTTGAGCATTTGCATTCAAGCAGTTCAAAAGGAAGTTTTTGTTTCCATTTGTCGTTTGTTTAATATCAAATTCGCCGTCGTTGATTGTGCAAATTCCATGATGAACATATACCGCATGAACATTTCCTTTGAAAGTTCCGTTTTCAATCGTCAAAGTTCCGCCATAAACGTCCAAAGCATACACATCATCTTGTTTTGCGTCAAATGTGCCATTGCCTGTAACTGTCAATTCTCCACCGTCTCTGACAGACACAAGTGACCATCTGTCATTTTCGCCGTATCCTTCTTCGCCATCGTTACTCCAAACATCAACTGTGTTTGAGATTTTGTGTCCAGCAAGGTCAAGTGTAACATTTTTGTTTGTAACTTTGAAGATTTTTGCAGTATCCAAGGTTATGTCGCTTGTAAGAACGACATATGAATTGTCGTGTTTAAGTGCGGCTGTGAGAGTGTCAACATCTTTTGCGTAGCGATAATTTTCAGCTTCAGAAACAGTCCAAACCTGCAATTTTTCGTCTGCATTATCAGTGGTTTTTTCAACTTTATATCCATCATCAACAAAGTTTATTCCGCCAGTCAAACTTTCTGCTTTGTTGTTTGCTGGATTAAATCCGTGGAAAATTCCGCCCCTTACAATAATGTGGGCTGTTCCGTTTTTATAATATGCATCTTCACAATTCAAAAGATATCTCTTGTCGCTGTGCCCATCTGACAGTTGTTGCATGTCAAATTCTCCACCTTCAACAATAAGTGTGCCAGTTCTAACATAAACAGCATCAGCATTTCCGTTGAATTTTCCGTCTTTAATGGTCAATTCTCCGCCTTTAACTACAAACACCCAGCAATCATCTTTCAAAGCGGTCATTTCGCCAGTTCCTTCAACTGTCAATTTTCCGTTTTCTTCCACAGAAATGAGTGCAAGTTTGTCTTGGCTTCCGTTCCAAATTGGAGTTTCGTTTTTGATTGTATGACCGCCCAAATCAAGAGTGAATGTTTTTGCCACTTCAATTTGTTTTGTCAAAACAACATCGCCATTGAGTTTTGCTGCTGAATAATGCTCAATTGCTTTTTCAAGGTCTGCCTCGCTGCCAACAAGAGCAACACCGCTTTCCTCATTCAAGTATGTCACTGTGACATTGTAAGTATCTTTAAAGAATTTGCCTTCTTCATACTCATAACTTACAGTTACTGTGTATGTTCCTACTTCACTGAAAGCAGCACCAACTGCAACTTTTGTTTCGCCTTTCACGGCTTCTGCAGTCACCTTTTGGTAATCTGCTTGTGCAAGATCTTTCTTAGAGTCGTTTTCGTACACGCCCTTCACCTTCAATCCTGTTGTTGTGAAGTTTTCGCCAACGAGGAATGCGGTGTCAGCACCTTGCGTGTCAAGTTGAATGCCAGTAAGTTCCGGTTCTGCAACTGTGATGTCATAAGTATTTTTGAAGAATTTGCCATCTTCATATTCATAACTTACATTGACAGTATAAGTTCCTGCTTCAACAAATTCACTGCCCTCGGCAACTGTTGTTTGGCCTTTCACGGCTTCTGCGGTCACCTTTTCATAGTCTTTTTGTGCAAGTTCCTTTTCAGACTTGTTGTCATACACGCCTTTCACCTTCAAGCCTGTTGTATTAAACTCTTCGCCGGTGATGAATGCGATATGAGCATCTTGCGTGTCAAGTGTAATGCCGGTAAGTTTTGGTTCTCCGCACGCAGTGAGCAGAACGCCGCCTACCAAAAGAAAACAAAAGCAAGCCAAAATTGATAGAATCTTTTTCATAAAACCTCCTATATATTTTCTTGTGTGAGTGAGTTTGATCGTTTTGATTTTTCACTCTCGAAAGAGAGTTTATCATGTGGGGGGGGGAATTTGTCAAATGATTTTTCAAAAAAAATCAAACTTTTTCTCTTTCGACAAAAAACGCCAAATCTCACGCGCAAAATCATGAAAAAGCATCAAAAATCAGTTGTAGTTTGTGTGAAAATAAAAAATCTATTCAGCCACAAAAAAACTTGAAAGTCAAAATAATAAAAAACTTTTGATTGAAAAAGGTTTGACTTATCCAAAATTATCCTATATACTAAGCCTAGAACAAACGATAGGAGAAAAAATGATTTCAATTTGTTACAGCGGAAACAGAGCAATCTTTGAAGGTTTGCTGATGTCGGTTATGTCGGTGGCAAAACAAACAAAGGACTCTGTGAGTATCTATGTGCTTACAATGGATTTGCATGATGAAAATCCAAAATTCTTGCCTTTCAGCGACCAACAAATCGCACTTCTTGACGATATAGTCAAACAAAAAAACAAGGAAAGTAAAGTTGTGAAATGTGACGTGACACAACTTTACAAAACACACCTTATTGGTGGCAAAAATCACGAAAGTGGCTACACGCCGTACTCCTTGCTTCGACTTTTGATGGACTTGGTGCCAGAAATTCCTGACAAGATTATTTATTTGGATATCGACACAATGTGCTGCTCGGATCTTAAAGATTTTTGGGACATAGATGTTGAAAATGTTGATATGGCGGCTTGCAAAGACTATATGGGCAGATTTTGGATAAGAACGTCATATGTCAATTCCGGAAGCATTTTGATGAACATGAAAAAAATCAAAGAAGACAATCTTTTGGAAAAATGCCGTAAAAAAGTTTACAAAAACTTTATGTTGATGCCAGACCAAACCGCATTAAACAAGTATGCAAAAATAAAACATATTCCTTTCCGTTTCAACGAACAGCGAAAGATAAAATCCGACACGGTTGTAAAACACTTTTGCAAAGGTGTTGTGTTTTTCTTGCCTTTTGGCCTACATGTTTACAACATAAAACAATGGCAAAGAGAAAAAGTTCACAAAAGTTTGAAAATCTTTGTGTTTGATGACATCTATCAGCAAGTGGACAAACTGAAAGAAAGCAGGCCAGAATGTTTTTAAAAAAAAACACGAAAATATCGTGTTTTTTCATTTCCTTTCATTTTTCAATTTTTGAAACTTTTTGTTTGTTTTCAAATAATCGCAATAGGCATCTATTTTTTCATTCAAAAAGTCAAAGGCTTTTTGCGTGCTTGTCATTGTTTGCCTCCAAGATTCAATTTGTCGATTGTGGAGTTGACATTATCAAATTCTTTATCAACGCGTTTTGCTTCAAGTTTTTCTTGAAATAATTTTGCTTGCTCCACAATTTCATTATTGAGTGCCTTTGCTGTCTCAACACTTGCACCTTGTTTTGCTCTTTCTGAGGCAACAATTTCTTTCAATCCTTTTCGCAAACCTTCTTCATCTATCTTTCCAGCAAACAAATCGTCAAACAAACTTTCAACTGAACTCTTTTTCTGATTTTGTTCTTTGCTTTTTTCTTTTTTCAAAATTGGCTTTTCTTTTTCATATCCGTCTTTTTCAGAAAGTTTCACTTTCACAAGCAGTTTCTTTTCTTCTTCAGTGGCAAATTCAAATGCTTCATCTTGGCATTGTTGTCTTAATTTTTTTGCCTCTTCACTGCCATAGTCATTTGTATCTCCATCTTTGTCAAATGGTTTTGCTCTTGCAATAAGTTCAAGACTTACAAGTCTCATTGACTTTTCTTTGCCATTTTCACATTCATCTTTGTTCAGCCAGATGTAGTCTTTCTTTCCGAATGTCACAACTGGTGTTTTGCTCGTTGTTTTGACTGCTTTTCTTTTTTCTTTGTCCCAAATTTCAGCAGTTCTGGAAACTTCCTTGCAACCTTTGACAAGGTTGCATTCTGGATTGTAGATTGTTTGCAAAGCGACGCGCAACCCGGCGCCAATGCCGTCACCGATGTCCCAGAACAGGTCGCCGACATCGTTCACAAACATTACTATGATGGACGAGCCAGGCAACGCAGTGCGGGTGAAGTAGTATCCTGCTTTGTAATCACTGTTTTCACATGCCCCGTCTTTCTTTGCTTTTTCTGAAAGTGACGCACTTGCAAAAGCAGGGAATTTTTTGATGATTTCTTGATAATCTGCCTCACTTGGCAAATTTACAAAGTTTTCTATTGTTGCCATATTTTTTATCTCCTTTTGATGCAAATATTTTAACACACTTTTTGAAAGTTGTCAATACCCTTTTTTGAACAATTTTCCACGCCCAATTTTGTCATTAAAAAGATGTATTCCTCAAATTTATGCTGCCGAATAGGAAAAATTTTGTCATCGTCAAAATAAATCAAAAGGCAGGGGCGAATGTTGTGATATTCTTCCACTATTTCCCATGTTGTTGCATGCCCCTGTTCAATCAAATGTTTCACTTTTGCATGATAATTGAAATACACAACTCTATTGTGCGAAAATTTGAAATAAAAATCAAAAAAACCGCAATTTTGCGGCTTTTTTTTGTGTTTTTTAAAGCAAAATGCAAAGCACTCCGCCCTTGCCTTCATTGACAATTCGGCCGAGGGTCTTTTTCATCTTTCTTTGAGCATCGGCAGGCATTGAAACTATCTTTGCACCAATGCTGTCGTCAATCAAAGAAAACAAACTTTTGCCAAAAAGGTTGGTCTCCCAAATGCCATCTGGGTCTGCTTGAAAGCGTTCGGAAAGATAACTTACCAAATCTTGACTTTGACTTTCGTTGCCAACAAGCGGAGTTACCTCTGTTTCAACATCAACCTTTATTATGTGCAAACTTGGTGCAGTGGCCTTTATTTTCACACCAAACTTGCCACCTTGTTTGACAACTTCTGGCTCTTGCAAAACATATTCGTTTTGTCGAGGCACAACAACGCCATATCCGGTTTCGGAAACTTGGTCAAGTGCATCTTTCAGTTTGTCATACTCTTGTTTTGCAACTGCCAAATTTTTGATATATGAAACAAGTTGAAAATCATCGTTAATTTCAAATCCACATTCGTCAGAAAGCACCTTGTAAAACAAATGTTCTTTTGGAATGACGTTAAATCGTATCACGCCCTCGCCCATTTCTATGTTTGTGAATGTGATAGGGTCAAAACTGTCACTTTCAGTAAACACAACTGTATCTTTTTTGGCGTCGCCAATTTTTCTGACATCATCGGCAAATTTTTTTATTTCGCTGACAACTTCGGATATGATCGGGCTTGCATATGAAAGTGCCTGCATCCATTTTGGCATTCCAACCTTGATGCTTTTGACAGGAAATTCCAAAAGCACTTTTTCAAAAATCTTGTCAACATCTTCCTCTTTCATTGCTGCCACATTCATTGCCACAACTTGCGCCTGATATTTTTCTGCCAAGTTTGAAGCAAGTTTTTTGCTTTCCGCAGACGCAGGATTTTTGCAGTTAAGCACCACAACAAAAGGTTTTCCGCATGCTTTCATCTCGGCAACAACACGTTCTTCTGCACTGACATAGTTGGCACGCTCAATATCGGTCACACTGCCATCGGTGGTCATCACAATGCCTATTGTGGAGTGGTCCTCAATCACCTTTTTTGTGCCAAGTTCTGCCGCTTCCTCAAAAGGCATCTCTTGTTCCGACCACGGAGTTTTGACAAGTCTTGGCTTGTCGTTTTCAGTCACACCCATTGCTCCAGAAACAAGAAATCCAACGCAATCAATCATTCGCACTTTCAAATTCACATCGTCTGCCACGCAAATCGACACTGCTTCGTTTGGCACAAATCGTGGCTGAGTTGTCATGACAGTTTTTCCGTCTGCACTTTGAGGCAATTCATATTCCGCACGCTCACGAGCATTTTTGCTTGCGATGTTTGGCAGCACAAGTTTTTTCATAAACTCCGAAATAAAAGTGGATTTGCCAACTCTTACTGGTCCAACCACGCCAACATATATATCCCCGTTTGTGCGAGTTTTAATGTCCTCATATATTTGATATTTCTCCATAAAAACCTCCCATGGAACACCATATATTATGTGAGAAACATCAAATCTAGAACATGTCACAAAAAATAAAAAAATCCGAAAACGGATTATTTTTTTGTTAAATCAAAACTTATTTCCAACAATGTTTCCAAAGTTTTGTCGTCAATCTCGTCCAAAATCACAGATATCCAATGCACTTTGTTCATGTGATAGCACTCATAAACGCCTTTTGTTTGCATAAGTCCCTCTCGCAAAAGCGGGTCACATTTCAGATTCAAAACTTCGGCAATTTCATCTCCGCCAAGCCCCATGCGACACTTTGGCACTTGCATCAAAAGAGCAAACCACTTTCTGTTGCCTTTGTGCCTAAAAACAGCCGCATCAGTGTTTTCAAAGGGGTTGTCCGGCTTTACAGCAAACAAATCTTCAATCAAATCAAACAGTTGTTGTTTTGTCATTGCTTTCTTCCTTTGTTTTGTTTTTCTTTAAAAGTTTTCCAAACACTTTTTCGCGAAAATTCACTTTGTTTTCTGTGCCATTAAAAAGTCTGACAATGTTTTGTCTGTGACAGAAAACAACAAGAAGTGCCACCGCCCAAATGACAATGATTGGCACAAAAAACAGATTTTGTGGACTTGGCTCAAAAAACAGGAATGGTTTGTTTATGGCAAACAAGCAAGTTGAATAAACGGACATCACAAGTATAAACAGAAAATTTATCACAAAGCCGTAATGTACAAACATAAACAACACAAAACAGAAAGCAAACATAATCAGTGACAGCCACCAAAACTGAGGACTAAACACAAACATTCCAAATGTGCTGGCAACACCCTTTCCGCCCTTAAATTTGTAGTAAATCGGAAAACAGTGAGCAAAAATTCCAACAAACGACACCAAATAATATGCCACATTTTCATATCCCGGAAAATATTCGCGGAAAACGAAATACAAAGCAAGTGCAATTCCTCCAACCTTAAGAGCATCAAAAAACAGCGTCAAAAGTGCTTCCCCCATTCCGCGTGTGCGCAAAATATTCATTGTGCCAGGATTGTTGCTCCCCTCTTTTGTGATGTCCTTATGAGCAAAATGCCAAGTGAAAATTCTTGCAAAACTCAAACTCCCCACAAAATATTCGCAAACAAGTGCAAGACAGATGTACAGCCAAACCATCATTCCTCCTCCTTTCCCTTAAACATCAACAAAATTGGCGTGCCCGAAAAATCAACGCGCTCTCGCAAGCGATTTTCCAAATATCTTTCGTATGCAAAGTTGATAAATTGCGGCTCTTTGCAGAAAAAAACAAATTTTGGCGGATTTGTTGCCGCTTCCGTCACAAACATGATTTTGCATTTGCGACCCCCTTTTGAAGGAGGCTCGTGATTTAAGATTGCATCATGCAAAATGTCATTCAAAACACCTGTTGTAATTCTGCGAGAAGCATTTTCATAAACTTGGTCCACCGTTGTCATAATCTCCGACAAGCCTTTTCCGGTCAGCGCTGACACAAAAAGCACCTTAAAATAAGACATAAACGAAAGTTTTTCTTGCAAAGATTTAAGATAATCCTCTTTTGTGGTGCGTTTTTCGTCCCACTTGTTGACAATCACCACACTCGGTTTTCCTGCCTCGTGCACAAAGCCAGCAATTCGCACGTCTTGTTCAGAAATTTCTGCGGTGCCGTCAAACACAATCAGCACAACATCGCTCATCTCAATGGCGGACATGCTTCGCAAAACTGAATATCCTTCCACTGACTGTTTCTCAACCGAGCGTTGCCTCCTAAGTCCCGCCGTGTCAATCAAATTGTAGTCCTTTTTGTTGCACCTGAATGGCACAATCACACTGTCACGAGTTGTGCCTTCCACATCGCTGACCACAACGCGTTTTTTGCCTAAAAGACGATTTATGATCGAACTTTTGCCAACATTTGGTCTTCCAACAAGGCTGATCTTTATCCCAGCAACGTTTTCGTCCAAACAATCCTCCGGAAAATAAGAGATCACCTTGTCAAGCACATCGCCAATTCCTTTGCTTTGTGCACAAGAAATCGGCATAGGCTCACCAAGGCCAAGCGAGTAAAATTCATATGTGGAGGAAATATCAAAAGTGTCAAGTTTGTTGACAACAAGCACAACCGGTACGTTTTGCTTTCGAAGAAGTTTTGCCACATCTTCGTCACTTTGTGTGATGCCGGTTTTTCCGTCAACAAGAAAAACAATAACTGTGGCGTTTTCTATTGCCGCCATCACCTGCTCGATTATTTCCTTCTGAAAAACATCTTCCGAAGATAGTTCCACACCGCCGGTGTCCACAACAGTAAATTCGTGCCCACTCCAAGTGGCGTCAGCATAAAGTCTGTCACGGGTCACACCCGCAACGTCGTCAACGATAGAAATTCTTTTGCCGCAAATTTTGTTAAAAAAAGTGGACTTTCCAACATTTGCTCTGCCGACAATTGCAACGATAGGTTTCATGTCAAAATTATAACACATAAAGCCAAAAACACAAAACAAAATTTATTTCAACTTGCAATTCTTTTTGCAGATGTCACAATGGGGGCAAAGTTTTTTTCGTTTTATTTTCAAAAAAACTGACAAAAAGGCAATAAAAACACACAAAAAGGTCAAAATAATCGCAAAAACACTCCAAAAGCCAAAAATTTCACATGCAAAACAAATCTGATAAACCACAAATGCCACGACATATGCCGTCACAAGTTGAATGGCAACAGAAATAAATGTCCATTTTTTGCCGACCTCTTGCAAAAGCATCGAGATTGACGCCATGCACGGCGTGTACAAAAGACAGTACACCAGAAAGGAAATCACACTTGCTTTTGTGGCGAAATACACCACACTTGTCGGCAAAAGAATGGAAGCGGACAACAGTTTTGTGGCACTTGAGTCAATTCCGTTAAACATGGCAATCGAGGACACCACCACTTCTTTTGCCACAAGGCCGGCAAGCAGTGACGAAACAATTGCCCAATTGTTGAAGCCAAGTGGTGAAAAAATCGGTGCAAGGAATCTGCCTATTGTTTCCAACATACTTGTTCCGCCACCTTGTGAAACGTAAGAAAAATTGAACGAAAATGATGACAAAAGCCAAATAATAATGTTCATTGACACCATGACTGAGCCAACTCTTATCAAAAATTCACAAACATTTTTCCATAAAATTTTTCCAACTCGTTTTAATGACGTTGTGCGATAAGGTGGAAATTCCAAAATAAAACTTTGTTTTTTACTTTTAAGCAAAGTGATGTCCAAAATCTTTGAGATAGATATTGCCACAACAACGCCAAGAATATAAAGTCCCATTATCACAAGGATATTTTTTGCACCAAAAAACGCACCACCGATGACAGTGTAGATAGGAATTTTTGCAGAGCAACTCATGTAAGGGCAAAGAATTGCCGTTTTTATTTTGGCATTTTTGTCGTCCATATTTCGCGAGGTCATAATTGCCGAAGTGGAGCAACCAAACCCCATCAAAAGGGTGTAAACGCTCTTTCCGGAAAGACCAATCCTGCCCAAAATATCCTCAAAAATAAAGGCTATGCGTGACATATAGCCGCTGTCTTCCAAAATCGACAAGAAAAAGAAAAGCAAAACAACCTGAGGCAGAAAGGAAAGCACCGTTCCAACCCCGCCAAAAATGGCAACATTAAAAAGGTCGTACACAAAGTTTTGCCCAAAGGAGTTTTCAATAAAGTTTAAGATTGGAGTTGTGACAAGCCCAAGCAGTTTGCTCAGCGAGTCCGACAAAAATGCCCCGAAAGAGAAAAAAGTGAGATAAAAAATGCCCGCCAAGACCAAAAGAAAGACCGGAAATGCCAACCATTTGTTTAAAAAAATTTTGTCAAGTTTACTTTGACCATACACAGCATGTGTTCGCACTGCACACATGCCAAGTATTTTGTCGATATAATCATATCTAAGATTTGACAATGTTTGTATGTCTTGGATTTGTTCCGCCTTGATTGTTTTCACATAATCGGGAGGTTTTGGACTTTTTTTCTGCAAAAGCAATCTTTCTTTAAGTTTGTCGATGCCAACTTTCTTCTCTGCATCAATCAAAACAACATCAATGCCAAGAGTTTCTGCCAACTTTTTTGTGTCCACCTTGAAAATAGGCTTTTTGTCAATTTGATTTATTGCCAACACAACATCAAAGCCTTTTTCCAAAAGGCAAAGTGTCAAGTAAAGATTTCGCTGCAAATTGTTTTGGTCACAAATGTTTATAATTTTTTTGTCCTTGTTTTCCTCAATTTTTTGCACTGCAACCGCCTCTTCAAACGAGAGTGGTGTCAAAGAGTACAATCCGGGCGTGTCCACCAAACAAAATTCTTCTTTTCCGACAAAAAAAGATTTGTCTTTCGTGTCCACCGTAACACCGTGCCAATTGCCCACATGCTCATTTGACCTTGTAAGACTGTTGAAAAGAGTTGTTTTTCCTGAGTTTGGATTTCCAACCAACAAAACCTCTTTCATACTACTCCACCTGCACTCTTGAAAGTAGTGAAGCACGCACGCTCAAAAGATAACCTCTTATTTGCACCAAAAAAACTTTTTTTTGCAAAGAAGTGGAAACAATCTTGACATTTTGCCCGCGAGTGAAACCAAGTTCCAAAAAGCGTCTTGAAATGTCGTCAAAATTTTTGTCAAAGCCAACAATCTTGTAAACTTTTCCATGCTTGCCATTGTTTAATGTAATCATATTATTTTTTATGGCACATGGTGGACAAGTATGCCAAAGCGAAAAATAAAAATTTCAAGTAATTGTGCAAAAATATTTGTGAAAACACAAAATGTTGTGTTATAATCAATTTTGACAGAGAATTTTTTGTTTGCAAAGGAGAAGGATTATGAAATGTATTTATTGCGGACATGAAGAAAGCAAGGTTTTGGACAGCCGAAGCGTTGATGAAACAAATTCCATTCGCCGTCGCCGTGAATGTTTGAACTGCGGAAAGCGTTTCACCACATATGAAACAGTTGAAACTGTGCCAATTTTGGTGGTCAAAAAGGACGGCAGCCGCCAACCATTCAATATAGAAAAGATTCGTGCCGGAATGATAAAAGCATGTGAAAAACGTCCGGTTTCCATCACACAAATCGACCAAATGGCAGCGGATATAGAAAAACAAATCCAAAATTCCTTGCGACAAGAAATTTCATCTCAAGAAATTGGCGAGATGATTATGGCAAAACTGAAATCTGTTGACGAAATTGCATATGTGCGCTTTGCTTCAGTTTACAGACAGTTTAAAGATGTGACAAACTTCATAAAACTTATCACAGAAATGTAACAAAAAAATAGAGGTTCTTCCTCTATTTTTTCTTTTTTCCACTCATAAGATACGCCGTAGGTTGAGGATTTTGCCCATCATTAGAAAAAAGTTCCACCAAAACGGCATCTTCGCCAACTTTGACAATTTGACAAACCGGAATAAAAAGTTCGGGTGCATTTTTGAAAATGTTCCACGAATTTTTTTCGCCTGGCACCACAACACCCTGCAAATATCCGCTTTCCAGATTGAAAATCACATCAACAATATGCCCGAGTCTGCGCCCGTCAACCACATTGACGACCTCTTTGCACCTAAGTTCCAGAAATGAAGTATCCATATGGCAATATATGTCGCAATTTGTCAAATCATGCGAAAAAGTTTATAATCCTAGCAAATATCTGGCAGAAACATTAAAAAATAAACAAATTCTTATAAAAGTATTTAAATTTGGAATAGTTTTGCCTTGTTCGTAAGAAATAACCGTTTTCACACTTATATTAAGTACTTTTGCTAGTTGACTTGTAGTCATTCTATTTCTTAAACGCAATTCTTTAAATCTTTCTGAAAAAATGCTCATAATTTCTTCTCCAAAAGCATTTTAACACAATAAAAATCAAAAAAAATCTTTTAACAATATCTTGTTAACAATATATTGATATATCATTTTATCTCAAATACATATGAGACTAAAAAAAATTAACAAAATGAGTTTTTTTATTCTATTTTTGTCGTTTTTTGGCGAATTTGAATGGCTGTAGCATACAAATCAACCTCAACGGGCAACATATTTGTTGTTATGAGGTGAAAAAATGTCAAACAGAGTTGTAATTGCCGGTATCAACACTGCCACTTTGCCAAAACTTAAAAATGCAGAGATTATGGAACTTTTAAAGTCTGTCAAGGCTGGCGACGAATTTGCTCGTGACAAGTTTGTGGTTGCTAATTTGCGGCTTGTTCTTTCTGTTGTGCAACGTTTTGGCGGACACAGTGACAAGGCTGACGACATGTTTCAAGTTGGTTGTGTCGGCCTTTTGAAAGCCATTGACAACTTTGACGAAACTCTTGGTGTCAGATTTTCGACCTATGCCGTGCCAATGATTGTCGGAGAAATTCGCAGATATTTGCGTGACAACAACTCCGTGAGAGTCAGTCGTTCGATTCGTGACACTGCCTATCGCTCGTTGCAGGCAAAGGAAAAATATATAAAGGAAAACAATGCCGAGCCTTCTTTAGAGCAAATTGCAAAACTTGTTGATTTGCCTCTGAAAGAAGTGACTTTTGCACTTGATGCAATTTCCGAAACAGTTTCGCTTTCCGACCCTATCTACAACGACGGCAACGAAACAATTCGTATCGCTGACCAAATTGCAGATGAGAAAAATTGTGATGAAGATCTTGTGGAAAAACTTTCGCTCAGAGACGCCATCAAAAACTTGTCCGACCGCGAAAAAGAAATTTTGCTTATGAGATATTATGTCGGCAAAACGCAGATGGAAGTCAGCGAAGAAGTTGGCATTTCACAAGCACAAGTTTCAAGATTAGAAAAAAATGCTTTAAAAACAATAAAAAGTTTTATTGAATAGGTCAAAATTCCTTTTCCAATCTCTTGCGAAGTTTTGAAAGAATTTTCTTTTCAATGCGTGAGATATAACTTTGGCTGATTCCCATCAAATCGGCAACTTCTTTTTGCGTTTTTTCTTCGTTTCCAGCAAGTCCAAAACGCAAATACATAATCATCTGCTCCTTTTCGTCAAGTTTGGACACAACGTCCATCAAAATCTGTTTTTCGGCAGAGTTTTCTATGTTTTTGGAAACGCTTTCTTCGTCAATAGGTATAATGTCGGCAAGCAAAAGTTCGTTGCCCTCGCCGTCAGACGACAAAGGCTCGTCCAAGGACATTTCATTTTTTATGCGGGTGTTTTTGCGAAGTTGCATAAGAATTTCATTTTCAATGCAGCGGCTGGCATATGTTGCAAGTTTGATATTTTTGTCCAAACTGTAAGTTTTCACCGCTTTGATAAGCCCTATAGAGCCTATAGAGATAAGGTCCTCAAGTTCTATGCCCGAAACTTCAAACTTTTTTGCAATATACACAACCAATCTTAAGTTGTGTTCAATAAGTTTGTCGCGTGCTTCGCTGTTTCCGCTTTGCACCTGTTCCAAAAGCCAATTCTCTTCTTCGGCAGGCAAAGGCTGCGGAAGGGCCTTATTTCCGCAAATATATGCCATTATTTGTTCTGTATGTTTTGCACTTTTGCGATTAAAAATTTTCCACAGCCAAAGTTTTATCTTGAAAAATATCTCCATATCACACCTCCTTGCTCACAAACATATTGTTGTGCAAAATTATGTCGCTTCCAAAAGCATCATCAAAATTTTTCAGACACAGTCCCAAGGTTGGCTTTTCCAAAACTTGCCCCTCCAAACACAGTTTGTCAACCTGAAAGACCAAAATTTTATTGTCACTGCCAAGTGTGTTGAAATTGATGTAATGCGCATGTTTCAAATTCTTCAGTTTGTCAGTATGTCGCAAAATATCCTCCAAATCAACCTCCTTAAACAATGCCGAAAAAACACGAAAATTTATCAAACTGACCGGTTTGTCCGTGATAGGATCAAAAAGCATGTTGCCGCTGTCCAAAAATGCCCGCCATTTGCCTTTGTTTCCGCTTGCTTCAATCTCCACATCAAAACAAAAGTTGTCCACCGCTCTTTTTCGTGCATACACTTTTGCCAGACCTTTGACGATGCAAAATGTTGCCACAACAACGCACAAAATCAGCAAAAATGAGCGTGTACCAAATAGCCCTTCAAAAAAGTAGCATGCCCCTCCGTACAAAAACGTGACGGCAAAGTGACAGCAAAAAATTTGAATAAATTTTTTCAATTTCTTGAATTTAAAAGAGATGCAAATGCACAAAACAACTTGCCCAATTTCCACCAAAAGCCAGCCGAAAGAGGAAAGATAAAATGCCGGCATCACAACGGTGAAACACGCGCCCAAAAATGCCGACAGAAAAAACAATCTGCCCTTTTCATGCAACAAAAATTTTGTTGTTTGCAAAATGACAAGGTTGATTAAAAAATTTTCCAGCAAAACATATTCCACAACGATTTGCATAGACCAATTTTACGAAAAACAAACCATATAAAAGTAGAAAAAAAATGAAAAAAAGAGCAAATTTTGCTCTCTTTTTGTCAAATTGATTTTTACTTTTTGTTTTTGTTTCTGATTTTTTCAATCCAAGGTGGAATGCTGTTGATGTTTGGATTTACATCAACGCGAGAAGTTTGATTGTTTTGTTCCACATGCACATTGTTTTGTTGTTGTGGCTGAGGGTTGTATCCAAAAGGATTGAAGCCGCGGAACTTGTCTTCTTCGGCTGGCTCTTCTTCCTTGACAGGTTCTTGCTCAACCTCTTCTTGTTGTTGCTCGGCAGCAAGTTCTTCAGGACTCTTAAAGCCGGTTGCGATGATAGTGATTTCAACCTCATCTCTCATTTCAGGGTCTATACTACTTCCAAAAATAAGGTTGCAAGATGGATCAATAACCTCTTTGACCATATTTGCTGCCTCAGAAACTTCACGCAAAGTTATGTCACTGCCACCTTTGATGTTGAGCACAACACCTGTTGCGCCCTCGATTGTTGTTTCAATAAGTGGAGATGCAACTGCTTGACGAACGGCCTCCAAAGTTTTGTTTTCGCCTTTGCCGTGACCAACGCCCATGTGAGCAAGTCCGCGATTTTTCATAACTGTGCCGATATCTGCAAAATCCAAATTTATCATGCCCGGGAAAACGATAAGGTCGGCAATTCCTTGAATACCTTGACGCAAAACGTCATCAGCATATCTGAATGCTTCCACAAGAGTTGTTTTTTCTGGCAAAATTGTCAGCAATCTTTCGTTTGGAATGACAACGATAGTGTCAACATATTTTTTGAGTTCTTGAATGCCCTTTTCAGCGTTTTCCATACGCTTTTTGTTTTCAAATTGAAAAGGTTTTGTCACAATACCAACTGTCAAAATGCCAAGTTCTTTGGCAATCTGAGCAATGACAGGAGCAGCACCTGTACCCGTTCCGCCTCCCATTCCGGCAGTGATAAACACAAGGTCGCTGCCCTTAAGAATTTCGGTGATAGATGCTTTGCTTTCTTCTGCCGCCTTGCGTCCGATTTCAGGAACGGCACCTGCGCCCATACCTTTGGTCAAACGTTCACCGATTTGCAAACGCTTGTCTGCTTTTGAAATCAAAAGTGCTTGTTTGTCGGTGTTTATTGCAACAAATTCTGCAGATGCAACGCCGGCATCAATCATTCTGTTGACAGCGTTGTTTCCGCCCCCGCCTACGCCCAACACTTTGATTTTGACGATGTTTGTTGAGTTTGTTGGATTTGTGTTATTGTTTTCCATATTTGCTCCTTTTTTGTGTTGAAAACCCAATATATAGTTTCATTTTAACTCAATTTTTTTGTTTTTGCAAGAATTTTGTAGTTGTTGTCACATTTTTTTGTCAATAATTGCATTATTTTTGTTATTTTTCATTCAGTGCTTGATTCAAAAGCCCAAGCATAGCAGCATTTTCGGGCTTGTTCATGGCAGGAATTGGAGGCACTCCGTACGAAATGTTTCTGTTTATGCACTTTGCAAAATAGTCTTTTCCGCCCTTGATTTTGCTCACCCCTGCGCCGCAAAGATAGATTGGATAATATGGCACATATTCTTTGGCAAAAAGCCTTATGCATTCGTTGACCGTCTTTGCAATCAAATTCAGGCGATACATAACCACCTCGTTGGCATATGAGAGTGGAATTTTGACAACGCGCCCTCCAAATGTCATCAAGTCATAAAAATCGCCGTCCTCGCCCTTAAGCGACAGCACAATTTGTTTTTTCAGCGAGCGTGCATCGTTGTAGGATATTCCGCATGCTTCCGACAGGTCGCTTGTCACATGACTGCCGCCCATCGAAAAAGATGTAAGATTTGTCAAGCCCTCTCCCTTCACAAATGCCACACTTGTGGTGCGAGCACCCACATCAATCACGATACAAGTGCGTTCACGCTCCTCTTCCTCCAAAATAAGCATTGCTTGAGAAAGTGGCTCGCAAAGATATTCCACTTGTTCAACGCCCATGTCGGTGAAAATTCTGTTGAAAGACGAAATAAACGAACTTTGCGCCAAAACAACCGAAAGTTCTGCGCCAATTTTTCCAGCCTTTATGCCAATCGGTGAATTTGTTTTGCGGCTGTCATCAGCCTCAAAATAGATAGGATTTATGCACAAAACCTCCATATTGTCTTCCACAATATCCCTTGAGGCTTCCTGCAAAAGAGCATCTATATCACTTTGTTTAACCGCACGTTTGAAGCGAAAATTTATTTGCTCTTTTGCTGACGCAACTTTTGAAAATTCAGCCGGAACACCTACAAAAATTTTTCTGATTTTTTTCTTGTAAACGGACTGCACTTCTGTGAACAAACTTTTGAGTGCGTCTTCCAATAGTGACGGCTCAACAAAAGCGCCCTCCAAAAAACCTGCATATTCACGCGTTGCGTGTGCTTTGATGTTGAAAGTTCCATTTATGCCCTTTTGAGCGGCAATGCAAGACAGTTTTGAAGAGCCTACTTCCACCACAATAACATTCTGTTCCACCATACAATCCTCTTTTCAGAATTGATAATACAACAAACTTCGACAAAAAGTCAATTAAATTTCATAATTATTTGAAAAAATTTATATTTATGCAAAAATTTGAATAATCTTGTTAAATCCAACATAAACGGCTTTAATTTGCTCATTTTGTTGACAAAAGTGTGAAAAAAGTGCAAAAATATATGCCAAGAAGATATTTTGTAAAAGGACAAAAAAATGATTGACATAAATCTTATTCGCACAAACAAAGAATTGGTCAAAGAAAATATTCGCAAAAAGTTTCAAGACAGCAAACTTGCGCTTGTTGACGAGGTGGAAGAACTTGACAAAAAATCTCGCGCCTTAAAGCAAGAGGGCGACCAACTTAGGCAAAGCAGAAACACTCTTTCCACGCAAATAGGTGCCCTTATGAAGGACAAAAAGATTGCCGAGGCGGAACAAGTGAAACAACAAGTTCGCAAAAACAACGACCGCATTGCCGAAATCGAAAGGGAAGAAGAAGTTTTGTCAGAAAAAATTCGCAAAATTATGCTGACAATTCCAAACATAATTGACGAAAGTGTGCCTATCGGAAAAGACGACAGCGAAAATGTTGAAATAGAGCGATTTGGTCAGCCAAAAGTTCCAGATTTTGAAGTTCCGCATCATGCGGACATTTTGGACAGCATAAACGGTCTTGACAAAGAAAGCGCCGGCAGAACATCTGGAAACGGCTTTTATTATCTGCTTGGTGATGCCGCCCGCCTTGAAACTGCGCTGATAAACTTTGCACGTGACTATATGATTGCACAAGGGTTCACATATGCAATTCCGCCATTTATGATTCGCTCAGATGTTGTTGACGGTGTTATGAGTTTTGCCGAAATGAACGCCATGATGTACAAGATAGAGGGCGAAGATTTGTATCTTATTGGCACAAGTGAACACAGCATGATAGGAAGATTTAAGGACCAAATCATAAAAGAACAAGACCTTCCTGTCACAATGACTTCATACAGTCCATGTTTCAGAAAAGAAGTTGGCAGTCACGGAATTGAGGAACGCGGAGTTTATCGCGTACATCAATTTGAAAAACAAGAGATGATTGTGATATGTCGCCCAGAGGACAGCATGACATGGTACAACAAAATGTGGAAATACACCGTTGACATCTGTCGTGCCTTGGAAATTCCGTGTCGTACTTTGGAATGTTGCAGCGGAGACCTTGCCGATTTGAAAGTGAAAAGTTGCGATGTCGAGGCATGGAGTCCAAGACAACAAAAGTATTTTGAAGTTGGCTCTTGCTCAAACCTTTCAGACGCACAAGCGCGTCGACTTGGCATTCGTGCCAAAGGCGAAAAAGGAACATACTTTTTGCACACCCTCAACAACACAGTGTTGGCATCACCCCGCATTTTGATTGCTTTTCTTGAAAATAACTTGCAAGCAGACGGAAGCATAAAAATTCCAACCGCCTTGCGCAATTATCTTGGCGGCATGGAAAAAATTCTGCCAAAAAAATAACAAAAAAAACACCACTTACTGTGGTGATTTTTTATATCTTTATCAATCGATTATTTCGAAATATTTCTGCCGTTTTCTTTAATAACAGTTTTCAAAATTGGCTCTGCTTTTTCATATCCGTCTTCTTTGGAAAGCCTCACTCTCACAAGCAGTTTCTTTTCTTCTTTGGTGGCAAACTCCAGTGCTTCGTCTTGGCATTGTTGTCTTATTTCTTTTGCAGCCTCGCAGCCGTAGTCGTTTGAGCATCCGGTTTTGTCAAATGGCTTTGCACACGCGATGGATTCAACGCTGACAAGTTTTGCGATGGCAAGATTGCCCTTGCTATGCTGCTCAATGCATTCTTCCAAGTTAAGAACGATATAAGGTTTTTTCCCAAACATAACAACCGGTGCAACACTTGTTGTTTCCATCACTCTGCAAGTCTCGTAACTATAAACTTTGGCAGTTCTAGAAACTTTCTCACAACTTTTCATAACACAACTGTCTGGATCGTATTTTACTTGCAAAGCGACGCGCAACCCAGCATGATCGTTGTAACTGTCGTCCCAGTGAAGGAAGCCTTCTTCACGTACAGACTCCACTTTGGAGAACGAAGCCGGCAATGCAGTGCGCGTGAAGTAATATCCTGTATTATAATAATATTCTTCACTAGCCCCTTCTTTTTTGGCTTTTTCTGAAAGCGGAGCGCTTGCAAAAGAAGGAAATTTTGTCATAATTTCTTTCCAATCCGCCATACTCGGCAAATTTACATAGTTTTCTATTGTTGCCATATATCTATCTCCTTTTGATGCGGATATCTTATCATACATTTTGAAAGTTGTCAATACGATTTTTTTGAAAAGGTCAAAATGAGATGGCAAAAAAACAAAACCTACTCCCCGCACAAAACCTCAAGGATATATTCAAACACGCTCATTTGTTCATTTGTGACAAGTTGCATAATTTCAGACTCATAATCCAAAAACATCTGATATTGCTCCTTGCTTAAAGTGGCAAGCAATTTTTTCTCTACATCAAAATAGGCTTCTGGAAAATTTGGCTTTCCGCCCTCCCGATGCGCATACATCTCAAACATAATCTTCACAATGTCTTTCATATTTTTCTCTCCTTTTGTATAACTATTGTAATATAACCATAGTTATATGTCAAGTATTTTTATTACTATTGCAATAAAATTTAAAAGGATATTAAATATGAACAAATTTGCAGAAAGATTGAAAGAATTGAGAATAGAAAAAGGGTTAACTCAAAAGCAATTGGCTGACGAAGTTGAAATAAGTCAGGCTATCATTTCTCTGTATGAGAAAAATGTCCGCACACCAACTATAGATATTATAATAATTTTATGCAATTATTTTAAAGTTTCATCTGATTATCTTATAGGTTTGGAAGACTGATATGAACAAATTTGCACAAAGATTGAAAGAACTTCGCCTTGAAGAAAATTTAAGCCAAACAGAACTTGCAAAAAGAACAGGCTTGACACAAACGGCGATAGGAAAATGGGAACAAAACAAACGCACCCCTTCAATTGAAGTGCTTTATGTTTTGTGTCGATACTTCCATGTCTCCGCCGACTATCTTATAGGTCTGGAAGACTAAAAAAAGAGCATGATGCTCTTTTTATTTTTTTTATGGAATAAATTTTCAATTTTGCACTAAGCACAAATTGAAAATCACCAATGCTGGAGAAGGCTTGGGAGAAGAACCAAAGTTTTAGGCGTTAGGCTTTTTTAAGCCGTGTCGCCGTCAAAAACTTTGGTGCGTCACCAGTTTGTCCCCGTGTTTTATTCCAAACTCACCAAATAATAATACACAGGTTGTCCGCCATTGGCAACAGTCACTTCACAATCAGGGTATTTTTTTGCAATGGTTTCCTGCAATGCATTTGCTTCGTCCTCGCGAATATCTTCGCCATAAAACAAAGTGATGTTCATTACACTGTCGTCAAACATGGCGTCAATAAGTTTTTCAGTTGTTTCGCTGACAAGATTTCCTTTTGCCAAAATTGCTTTGTCATCAAGGCCGATAATCTCACCTTTTGCAAGGTCAAATCCGTCAACATGAGTGTCACGAACAGCATAAGTCACACTGCCCGAGCGCACACTTTTGATTGCCTCCAACATGGCGGCTTGATTTTCCTCCACGCTGGCATCTGGATTGAATGTTATCGCTGCGGAAATGCCCTCCGGAACACTGCGAGTTGGAATGATAATGAGGTTTTTGTTGGTCACTTCATTGGCTTGCTCGGCAGCAAGTTGAATGTTTTTGTTGTTTGGAAAAACAAACACATTGCGTGCTGGCACTTTGTCCGCTGCAGTGGCAATATCCTCCGCGCTTGGATTCATGGTTTGTCCACCCACAATAATTTCATCAACAGTAAGTTCTTTGAAGATTTGTGAAAGCCCATCGCCCGGTGCAACCGCAATCATGCCAAGTTCTTTGGTTTCCTCAACCGCTTGTGCTTTCTTTTTAAGTTCACGATTTTGCTCGCGCATGTTTTCTATCTTCAAGTTGTAAAGTTCGCCAAGTTCAAGTGCATATCCAAGTGCCTTGTTTGGCTCGTTTGTATGAACGTGCACCTTTACAAGTGACAAGTCACCAATACAAATCACACTGTCTCCAATTTCCATAAGTTTTTCGCGCAGTTTGGTGATGTCAACCTCTGTTGTCTTTTTGTACATGTTTATAATCATGTACTCGGTGCAATAGCCGTACTCGATATCGCCCAAATTGTTGATGTCGGCAATCACATCGTCAACGGTTTGAGGCTTTGTCTCGTCTTCAAACGAATATTCAAGTTCTTCGCCCATAAGGAAACGATAAAATCCGGTGAAAATCACCAAAATACCGCGTCCGCCACTGTCCACAACACCCGCTTTTTTCAAGACAGGCAACATTTCTGGAGTTTGCTTTAAGATTTCCTCGCCAGTGTCCAAAACTTTTTTCAAAAACAATTCAAAATCATCATGACGCTTTGCAAGGCTGACAGCATTTTCCGCCATAACGCGAATAACTGTCAGGATTGTGCCTTCTTTTGGCTTTGTCACGGCTTTGTAGGCGATTGTTGCCCCTTCTTGCATGGCCTTGGCAAAGTCCTTTGTGGAAATCTCTTTGCAATTTTTCGTCACCGAGCAAAAGCCTTTAAAAATCTGCGATGTAATAACGCCTGAATTGCCTCTTGCGCCGCGCAAAGCACCTTTTGCAAACGCCTCCGAAAGTGACGCAAGGTCGGTGTTCATGCATTTGTTTATCTCGCCAACAGCCGATTTCATAGTCAAAAACATATTTGTTCCCGTGTCACCATCTGGAACAGGAAAAACATTAAGGCTGTCGATATATTCTTTGTTTTGTTCAAGCAGACTTACGCCCGCAAGGACCATCTTTTTAAAGGTCGCTCCACTAATCGTTTTTTGCATAACTTATTTCTCCGTCTTCACACGCATACGCCAACAACATGGACATTGACCGTGTCAACAATCATGCCTGTGAAATTTTCTACTGAATACTTTACTGTTTTTTTTAAACTTTCTGCCACCGCGCTGATAGAAACACCGTACTTGAGAATGCAGTGTATGTCGATAAAAATACGGTTGTCAATGTGGCTTATGGTCACACCTTTGGAATAATGCTCCTTATGAAAAAGTTCGCGGGCGCTCTCTCGAAAATTTTTTGAGACAAGGTCCACAACACCATAACAATCCAAAGCAACAAAACCAGCAACAGTGCGAATGGCATTGTCGCTGATTGAAATATTTCCATAATAGTTGTTTGTGTCAACGGTCAAAGGAATTATCCTCCAAAGGATTTAATGAATTCAAAATCTTGCATGGATACAAAAAGAGAATGCTCCCATGTTGAGATAATGATACAACATTTGAAAAGTTTTGACAAGCAAAATGGCAACAAAAATGAAAAATTTTGGCACAGACATTTGACTTTCGTTATATGATATGAAAGATCTGCCAAAAGATATGTCCAACAAAAACAGGCATAAGTTTGTCATTGTGACAAAAAAGATTTCAAAATCGCTTGCAATTTGAAAAGAGGTGTGATATAATTTGCCAAGAAAAAATCCAAAGTGCCATAGTTGGCGCGGAACAATAAAAGGAGAATGTGTGATGAGCAAAGTTTGTGAAGTTTGCGGCAAAGGAAAGATGGCAGGAAACACAGTAAGCCACTCCAACCGTAAAGCGCCAAGAAAATATGATGCCAACCTTCAAACCACCGAAATCAATGGCAAAAAAGTGAAAGCTTGTACAAAGTGCATCAAAACAGCAAAGAAAAAATAAGAGGCCGCTGCCTCTTTTTTTTGTTCCAATTTATCTAAAATTGTCGGGAAGGTCGTTTTCAAAAAGCACAGTGTCGCCAACTTTAAGAAGAGATTTGAGAATTGTTTTCTGCTCGTCGCGAGTTTTGGCGCAGATGATTTTACATTTGCCCTCTGCACCCTGCATGAGGGCTTTTTTGTTGACCTCGTTCATAAGCACAAACACGTCGGCAACTTTTGAAACCTCTTGCCCTGCAACAACATTGGTGTCAAATTGACTTTTGCCAAGTTCCACGATGCCGGGCGAAACAACAATCTTTCTGCCCTCAAAAGTGGCAAGCACCGACAAAGCCTCTTTAAAGCCGGAAAGATTGCTGTTGTAGGAATCGTCAATCACACTGACAAAACCCTTTATAAGTTGCAAGCGATGTGAAGTTTGTTTCAGTTTTTCGATAGCGCGCACAATGTCAAAATCACTTTCACCCAAAAGATGTGCCATCGCCGAGGCCACAACAATATTGTCTATGTTCGCTTTACCCAAAAGCGATGTTTTGCAAAAAAGTTCCTTTCCGTCAAGCACAAGTGTAAACTCACTGCCACTGCCATCAAACTTTATGCCTTTTGCATAGGCAAACGAATTTTCCTCGCACACCAAATACTTTTTTCGGGGATATCTGTTGAAAAGTTTTTTACTCCCCTCACTTTTGCCATTGAAAACAACCACATCTTTTGCACCCTCACACAACTCATATTTTGTGTTCTGCAAATTTTCCAACGAGCCAAAAGTTTCCAAATGGCAATTTCCAAGTGGTGTGATTATTCCAAAATCAACACCAACAAGTTTGCAAAGTTGTTCAATATCCCCCTTTCGCCTGGCACCAAACTCCACAATCAAAAAATCGTCAGTTTCTTTCAAATTTTCCAAAATAGTTTTACAAATTCCCATCGGAGTGTTGAAACTTTTTGGCGAAGCGCAAACATCAAACTCCTCACTCAAAATTTGATATAAAATTTCCTTTGTCGAAGTTTTTCCAAAACTGCCTGTTATAGCAATAGTTTTGCAAGAGCATTTTTTAAGTTTGTTTTTTGCTTTGTTGACAAAATTTTGCCTAATCTGTTTTTCAATCGGCATCATAATCAAAAAAGGCACAATTGCCCAGAACGGCAAAAACAGAACAAACAAAATGACAAGCACAAAATTTACCCAAAAACTTGGAATAACTCCAAAAAAGAAAACAAAAACAACAAAATTTAATAAAAAAGTGCAAACAAAAAGCCTTTTTATGCGATTTGTAAAAACAAGAGGTGTTTTTTTGCCAAAAGCAAAATCAAGTTTTTTCACCTTGTGCCAATAGTTGTCAACACGATAATTTTCAAGTTGAAAAGTTTTTATGTAAAT
This sequence comes from uncultured Clostridia bacterium, assembly GCA_947588355.1. Lineage (GTDB taxonomy): Bacteria > Bacillota > Clostridia > Christensenellales > UBA1242 > Caccovivens. The sequence goes on from CANPYI010000004.1 coordinate 59,743, forward strand.
ACATGAAACAAACAAAATCAAAATTGCTATCAAAAAAGCGTACAAAACAAACATATTCCCTCCACAATCAGTCTTTCAAAAATTTTTCAAGTGCCAACAAAAATTGCAATCTTTTGTCCAAAAAGCAAAAATGTCCAGCATTTTCCAAAATCAACAACTCGCTGTTTTTTATTCTTCTATGCAGTTTTTTTGCCATGTAGATCGGCGTTTCTTGGTCATTTTTACCATAAATAATCAGTGTTTTTGCACAAATAAACGGCAAAAAATCCTCCAAATAAGTGTTTACAACACTTTTGAATATTTTTTTCATGTTTTCGTCAAGAGCCAAATAATCTGCACTGCCATATTTTGAAACATCACAGCCAAAAAATTTTTTAATGTTGTAGACAAGTTTTTTAAAGTAAAAAACAACACTTCTGCGAGGCTTTAAACCGGCACTGTCCACAAGCACCACCTTTTGCGTTTCTTTTTTACACAAAACAGCCAAAATAATGGCAACTCTGCCACCAAAAGAATGTCCAATAAGGTTAAACTTTTTTATGTCCAACTGCGAAAGTAAAGATATGACCATGTTTGCATATGTGAAAATTGTCCAATCCTTGATCTTTTTGCTGCTCTCTCCAAAAGGCGGAAAGTCAATAAACAAACTACTTTGATTGTGCAAAAATTTGTGACAAAAAACAAGCATTTTGTGGCTACAACCCCAGCCATGCAAATAGACGTTCACAACTTCTGTCTTCTTGTCAAAAAATCGATAAAACACTTGCGCATCGCGAAATTTTTTTATCATATTTACATTCTATGTGACAAAAAATTTTGTGTTATTTAACAAACTTGTTTTTCTGTGCGATAGTTGGCAGATCCCCAGCACCGACAAAAAGCAGAATCGTATTTTTTGAGGAAAACCCTTTCAAATAGGTCTGCAAATTTGAAAAATTGTCGAAATATCTGGCATTTTTGTTGTTTTTTTGCAATATTTTTGCCAAATCTCTGCCCGAAAGACCATCACTATGTTCTTCACGTGCAGAATATGTTTTGAAAATTATTGGATACTCCACCGTTTCAAACACTTTGACAAATTCTGGCAAAAGTGTTTTTGTACGCGAAAATGTGTGAGGTTGAAAAATCACCACAAGCGTTTTTTCTTTAAAAATTTTCTTGGCAGACAAAATAGCCTTGGAAATCTCTGTTGGATGATGCGCGTAATCAAAAATGACATTTTCAAAGAATTTACTTTCTTTTCGCTCAAAACGAGTTTGCACGCCCTTAAATTCTTGCAGACCTTGTTTGATAAAGCAATCAGAAATTCCCAACTTTTTTGCCACCAAAAAAGCATTGACGCAGTTTTGCGTATTCACTTCTTCACATATGTTCAGATGTAAATTCATTATCTTTTGCCCATCTTGAACGAGTGAAAATACAAGTCGACCTTTTCTGTCATGGCAGACATGTTTTGCTTGTAAGTTTTGCAAATTTTCAACCACTTGACAAGAATTTTTGCGGAATTGCTCAAATGATTTTTTTTCATTTTCAAAACTTTTAAAATAGTCCAAATGCTCCGGCTCAACATTGGTTATTAAGGCAACATAAGGTCTCAAAAACAAAAAATTGTCATGATATTCGCATGCCTCAGTGATAAAAAACTCTTTTTCTCCGATTGCAAAATTCAGTCCGTCATCTATTTTGTATCCTCCAAGATGTAATGTTGGCTGTTTTCCAGAGACACGCAAAATGTTGTAAATCATTGCGGTTGTGGTGGTTTTTCCGTGCGACCCTGCCACCGCCACCACTTTTTCGTAATTTTGGCTTATCTGTCCCAAAATCACACCCCGTGGAACAATCTTTTTGCTCATTTTTTTTGCAAAAAGCATAAGCGGGTCGTCATTTTTTATTGCCGAAGAATGCACCACCAAATCGCAATTTTCTATCTTTTGAAAAGTTTTTTTTGGAATTTTTTTAGTTTTTGTCGGCAAATCAACTTCAATATTGTTGTCTTGCAAAATTTGCACGCCTTTGCCCGTATTTTCGTCCCAGCCACTCACCTGATATCCTTCCGCTTTAAGCATCACTGCCAAAGCAGACATGGAAACACCGCCTATTCCAAGCATATACACTTTTTTCATTTGCACCTACTTCAAGTATCTTGTATGCTTTTGACTATCGTCATGTGACCTGTCAAAAAAGATATTTTTTTAAAAACACCTAAAAATATTTTGAAAAAGACTGAAAAAGTGATATACTCTATATTGACCGAGTACGGTTAGACTAAAAAAAGGAAGGTATAAAAACTTGAACATTACGGACATTAGAGTAAGAATTGTCAACAACAGCAACGACAAACTCAAGGCAGTGGCTTCAATCACAATTGATGATGAACTTGTTGTACACGACATCAAAATCATCAATGGCGAAAAAGGATATTTCCTTTCAATGCCAAGCCGCAAGACAAGTGAAGGAGAATTTAAGGACATTGTTCACCCAATCAAAACACAAGTGCGTGAAGAATTGAAAGAAAAAATTCTCAAAGCATACGAAGATGCTCTTGCTGCAAACAATCAATAAAGAGTTTTAAATAATAAAAAAATAGGCATTTTTGCCTATTTTTTTACATCAATTTTGACCCGTCATCTGTTTCGACAACTTTGAGGATATTTTCTTCAAGTCCGGTCTGTGCATTCAAATAAATATAATATGTCGCACCATTTCGCTCGGCCTCAAACTCATAGCAAAGCACCTCGCGGTTGAAATCAAGCGGTGCAAGCACAAGCCTTTGACCTACGATATTGAAACTTTTGTCCACTCTTTCACGAGCAAGGTCAACGCCAATGCCACCTTGCTTTATATCTCTGTTTGTGTGATTTGTGAAGTATGAAATGGCATCATAGCCAATCACGTCGCCGTGTTCAAGATCCACTTTCACTTTCACAAGGTCGGGATAAAGGACCACATCACCTTGTTTTGGCGTGATATTGAAGTATGCCTGACTTTTCAGTTCTTGTTTCCAAACAATGCTTGCGTTTTCCACACCGTTTGCTTTGGCAAAATCCAATGCGATTTTTTCCGCTTTTGCCATGTCAATATTGCGTTGGTCACTGTCCAAATTTCCGCTGACTGTCAGCACATGACCGCCAATTTTTGTCACCTGAACAAACAATTTTTGGTCGTCACTGTTTGAAAGTGTAAAGTTGTATGTGGCAAATTTTCCGTCAGTTTGATTGTCATATTTCAAATTTGCGGTGTTTTTAAACAATTTGTCCACTTTTTCATACGCTTGTTCTTTGGGAATTTCATTTCCAGAAAGCCCCTTCACTTTTGCATTGACAACGCTGTCCGAAAATGGCCCGTCATATATCATTGAAGGATAGTCTGTGTCGTCGGTTTTTATTTGAGCGAAATCCAACGAAAATTCGTCATAGTCGCCATTCATCCTGTTGGAGGCTTCCAAAATACTGTAGCCGTCAAGCATTTTTTGTGACATGCGGTTGAGATATCTCTTCATTTCGGTCAAACTTTCATGCATTTCGTTTAATGTTTTAAGGTCACTTTCTGACAAAGAGCCGCCCTTTGCAAGTTTTTCCTCCAAAGTTTGAGTGTAGCCCGACATCTGATTGATAAATTTGACACTTTCCATAATGTTCTCGCCCGTGAGAGGCAGTGCGGCAACATTGTTTTGCATGTCGTATGATGCTTGTGCAATTTCAGTAAGCATTTTGGCTTGATAGTTGTCGTCCTTAGATGCCAAAAGTTTGCTTATTTTCATGTCAGCATTGTTGGCGTTGTCCACAAGTTCGTAATAATTCTTCTTGTAAATGTTTTCAATCTGCAAGCCATAACTGTTTGCCTGACTTTGTGTTATGCCATAGGCAATGCCAAGCCCCAAAGTGCTTGCTCCCAAAATGCTTGTGGCAATTGTAAGCCCGACAACCGCACCAGAAAGAGCACGAATTTTTTGCGGTCTGTTTTTGTTTTCTTTTTTATTTTTCATGCTTTTAGGATTATTATTTTTGTCAGACTTATTCATATTTTCGTCTGCCATAACTTTTTTCAAATTCACATCTTGCTTTTTCATGCTGCCTCCTTAGACCGCAAACACATGTTTGCCGATCGTTACAGTGGTCTTTCTGCTCCAAATCCATTTGCTTGTGGCAGTGGCAGGATTGTAGTAGTAAATTGCTCCATATGTAGGATCCCAGCCGTTTAGTGCATCTCGTGCAGCATTGTAGGCAGTTTGATTAGGCTCCAAGTTTATCTGTCCGTCACTGACAGCAGTGAAAGCATAAGGCTGATAAATCACTCCAGCAATTGTGTTTGGAAAAGATGGACTTTTCACGCGGTTTAATATCACCGCTGCAACTGCAACTTGCCCAGTGTAACTCTCTCCACGTGCCTCTGCATGCACACATTTTGCCAAAAGATATAGGTCGTTGTTTGAGGTGCTGCTGTCGTCACTGCCTCCGCCAATGCTCATGCCAAGTGCCGCGGCTGTTTTTGGACCAACAATGCCGTCAACTGCAAGACCATTTTTTTGTTGAAACAATCTGACCGCTTTTCGCGTAAGGTTGCCGTAAATCCCGTCAACTTTGCCGGTATAGTAGCCCCAGCGTTTAAGTTTTGTTTGCACAGTTCTTGTTTGACTTGTTGTCAAGGCCGCTTCCACAACAAGCGGCTGATTTTGCGATATGTAATCACTTGCAATTGCCGCCGTCACGGGCAGAAAGGCAAACACAACTGCAAAAACTGCCGCAATAATTCGTTTTTTCATCTTATCCTCCAATTTTGTTTGTTACAGAGTATATTATCTCCCAAATTTTTGAAATATACTCCACATTGGCAGGATTTTTTGTGTTTACAAAGCATACAGCAGGAAAAACAACACACCACCAATTGTCGCCTTTCGCCTGACCAAGACTTATTTGCACAACATCATAAACTCCCTCCTCCAAAACAAGATCGCCATATGCACGAGTTGGCATATCTTCAGATGTGATTTGCACCTGTGCACCATAGTTTGCCCCCTCACGCTCAAGAGCGGTGTTTGCAACCTGTTGCAAAAGGTTTTGGTTGTTTGAAATTATCTCAAGTGCCTCTTGCTTTGTTTTCGCTTCAGACAAATATGGAATCAAAAATTCCACAACGGCGTCTTTGACGACATATTTCACATTCTGGTCAAAATTGGAATTGGAGTTTGCCACAACATGAATGCGCATATACTCCTCCGTTTGAGGTTTTTGACCACCAAAAACAAAAATTCCAACACAAATAGCAACAACTCCAAAAAATGCCAGAATATATTTCATAACTCACCTCAAAAGCATTTTTGACGGAAAAACAATAAAAAAACCACAAAAATTGTTGTTTTTATGGCTTTTTTATTGAAAGAGGATTTAAGGCTTTTTATTTTTTTATTTCAAATTGTAAAACACAACAACATTTTCGTCTTTTTCAAGCGGGAATGAAAGTTCTGGATTTTGGAAGACGACAGTTTCTTCCTTCACGCGAATCGATTTTGCAATATCCCAAGCGGTCTGACCCGCAGATGCAAACACAAGTTCGATTGCACAGTCATGTTCAAGCACAGGCTCGCCGACATCAACACCACTTATCACAGCACTTGTGATGTCGCAGAATTTGTTGACAGTGACTTTAAGTTTGGCGTCAAACAAAAATTCGCGTCCTTTTTTGACAACCACATCAACATCAGTCAAAACAACATTCACCGAAATTTGTGTGTTGTCCTCGCAATCAGTTTTGTCAGAAACAACAAATGGCACTTCAACAACAACACTGTAAAGAGAATTGGTTTCATCATTAAGATACACAACATTAGTTTTTGTCACGCCCTCAACAAACACCTCGCCGCCTTTGACATATGCGTTTGTGACTGTCAAATTGCTTCCGCCAACAAACATAATTTTGTCAACGCGAGGACTGTTTTCGTCAAGCGTAAGAGTGCCGTCGATTTTTTCCTCAAACAAATCGCAAGGCATTTCTTTTGACATCTCAAAACTTTCGGTGGAAACATTCAGTTCTGTTGTGGTGCTGTAGATATCCTTCACAACAACTTGTTGTTTTTCAATATAAGAAGTCACGCTCAAGTCAACCGGCACTTCAATCTTCACTTCAACACCTTTTTCAGAAGTATCCAATTGGCATTTGACTGCACTTTTTCGGATATTTGCAGTGGCCTCGCTGACCGCCTCACGCGTCACACCTTCAAGTTCCACTTCTTCCTTAAAGTTTTCCGTGGTGTATGCGGTTTCAAAGCGGTCATTTTCTGTCAGATATAAAATCTTTGTGACAACCTCGCCACCAACTGACACAAAATTAACACCACTTTCCACGTTTTTCACATAAACTTGGCTGTCCGAAGTGATAACTTTTTTGACCGGCTCTTTGATAGAAAATTCCGTTGAAACAACAAAACTTTCTTTGGCTTGCCCCAAAAGTGTGTCAACCAAAATTTCGTCTTCCTTGACGCAGATATCCTCGTCGCCTGTGGTGATGTTTCCAACTTCACGATCACAAATCAAAACACCCGATTGCTGACAAACGCAGTTGATTTTGATGTTGCTTGCTGTCACGCTTTCGATGGAATAGTCCTCCACATCAACCTTGATGCCAATGCGGTCACCCACGCAAATAAACTCATCCTCAAATTTTCCCGTGAAAGGACAAGATGAATTGAGTGTGCCAATCTCACCATCGACAGTAAGATAGAGTATGCACAAGTCAATATAGCCCGTGTAATTGACAACTCCGTTCAAGATTTCCGCTGTGTCCTGCATTGCAGAGTGGCACACGGACAAAATTTTGTCAATTTCGGCATTGGTTTCAACATTGCACTCTACATTAAATGTTGATTTTTCCAGACGCTTTTTCTTGACCACTGTAAATTTGTTTGTTTCAAAAGCCATAAATCCCTCCAAAATTTTATCTCGAGATATTGTATTTGCCATGCCAATCAAAAAGAACTTTTTTTGAATAAAATTTTGACATGATGGCAAAAATCGGCATAAGAGGTGTTGTATGAGAAAAATAAATTATGGTCTTGATGACATCAAGCAAAAAATATCACAGATGAAAGGACAAAGTGTGCAAATGAAAATAAATCGCGGCAGAAAGCGCATTGAAAGCGTGACCGCCATGATTAAAGATGTGTATCCAAGCGTGTTTACAATAAAGACTGAAGACGAAAAACTGCAAACTTTTTCCTATTTTGATGTGCTTTGCGGAAATGTGGTCATGGACGAAACAGGTGTGTAAACAAGCCAATTTTAAAAAATAAAAAAAACACCAAATTTTTGGTGTTTTTTTATTTCAAGAAATTTGATTTTTTCAAACAGTCACGCGCGGCTTATTTTGAAAATAAGCCTTTTTTCTTGTTGCGTGGAAATCGGATTGCAGCCTGTGCAGCAGCAAGGCGAGCAATTGGCACACGATATGGCGAGCAAGAAACATAGTTAAGTCCAATTTTTTGGCAGAATTCAACAGATGAAGGGTCTCCACCATGTTCACCGCAAATGCCAAGTTTGATGTCTGGACGAGTTGAACGGCCAAGTTCAGCAGCAATTCTGACAAGTTTGCCAACGCCGTTTTGGTCGAGTTTTGCAAATGGATCGCTTTCAAACAACTTCTTTTCGTAATATGTGTCAAGGAATTTTCCAGCATCATCACGAGAGAATCCAAAGGTCATTTGTGTCAAGTCATTTGTTCCGAATGAGAAGAATTCAGTATATTTTGCAATTTGGTCAGCAGTGATTGCAGCACGAGGAATTTCAATCATTGTTCCAACTTTGTATTTCATTGAAACTTTGTGTTCTTTCAAAACACGATCAGCGGTTGCTGTGACGATGTCTTTGACATACTTAAATTCCACACTGTCACAAGTGAGAGGAATCATAATTTCAGGAACAACATCAAGTTTGTCCTCTTTTTGAACTTCGATTGCAGCACGAATAACGGCTTCAGTCTGCATCTCAGCAATTTCTGGATATGTGACAGCAAGACGAAGTCCACGGTGACCCATCATTGGATTGAATTCATGCAAACTTTCAACAGTTGCCTTCAAAGCCTCAAAAGTCAAGCCCATTTCTTTTGCAAGTGCTTTGATTTCACTGTTTTCATGAGGCAAAAATTCGTGCAAAGGTGGATCCAAGAAACGAATAGTAACTGGACGACCTTTCATAGCCTTAAAGATGCCCTTGAAGTCCTTAAGTTGCATTGGAAGAAGTTTTTTGAGTGCACGCTTGCGTTCCTCAGTTGTGGAAGAAACGATCATTTCACGAACTGCAGGAATTCTGTCCGCCTCAAAAAACATATGTTCTGTACGGCAAAGTCCAACGCCTTCTGCACCAAAATTGAAAGCAACAGCAGTGTCGCGTGGATTGTCTGCGTTTGTGCGAATTTTCAAATCACGATATTTGTCCGCCCATTCCATAATTGTTGCAAATTCGCCAGAAATCTTTGCATCTTCAGTGGCAACTTCGCCATCATAAATCTTTCCAGTTGAGCCGTCAAAGGAAATAACGTCGCCTTCTTTGTATTTCTTTCCGCCAAGAGTGAACGATTTGCCATCGTCAGCAAATTTGATTGCCCCGCAACCTGCAACACAGCAAGTGCCCATTCCACGTGCAACAACGGCAGCGTGAGATGTCATACCTCCGCGAACGGTCAGCACACCTTGACTGGCAGCCATACCCTCGATATCTTCTGGAGAGGTTTCAAGACGAACAAGAACAACTTTGCCTTTCTTTCCGCCTTGTTCTTTTGCTTTTTCAGCAGTAAAGCAAATTTTTCCGCAAGCAGCACCAGGAGATGCCGGCAAAGCCTCGCCAATCTGTTTTGCCTTTTTAAGTGCATTTGCCTCAAAAGTTGGATGCAAAAGCGCATCAAGTTGTTTTGGATCAAGCATTAAAAGTGCTTGTTTTTCGTCAATCATGCCTTCTGCAACAAGGTCAACTGCAACTTTAAGCGCCGCCTTTGCAGTACGTTTGCCGTTTCTTGTTTGAAGCATATAAAGTTTGCCACGCTCGATAGTAAACTCCATATCCTGCATATCTTTGTAGTGGTTTTCAAGTTTTTTTGCAATAGCAACAAATTGAGCATACACTTGTGGATTTTGCTGTTCAAGTTGAGCGATAGGTTGAGGAGTGCGAATACCTGCAACCACGTCTTCACCTTGTGCATTCATCAAATATTCGCCATACAATTTGTTTTCGCCTGTTGAAGGGTTGCGTGTAAAGGCAACACCTGTTCCGCTGTCGTCACCCATGTTTCCAAACACCATGGACTGAACATTGACGGCAGTGCCCCAATTGTAAGGAATGTCATGCATACGGCGATATACATTTGCACGTTCGTTGTCCCAAGAACGGAAAACTGCTTTGACAGCCTCGATAAGTTGTTCACGTGGGTCTTGTGGAAAATCTTTCTTCTGATTTTCTTTGTAAAGTTTTTTGAACAATTTGACAATTTCTTTCAAATCTTCAGCGGTCAGATCTTTGTCATACTTGACGCCTTTCTTTGTTTTGATATCGTCAAGAATTCTTTCATATTTTGACTTTTCTTGCATCATAACAACATCGCTGAACATTTGGATGAAACGGCGATAACTGTCATATGCAAAACGCTCGTTGTTTGTAAGTTTTGCAAGTCCAACAACAACTTGGTCATTAAGTCCAAGATTCAAGATTGTGTCCATCATTCCAGGCATAGATGCTCTTGCACCGGAACGAACAGAAACAAGAAGTGGATTGGTTGGATCACCAAACTTTTTGCCTGTCATTTTTTCGATCTTGACCAAATTGGTTTCGATTTGCGCTTTGATTTCATCATTGATCTTGCGTCCGTCTTCATAATATTTTGTGCAGGCTTCTGTTGTGATAGTGAAGCCTTGTGGCACTGGAAGACCAATCTTTGTCATTTCAGCAAGGTTTGCACCTTTCCCGCCGAAAAGGGCTCTGTTTTTTCCGTCGGCCTCTTTAAACAAGTAAACATACTTTTTCATATATTTTTCATCTCCTTGATTTAGTATCACACCTATTATAGCAAAACGCCCTCAAATTCAGCAAATGAATTGAGGGAGTTTTTCAAAAAAATTGATTCAAAGCAGCAAGACTTATTTTTCTTTCAGTGCCTTGAAAATGATTTGCATTGCACTGTCTTTGTCCTTCACAGCCGAATTGATTGAATTGCGAAAGACAACAAAACGTTGATAAATAAATTCGGTGACAAAATTGACGAGCATTGTGAAAGCCATCACAATATAATTGTTTATGCCAGCTCCGACCATCGCCATTCCCCACCAAATTGAAAGAGGAGTGAAAACAAGATAATATAAAAATGTCAAAAACATTGCCCAAGGAACATTGTTTGCCGACTTGAAAGTTACTTTGCGATTGAAAGTGAAATTCCAAATCACAGAAAGTGCCAAAGAAATAAAGTACGACCACCCATAGTAATTTAATGTATATTCCTGCGCGCCACTTTCAAAAGTGAAAACAAATTCACTTAAGATTGTGAATGAAACGATTTGGATTATTCCCGCAGAAATGGAAAAAAGTGTAAATTTTATTGCTTGCCAAATATTCTGATTTTTCATATCAATATATTAAACTTTTTGAAACAAAAAAGCAAGCAAGTTTGCCCGCTTATCAAAGAATATTGTCCACGCTTGCTCCCATAAAGTGCTGGAAAGTTTCAACGTAGTTTTTTATGATGTTGAGCGACACATAAAATTCAATTTCTTCTTCCTCATCTATATATGTTTTCAGTCGCACAATTTCAACCCCAAGTTGTTCGGTGTTTTTGTGATTGACCAAAAAGCACAGTCCTCGCTCTTTTTGAAACCACTCATACTCCATATTTTCCACCAAACTTGCAACTTCGCCGTTCACTATGCCATCGTTTTCTTGAATAGCCACTTCAATTTCATAACAACGATTGTTGACCATTGCCAAAGCGGAAGTCACCAAATGGTCTTCAAGCACGCAAATGCCAATTATGACACCAAGAAGCAAAATCACGGACACAACTTTAAACCACATCCATTTTGTCATTCTTCCACCTCGCCAAGCGGAGATATGTTCATGGTTGTGTATTTTTCATGATATTTTTGAAGATAAACCGCCCCCGCCTTGTCAACAGTCAAAAGCAAAACATCTTTCACTTTTTTTACATTTGCTTTTTTTAATATTTTTTCAACAACACGTTCATCAATTTTTGCCACACCAAGATTGTCCTTGACAATTTTTCCTTCATTTATGATGTTTATCGGCAATGTGCTTTTTTCGACTTGAAGTTGCATGTCACCAACAGTGACAGGTGCAAATTCACTTTTTGGAAGCACGCTCATCTTCCCATTTGTTTCCATAATCGCATATTGCACTTGCTCTATCTTGAAATAACCGCTGCCTCGCAACGCCTCAAAAACATCGTCAATAGAAATATCCAAATTTTTCAGTGCTTTGTAATCTATTCCATTTGGATTTATCACAATCACAGGCTTTCCGCTGACAAACTGTGAAAATTTTTCGCTGACTTTGCACAAAAATGCCAGAATATAGTGCAAGACAACGAGTGTAAGAAGTGGAATGATTCCATGCAGCACCGGCACGGACACCTCCGCCATCGGAATTGTGGCAAGGTCGGCAATAATAAGCGTCAAAACAAGTTCAAAAGGTTGCATTTCACCAAGTTGCCTTTTGCCCATAAGTCGATACAAAAACAGCACAACGATATAAATAATTACCGCTCTAAAAACAATTGTAAGCATGTCCTTATGTTGTGCAAGAATTATAAAAAATTCACAAAAAGTTGAAAATTGCGTTTATTTTGCTCTACGTTTGCCCATATTTTTAACTTTTCCGGCAAATTTTTCTTTAAATTTTATGATATAGAATGAAAAATTTACAACATTAAAGACAACGCAAAGCAAAGTGAACATTGCCATGCTGATACTGATAGAAATCACGATATCCAAAAATGGTGGCAAAACATAACCAAACAAAGCGCTGACAAATGACGTAAGAGCAATCGTCGGAATGCAAAACAAAATCATCAAAAACATATTTTTTAAGATGTCTATTTTGATATTAAGTTTCTTTTTCAACATCAAAATATTCAAAAATGCCGAAATAGAAGTGGAAAGTCCTTCGCCAACAATAAGGGCATTTATGCCAATAAACTTTGTCAGAAAAAACACCGAAAAAAACAAAAACACGCCGCCAATGACAAAGTTTAAAAACGATTTCACCTCCAGACCGGCAGAATTTAGAATCGCCGAAGTTATGTTGTTAAGCCCCATAGGTATCATTATCCATGCAGAATATTGCAAAAGTTTTCCACTCAGCGGCTCGTTGTAAAGAAAAGTTCCCAATTTGTCACCCACCGCCATAAAGCATGGCACAATCAAAAAAGAGACAAACAATGCAAAAATCAAACTTGAAGACACTCGACGTTGAATATGGTCGCTGTCATTTTGTACAATCGCCATGGAAATATCCGGAACAAGTGCCGTTGAAAGAGAGCCAATCAAAGTGGACGGCACAAAAAGAAAAGGAAAAGTCATGCCAATGGCAATGCCATACAGGCTCATGGCCTGAGAGGAAGTATAGCCTGCCAAAATCAATTGTGCGGGCAGAATGAGTGCAATAAGTGGTTGCACAAAACTGCCTGCTACACGCACACCCGTGATTGGTGCAGATTGTTTGATAAGTTTGCGATATATTTTTGAAGGTTTGCCCATTCTTCCGCCGTAAAAAAAGTATAAAAGCATGACAAAAAATGCAGAAACAAAACACGAAAGTGTGAAACTCCATGCCACCGACATAGCATTTTGCAAAGCCGTCATGCCTGAAGCCAACACAAGCACACAAATAACAATTTTGACAACTTGTTCCAACAACTCACTTGCACAAAGCCCAAAATAGTTGTCGTTCCCCCACATAGCGCCACGAAAAACACTGTAAACTGCCGAAAAAATGAGTGACGGAAGCAAAATTATCAAAATGTTCATGCAATTTTGGTCTGTGAAAAGATTGGCAAAAAGGTTGCGAAAAAGAAAAATTACAACACACAGAATCACACTGACAAGAAGTCCAACAATCATGCTTGTTGAAACAAGCGTGTCCATGGCTTTCCGATTGGCGCCCACTCTGTAAGAAGCGGTCATGCGTGAAATGATCAAAGTAAAACCACTTGAAACCAAAGTGAGAAGCACCATAAAAACAGAAAGTGCCACCTGATACAAGCCAAGTGCTTCCGCACCGATTGCTCTTGAAAGATAGATGCGAAAGAAAAAACCAAGCATACGCGTCAGAAGTGTGAATGAAGTAATGACAACAACATTTTTGAAAATAGATTTCATACAAAAATATATGAGACAAGGCTCTAAAATAGTCAAAACTTGTCCAATTTTTTGTATTTGGTCATTTTGCAATAAAAAATTTCATATTGATTAACAAAAGGATTAAAACATGAGCATAACAAAAATCACCTTTCCATTTTATCAGGTGAAAAAAGGTGAAAACTTGAAGACGATTTCTCAAAAATTTGGCATTGAAAGCACAAAAATATTGCTTGACAACAACCTAAGTCCAAAACAAATAAAAGAAGGAATTTTTATTTCAATCAAAAAAGATTAAGTTTTTTCCTCCTTGTCTTGTTTTTTTGCTCTTTTTTTTGAATTTGTTTGTTTTTGCATTTTATTTTCTGTATTTTGTATATTTTGATCAGTTTTGCCGTCTGATAAAACTTTTTCGGTTGCTCCTGCCTTGCGCGAACGAAATATTTTTTTCATAAAATCTTCTATTTGCTTGCGATATTTGTACGACAAAATTATAAGCACAGCAACTACAACAATAATCACCGCCCAAACTGCCAAGCCCCAGCCATGATAAGGAATTATTTGTCCGCTTCCAATATAACACGTGGTGAAAATTGCAATTGGACGAGAAATCAAGTTTGTCACAACAAAAAATGTCCAGGAAATATCCGTAAGTCCTGCCACAAGACAAAGCACGTCATCAGGAAAGATTGGCAAAAGCATCATCACAAAAAAAGAATATTTTGCTTCGGTCAAAAAATTTGTCCACTTTTCGCAAGTTTCGTGTCCAACCATAAAAGTGACAAGTTTTTTACCAAAAACCTTTCCAAGAAGAAAGGCAAAAGCACTGCCAAGCAAAATTCCAGCAAGACTTAAAAGCGAAGTTTGCAAAGGTCCATAAATCAAAACGCCCGCAAGCGTGGTTATGGTTGACGGCAGAGGAATAAATGTCACTTGCAAAAATTGCAGCAAAACAAAAATAAATCTACCCCAAAAGCCCATGGAAAGAATAAGTCTGCGAATTTCTTCCACCGAATTGATATGCTCCCAAGCGCCCGTCCAAACCAAAATATAGTAAATCAAAACAAAAAACACGCAGATGGCAACTGCGACAAAACACGTCCTTATTATTTTTCTTTTTAAAGACATTTTTTTGTCAATCTGTTTGTTTTGATTGTTTTCCACTTATTTATTATATTCCCTCACAATATTTTTCTTCATTTTATCTCAAATTTGTACAATTTCCAACAAAATTGTGAGGATTTTCAAAAATTAAGGATTAAAATTGCTTGGATTTTCTTTCTGTAATTTGTTCTTAACATTTTCAATTGTGGAATTTGTCACTTTTTGAGGATTTATTATCTTGACTTCACTTGCCGGAATTGTCATTCCTTCTGCCGGAGTTTCCGTTCCTTCCATAACTATTCCGTCCTGTGCGGCATAAAAATCGTGTCTTATTTCTTTCTCTTCCACAAGTTCGCCATTTTCAAAGTACTGCAAATAGCCCTTGCTTTCATATCCTTCACGCGGATATTTCAACCTCAAATATTCACCCTTATACAAAATTTTGTTGGAATATTCTCCTTTCGTGTCCGGCAAAATCTTGTCTCCGTTATGTGGCAAAATTTTGACAAGTTCGCTGCGGCGCTTGATAGTTTTTCCTTCTTCCAACTTTTTGCCATATATCTCCACTTTAACTTGGCTGTCATCAGCAGAAGTTTTGATAAAAATCGGCTGGTCAAGATTGTTTTTAAAAACAAGATCACTGTAACTTCCTGACACCATGGCATCAAACGAAAGTGGCACATAAGAAGCAGGCAAACTGTGATGATTTACACAAAGCACATCGATATCCGCCAAAAGTAGTGCGTTGTAAAGCGTTGTAGAGGCCTGACAAACTCCTCCGCCAACACCGTCAACATAAACACCGCCAACAATAATGTGTGCATTTTTGTAGCCATGTTCTTCGTTTCTAGGTCCGGTGGTCTCATTGAAAGATATTGTCTGTCCAGGCTCGACAATCATGCCATTAAAACTTTCTATTGCTTTTTTGACGTTGTTTTTTCTGGAAGCAGAAGATGTGGCATAAGAAGTTGAAAATTCACTACGTTTTCCAACACTGTTTTTAAGTTGCTCAATGTCAATTTGTTGATCAATCTCTATGGTTGGAATTTCTATTTTCACCTTTTTTGAAGTTTTCAATGCCTCGTCAATCTCTTGCCTGAGTTGGTCGCGCTTGACAAGAACAGTTTTTTGTCCTTCATCAATCGAAAACACTTCTTTTTCGTTTGGCGTGAAAACAAGACAAGCCGGCTTGCTTTCATGCTCCACCTCTTGAATAATTTGGTCAATTTTGTCATCTATATCTGCAAGCACGCATGTGTAAGAGATGTTGTACTCAGTTCCGTTTTCCTCTATTTGTTTACTTTTGAAAATATTTTCAAAAAAATTGCCGTCATGCCCGATTTTTGAAAGTTCTTTAATCTTCGGTTGCAGTTTGTTGGAAACTTCAAAATCTTTGCCTTCCAAAATCCAAGACATGTCGCCACTCACAAGTTCGATTTCGATGTCTTTTTTGGTGCTAAGCATGTCTGTCAAAACAACATTTTCCGCTTCCGCGACACTCATTCCGCCAACATCAATTCCGTTTATTTTGGTGTTTTCATAAAAAATTTCGTTGCCGGTGAGCGTATTTTCAAAAAAAAGTTGGCAAGAAATCAAAAGCACAACTGCCACCGCAGAGATTCCTAAAAACCACAAAATACCACTATTTTTTTTGTTTTTTTTAACTTCTTTCTGACTTGGCGTTTTATCTTTTTTTATTTTTTTATCTTTTTTCATGTCTTTATTATGCGAATAATAAAAAAAAATATGAAAATTTGATTTTCACATTTATTTTTTTTCATGTTCTACAATATATTTGTAGAAAAAGTCATATTTTTGCTGCAAATGTTTTGAATTATAGCCTAAAAGTGGATAAATGTCTTGCCAATAATCAAAATACTTTGCAAAATACTCCTTGTTGTTGAGTTTTTTTAAGGCATCATAATATCCTGCAAGATAGGTGAACAATTTTTTTGAAACTGAACTAGAAAGCCCAAATTGTTCCTTCAAAAAACTATCCAAAAACATTTCCAAACACTCCGGCTGAACATTGTCAACAATGTCAATCAAAAGTCCGAGCACACGATCTTCGGCTTTGTACACTTTTTTGTATCTTATTGTTTTGACAGGAAGGTCAAAATATTGCCAAACTTTCAAAAAATTTAAAAGATTTAATGCTTTTTTCAGATTACTTTTCTTGGAGTTGTATCTTTTGTCGCAATACAAAATTTTTTCCATCTCCAAAAGTTTTCTGTTGCCTTGCAAGTCTTTGACATTGCAAGCATATTTTTCTGCCGCAGCAAGAGTGTTTTTTTCGATTGTAAATCCAAGTTCGCCTTTCAAACGCACCAATCTTAAAATTCTTTCACCATCGCTTTCAAAAATTTTGTTTGCTTCACCAACTGCACGCAGGATTTTGTCAGAAAGGTCAACTATGCCGTGACATAAATCAACGCATTCGTCCTTGTTGATATTGTAGTAAATCGCATTTATGGTGAAATCCCGCCTCAAAAAATCATCTTGCAAATTTTTTGTAAATTCCACTTTGTTTGGACAATGCGAGCCGTCTGGCGGATACACCTCTTTGCGAAATGCGGTGTATTCATAGGTTTCTTTGTCAACAGAAATCAAAATTGAGCCAAACTTCAAACTTTTCACTTTGACATCAAATTCACTTCCAGACAACCTTTTTGCCACCTCGTCACAATTCACACTGCTGCAAATGTCAACATCTCCGCCATACAATCCTGAAATTCTGTTTCGGACATAACCACCAACAACATACAAATTTTCAGGAAAAAACTTTGACAATTTTTTCAAATTTTCAGAAACATGGATAAACATACTTCCTCCAAAAGTTTGAATCAAACAATTTTGAATTATAATAATATAAACATAATTGAAATGTCAAATTTATATTTGACTTTTAAACAAAAAATGGTTAGAATAAAAAAATCATATGAGAAAACTCAAAAAACACAAAAAAAATTCGCAATTGATTCAGGATATTCCAATTGTTCGTTATCAAACAGACAAGGAACATGGTCTTTCTGAGGAACAAGTTTCCGAACGCATAGAACACAAACTGATAAATGACACAAAGATAAAAACTTCAAATTCATACTTATCGATTTTTATTAAAAACATTTTCACGGTGTTCAACTGCATTTGGCTTTGTATTGCAATTGCACTTATGTGCGTAAATGCATGGGGAGACCTGTTGTTTTTGTTTGTAGTTATTGCAAACACGGCAATTTCTATTTTTCAGGAAATAAAGGCCAAGATCACGGTTGAAAAACTTTCCATGGTCACCACTCCAAAAATAAAAGTCATTCGCATGGGGCTTGATATGGAAATAAACAGCGAAGATCTTTTGCTTGACGAGATTATTGTTTTGGAAAATGGCAATCAAATCCCTGCCGACTGCGTGATTGTTGAAGGAACTGTGGAAGCAAATGAAAGTTTGTTGACCGGAGAAAGCAATTCAATAAAAAAAGTGGAAGGTGACACCCTTTTGGCGGGCAGTTTTTTGGTGTCCGGCTTGTGCTATGCCCGTGTTGACAAAGTTGGAAAATCTAACTATATCCAAACTGTTGCCGAGCGAACAAAGGATTTCAAGCCTCAAACATCCAACCTTTTCAAAGACTTAAACAGTTTGATAAAAATCATTCTTATCATTCTTGTGCCGGTTGGAGTGTTGACATTTTTCAAGGAATTTTATTTGGCAGGCTCAACTATTGAGGAAGCAATCACAAGTACAAGTGGTGCGCTCACCGGCATGATCCCCGCAGGAATGTATCTTCTTATCACAGTCGGTCTTTCGGTTGGCGTGATAAAGCTTGCCCGCAAAAAAACATTGGTCAAAAACTTGTATTCTATCGAAATGCTTGCCCGAGCAAATGTGCTATGCTTGGACAAAACCGGCACAATCACGGATGGAACAATGAAAGTTGTAGATGTTGCACCTCAAAACGGCATAAAAGCAGACAACATAAACAAAATCATGAAAACTCTGCTTGCGGCACAAACAACAACCAATGCCACAAGCATTGCCCTTGTGGAATATTTTGGAAAAGAACTTTCAAAAAATGTCAAAGAGGTTATTGAATTTTCCTCCGCCCGCAAATATTCCGTTACCACGCTCAAAAACGGCAAATCATATTACATCGGTGCAATAGGTTTCATAAAATGCAACATAACCCCTGCACAAAAAGCACAAATCACTTCTTATGCCGAACAAGGTTTGCGAGTGATCGGACTTGTGGAAGACACCAATCCATACAATGAAAAAAATGTCGGAAAGAAAGGAAAACTTATTGCAATATTTGCGCTTGAGGATCACATAAGAAAAGATGCTATTGAAACAATTGCATGGTTTAAGGAAAACAATGTCAATGTCAAAATTATCTCTGGTGACGACGCTTTGACCGTGTCCAAAATTGCCAAACGTGTTGGCGTGGAAAATTGTGACAAATATGTTTCTTTGGAAAACATGAGTTTGCAAGAAGTGGCACAAATTGCCGACAAATTTACTGTTTTTGGCAGAGTGACTCCCGAACAAAAACACATGATTATCAAATCTTTAAAAACTTCTGGAAATGTGGTTGCTATGACCGGCGACGGTGTCAACGACACCTTGGCACTCAAGGAAGCCAACTGCTCCATCGCCATGGCGGACGGAAGCGAAGTGGCACGCAACATCTCTCATCTTGTGCTGATGGAAAGCAACTTTTCTGCTCTGCCTGCCATTGTCAAAGAAGGCAGACAAATTGTCAACAATGTGCAACATTCTTCGGTGCTGTATCTTATGAAAACGCTTTTCACAATAATGTTGTGCGTGACAACGCTTGTGCTTAGAATTTCCTATCCATTCACTCCAAAACAACTTTTGCTTCTTGAAATGTTTATCATTGGTCTCCCATCGTTTATTCTCACTTTCCAACCTAACAACGAACTCATACGCGGAAACTTTATTCCACAAGTCCTCAAAAAATCCATTCCTTGTGCACTTTTGCTGTTTGTGAACATTCTGATAGTGGTTGTGCTCAACAACAACACAACCACACTCACCGAGCCAGAGTTTAATTCTCTTGCCACACTGCTGCTCACTTGCGTCGGCTTTATAAATCTTGTCTGGGTTTGTTGGCCACTCAACTTGTTGCGTAGCGCATGCGTAACAACTTCGGCAGTGCTTATCATTTCAGTTTTGGCAGGAATGGGCAGATTTTTTACAGTGACAGACGTCACATTCCCTGTGGTGACAACTTTGCTCACTTTGCTCCTATGCTCGATAGTGGTGGTGGTTGCAATCTTTTATCTGAAACAATGGCTGACCACCCGCCGACAACTGCAAGAGGCAGCCGGAATAACTCCTCGCGAAAACTTTATAGAAAAAATTACTTCAAAATTCAAGTGGAAAAAAGCAAAAGACATACAAACAATGCAAGAAACACCTGCACACGTGGAACAGCAAGAAGAAAAGGCAGAAGAAATAGAAGTAAAAACAAAAAAGACGACACATAAAAACCAATCGAAGAACTCAACTAAAAAGAGCATAAAACAAACGACAAAATCAAAAACAAAACAAACAAAAAAATAAAAAGCGGCAAAAAGCCGTTTTTTTTAATCAAAAAGTTGTGCAATTTTTTTGTTTGCTTCAATCAAAAGTCGTTTTAAATTTGTGAAACGCGTTGCGGTGTATTTGTTGGAGACCATTCGTTTTAGGTATTGCTTTTCGCCGACAATCACCACCATCTTTTTTGCACGCGTCACAGCGGTGTAAATAAGATTTCGTGTCAAAATTATGCTTGGTCCAGCAATCGCCGGGATAATCACCACGTCAAACTCACTGCCCTGACTTTTGTGAATGGTGATGGCGTAGGAAAGTGAAAGGTCAGAAAGGTCAAGCCGTGTGTACTTGCAAATTCGCCCGTCTTCAAACTCCACAATCACCTCGCCGGTCATAGGGTCAATTGTGTTTATCATGCCGATATCACCATTAAAAACACCTTTGCCGACCTCGTCTGCATATCTGCCATGACGTGTCCATTCCAAATCATAATTGTTGCTCATTTGCATCACTTTGTCGCCCTCACGGAATATGATGCGGGAAAATTCCAATTGGCGTTTGTTTGAGGCTGGCGGATTTATGCTTTCTTGCAACGTTTTGTTGAGATTTTCTATTCCACAAACACCTGCTTTGAGTGGTGCAAGCACTTGGATTTGCTTTGGCTCTATGCCAAGATATTTTGGCAAACGCCTTGTCACAAGTTCCAGAATTGTGTTTTTGATAATCTCTGGGTCGTCTTTGCTTTCAAAGAAAAAGTCCAAACTTGTGTTGTCAATAAGCGGCATTTTGCCCTCATTGATAAGGTGTGCGTTGGTGATAATCAAACTTTTTTCGTCCTGTCGGAAAATCTTTGAAAGCATGCAATATTCAATCACGCCGCTCTGCAAAATATCCGCCAAAACGTTTCCGGCGCCAACGCTAGGCAACTGGTCTTTGTCGCCCACAAGAATAAGTTTGCAGTCGCGTGGCATTGCTTTAAGCA
Organism: uncultured Clostridia bacterium; assembly: GCA_947588355.1. Taxonomy (GTDB): domain Bacteria; phylum Bacillota; class Clostridia; order Christensenellales; family UBA1242; genus Caccovivens. The sequence continues at coordinate 80,722 of CANPYI010000004.1, forward strand.
AACTGCACATAAGTTGTGCGTCAACCATGGACACCTCGTCCACGATAACACAATCAGTTTTTAATGGATTGCTTTCGTCATGCACAAAAAAACTTTTGTCATTGTTTAAAACATTCACTTCCAAAAGTCTGTGAATTGTCTTTGCCTCTGTGCCGGTGCTGTCGCTCATGCGTTTTGCCGCCCTGCCCGTCGGTGCGGAAAGTGAAACTTCTTTGTGCTGCGAGCGTAAAATCTCCAATATGCACTTTATGATTGTCGTTTTGCCTGTGCCGGGCCCACCCGTGATGACAAACACGCCATTGTTTATTGCCCCCATAATCGCTTTTTTCTGCTCGTCATGAAAAACAATGTGGTTGAGTTGTTCAAAATTTTTTATATCTTCCGAAATATCCAAATTGAGTTGTTGTTGACAAGAATTCAGCCACACAAGTTTTTGTGCAATCGTATTTTCATAAAAATAATATCTCGAAAGCATGACAATCTCGCTGTTGTCCACCCAAGTGGTCACAACCGTCTTGTCCATGCACAAACTGTCAAACGCCTCACCAAAAACAGCCTCATTTTCGTCATAAACAAGTTCAAGTTGTTTTGCCGCCTCGTCCATCAGCATTTTTTTCGGCAAATAGGTGTTGCCATTTTTCTCGCAAGAAGTTTTGAGGATATAAATGAGTCCCGCACGCACACGGAAGACCGAGTTTGCCGGAATGCCCACATTTTGCGCAATGCGGTCGGCAGTCACAAAGCCGATGCCGTCAATGTCCTCCACAAGTTTGTAAGGATTGTTTTTGACAATTTCGCCTGTTTTTTCACGATAAACATTATAGATTTTCAGTGCCATGTTTGTGGTGATTTGAAAGTTTTGCAAATAAATTATGGTGTTTTGCACATCACGATGCTCTTTGAAAGAAAAGCCAATTTCCACTGCTTTCTTTTCACTTATACCAGAAATTTGCGCCAATTTTTGTGGAGTGTATTCCAACACGTCCAAAGTTTCACGGCCAAATTCTTCCACAATCTTTTTTGCCGTTATTGGCCCAACGCCGCGAATTAGACCGCTGCCCAAATACTTTTCAATGCCCGCCAAACTTTTTGGAGCGGACATTTCATACGATGAAAAAGAATATTGCACGCCATATTTGGTCTTTTCAAACTTTCCCTCCAAAGAGACCTCTGCGCCAATTTGCACATCAACAAATCTGCCAACAACCGTGACAACGCCTTCTTCACGTTCCAACCTTGCCACAGTGTAGCCGTTCTCGTCATTTCGAAAAACAATATCTTCAATAATACCTGTAAGTGCCACGAAATTATTTTAATCAATTTTCACTCAAAAGGCAAGCAAACAAAAGAAAAAAGCACTCGTTTTGCGAGTGCTTTTTAAACAGAATCAAATCAATACAATCTCAAAAGCAATTTCACATTGTCAACTGCTGCACGAACGGCAGTGTCTCCTGTTCCGTCTTGTCCAGGAATCTCCCACTTGTTATCTCCTTTATAGAAAGCACCAATAATCATAGGCAAGAATGTGTTGAAGAAGATAATCAAAACAATGACAACAACGATTGATATAATAATGTTTACAAGGCGCTTTTTGTTTTCCTCACGCGCTTCGGCACTGTCTGCCCTTGCCATTTTGATACCAACATAAACGGCATAGATACCACCTGCAGCACCAACCAATGCCAAAATAACCCAAAGCACTGTGGACAATACGCCCATCAAATCTTTAACCCAACCCCAATCTGCTAAGGCTTCACCTGGTTGAAACAAATCATACCAAGAAGTTGCAATTTTTCCTAAAGTAGATAAAAAGTTCATTTATTTATCCTCCAATAATTCAAAATTATTGTCTCAAAATGTTTCAAGAATATTCTTGAAAATCTGATTACATTCAAATCATAGCACAATAAAAAAAATTTTCCAAACATTTTTCAACAAAAAAATAAATTTTTTTTTAAATATTTCCAAAAAATGCCAGACTTCCGTAAAATATGGCATAAAAAATGCCTTCAAACAAATTTTTTGATATATTTTTTTGATTAAAAGTGTTTTTTTACAAATCTTTTCGCTCATTTTTTCCCTTAAAAGTTTCTCTGGCAATGGCGCAGACATAAATATTGTTGACTTTTGGATACAAAAGGCCACTGCAATATCCAACCGTTGCACAAGTTGTGATCACATCGTCAACAAGCAACACATTGTCAGTCTTTTTTAGTTTGACTTGTTTTAAGGTGTAAGTTCCAACAAGAGCCTCCCGCCTTTGCCTGTACGTGAGATTTTTCTGCGCCTTCAAATCTCGCCTCTTTTCAAAACAAGAATAAACAGGTTTTTGCAAAATTTTTGCTATCTCCTCCGCCAAAAGTTGGGATTGGTTGAAAGACCTTTTCTTTTGTTTTTTGTCTGTCATTGGTATGTAAGTGACAAAATCAATTTTTATATCTGACAAGCAGTTTGAAATAATTTTGGCAAACGCCTTTGCTCGATATCGTTGATTGTTGTCTTTAAACGCAAGGATGGTTTTTTTGACTGCCCCTTCGTACAAAAATGGACAAAATGCCTTTTTGAAATATCTTTTCTCTTTCTGACAAAAATCACAGACGATGGCCTCGCTTTCAATTGGTTGGTCACAAATGACACACTTATGCCCAACATTGAATGGCAAAGTTTTTGCACACCTGTCGCAATAAGGCCTTTCGTCAAAATTTGGAATATCAACTCCGCAAAAGCAACATTTAATGTCGTCGGGAAACAAAACCTTGTTTGCAAGCACTTTTATCTTTGTAAAAAAGTTGGAAAAACGAATGGCACTCTTTGTCACAACTTTTGTTTTTTGCTTTTCCATTTCCTCTTTTTCCATATCAATCGTCCAACGGAGATTTAAACAATTCGCAATCAAAAAAATCAAACAGCGTCAAACCCAAGCCGTCACACATAGCACTTATGGTGTTTATGCCAGGATTTTTGCTTTTGCCATAAAAAATACTCTTGATTGTGCTTGGCTCCAAACCGGATATTGTTGCCAACTTGTTGACTGAAATTTGTTTTTGGTCACAAAGTTGTTGTATTCTTTTGATAATTGCGTCTGTTGTTTTCATAAGCGATATATCCCCTATGTAAATATTACCATGTGCAACAAACTCAAGCAGACGATATATCACCTACATCAACAATTATTAAAATTTTATGAAATAATTTCAAAAAACACTTGACTAAAACGACAAATTACGTTATACTGAGACAGTCAAAATTTTGGCCCCGTGGTCAAGCGGTTAAGACACCGCCCTTTCACGGCGGTATCATGGGTTCGAATCCCGTCGGGGTCAC
>CANPYI010000005.1 GCA_947588355.1 uncultured Clostridia bacterium
TGGTGACCCCTGCGGGATTCGAACCCACGATACCGCCGTGAGAGGGCGGTGTCTTAACCACTTGACCAAGGGGCCATTATTTTTTGAACGACTTTATAATATCACATTTTTTTGGAAAATGCAATAAAAAAAAGCGCATTTTTTTGATTTTTTGCGCCTTTTCTTTTACTTTAAATCTTTTCTATAAAGTTTTTTATCTGATTTGCCAAGGTTTCCGCAACAACTTTTTCGGGGTGCTCCACCATAATACGCACGATATCTTCTGTGCCACTTGCACGCACCAAAATTCGTCCGGCGGGGGCAATTTGACAGAAAATCTGATTTGTCAGATTTTTAAGTTCTTCGTTATTCAAAACTTTTATTTTGTCTTTCACTGGAATATTGATATTGCACTGAGACAGTTCCATTGCATCAAACAACTGACCCAATGTTTTTCCGCTTTTTTTGATTATCTCGCAAATTTTTAGGGCAGTCAAAATTCCATCGCCTGTGTGAGCGTGTGTTTTTATGATAATGTGTCCGGATTGCTCTCCACCAAGCGTGAGATTCATTTTGTCCATGGCATCTATCACATATTTGTCGCCAATGTCTGTGCGGATTAAATTGATTTTGTTTCTGTTCAGTCCAACCATAATGCCGGTGTTTGTGTGGCTTGTTCCAACAACCGAGTTTGCATACAAAGTGCCTTGATTTTTCATCTCTTTTGCCAAGATATAAAGCAGTTTGTCACCATCAAAAATCTTCAAATTCTTATCCACTGCAATCACACGGTCGGCATCACCGTCAAAAGCAAAACCTACGTCAGCATTTGTTTGTTTCATCTTTTTCTGTAGGTTTTGCACATGCAAACAGCCACAATTTGTGTTTATTTTTCTGCCGTCGCCACCGCAAGCAAAGGTGTGAACTTTTGCACTAAGTTTTTTGAAAATTTTCGGTGCAATGAAACTTGCTGAGCCGTTGCTGGCATCAAGACAAATATTCAATCCGTCAAAATTTGTTGAGACGGCACCAACGAGATGTTTAAAATATTTTTTTTGCAAATTTAATTTTTCCGCATAATTTCCACAAAATTCGTTTATTTGTTGGCTTTTGAAAAATTCTTCCAAAAATTCTTCTTGTTCGTCAGAAAGTTTTTTGCCCGTTTTGTCAAATATTTTTATGCCATTGTAGGCGGGAGGGTTGTGTGACGCCGTCACCATCACACCAAAGTCAAATTTTTCCGTTGCAGTCAAAAAAGAAATACCTGCAGTCGGAATCGTGCCAACACTCACCACTTTTCCGCCGCCTTGCACAATTCCTGCGCTCAAAGATAGCGACAGCGCGTCGGAGGACAATCTGGTGTCGTGACCAATCACTATGTTTGGATTTCTTTTTATTTGCGTCAAAGCATTTCCTACTGCAAAGGCGAGCCCGCAAGTCAAAGTTTTGCCAAATTCACCGCGTATGCCATCTGTGCCAAAATAATTTGCCATTTACAACTCCTCTTTTCTGCTAATGATATATTTTTTTATGTTTCAACTTGCAAAAAAGTTAGTTTAAGTTGAATTTACATTTGACACAAATTTTTCAAAATGTTATACTCATCATACAAAAATTTACTTTGAGGTGAAGTTTTGATTGATAAAGATGGCATAGAAAGACCAGATATCACTTCGGAACACATGAAGCCTATCAGACAAGGCAAAAGAAAGATGGTTTTTGACGAATCCTATTCTTTTCGTCCAAGAAATATATTTTTTCGTATTTGGTGTGTTATATTTCGTGCTTTGGCAATAATGGTGTTCAATCCGTATATGGTTTTTAAAAGAAGATTGTACAGTTTTGGCAACGAAAACAGAAAAAAAATGAGACACAAGGCGTTTGTTATCACTTGCAACCATGTTCATTTGTTTGACGATTTGTCGGTCGGAACAAATGTTTTTGCTTGGCGAAAAATTTATTTCACAACTTTGGAACAAAATATTCGAAATCGCTCAACGGGATTCTTTTTGCGTTCACTCGGGGGCATACCTATTCCAAGCAGCAGTTTGTCCGGAATGAAAAAATTTAACGAGGACCTTGCCTATCTTCTGAAAAAGAAAAATCCAATTCTGTTTAATCCTGAGGCTTCACTTTGGCCATTTTATCGTGAAATCAGGCCATTTAAACGTGGTGCATTTCAAACAGCAGTAAAAAACGATGTGCCGCTGCTTCCTATTGTGGCACTTTTCAAAAGAAAGAAAAAAAGAAACGGAAAATTTTCCTATCAAGTGTATTTTGCTATTTGCACGCCAATAGTTGCTGACAAAACAATCGCTGATGATCGTCAAAGAAGTGAAAAACTTATGAATGACACCTACTCTGTTTGCAAACGCGTGGCAGAAGAGTGGTACGCCATTCAAGATTGCGGATTTGACGACGAGATAGGGCTTCCAAAACTTAAGATAAAAGATTTGGATTTTGTCAACGACCAATGGATATTAAAAAAACGTTGATTGAGTTAAAGTATGTCAAAACAATATGATACAAGTTTGCCAAAATTCACCAAGGGTGAGGAAATTTTCAATGCTGTCACGCACATAGTTGGAGGAGGCTTTGGAATTGTTTTTCTTGTGATTGGTGTGGTTTTTGCACATCTTAAACTTGACGCGGTTGGAATTCTTTCCATGTGGATATACGGTCTTTGCATGATTGTGGCATACACAATGAGTGCTATTTATCACTTTTTGCGTCCAAACCGAGCAAAAAAAGTATTTCGGATTTTTGACCATTGCTCGATTTTTCTGTTGATTGCAGGCTCTTACACACCATTTTGTTTGATCACACTTTCGCAAGCACCTGCTTGGGGTTATACGCTGTTTGCTGTTGTGTGGGGATTGTCAATTTTGGGCATCGTACTCAATGCCGTCAATATGTACAAATGGAAGCCGCTTTCCATGGTGCTGTATCTTGCATTAGGTTGGAGTATTATTGTTGCCATTGTTCCACTTTTCCAATATCTTGCACCAGAAGGCTTTTGGTGGCTTCTGTCCGGCGGAATTGCGTACACAGTAGGTGCAGTTTTCTTTGCTTTTGGCAGAAAAATAAAATATATTCACAGCATTTGGCACTTGTTTGTGCTTTTAGGCTCTTCATTGCAGTTTGTTTCCATTTTGTTTTATGTTGTTTTGGCATAAAAAAAACCGCTCAAGCGGTTTTAATTTATTATTCCTTCCAAATATTCCAAAAGTTGTTCTTTTCCGGTGAAATTTTCTGCTGAGAATGGCATAACAACTTCTTTTCTCACTCCAAGTTGTTTGGCAATCATGTTGCATGCTTGCGGAATTTTGCTTTTGGCAAGTTTGTCAACTTTTGTGGCAATAATGATATATGGTATTTTGTATGTATTAAGAAAATTTAACATCATTTTGTCCAATTCACTTGGAGTATTTCTGCTGTCCATAAGCACAAACACTGTTTTAAGGCTCGGAGAACTGAGCAGATATTTCTCCATAAGCCCTGCCCAGTTTGCTATGTGTTTTTGACCTGTTTGTGCATATCCATATCCCGGCAAATCAACTATTCGAAACTGTTTGTTGACAAAAAAGTAATTTATCATTTTTGTCAGTCCTGGCTTTGACGAAGTTTTTGCCAAGTTTTTTTGCCCACAAATGCAATTTATAAGTGTGCTTTTCCCGGCGTTACTTCTTCCAACAAAAGCAACTTCTGGGCAGTCGTCTTTCAAAATTCCATCTTCGCTGACCGCAGAAGTGAGATATATTGCACTGCTTATTTTCATACTCACCACACCTTTTCATGTTTTTTCATGATATACGTAAACAGCAAAGAAACAACTACCAAAACTGCCACGCATACAAAAACAACAAGAAGGATCAGCCAAGTTCTGTCTGGAGGTTGGATTTTTACGGTTGAAAGACCTTCAACCACAATCGGCTGCAAATATTTTTCTGTGCCATCGCTGTTGCGTACAATACATCGCACATTCCAAGTGCCTTCTATTTCATTTGTGTCCAAAACAAACGAAAGTCCGGTATTGTCATATGATTGCCACATCGGCAAATAATTTGCAAAATCCATACTTTCATCTTCCACCAATTGTTGTGTAAGGCAATATCTTGTGTTGTAAATATCAGTGCCGTATGCAATCCACTGAATATGGTCGGGATTGACATATTTAAAAACCGGCAAAGACAACGAGCAATTAAAAACATTCAACAAAGCATTTGAACTTGACCTTGAATAAACGATTGTAGGAACTTCTCCGGCAGAAATTTTGTCTATGTCGTCAGGCAAAATCGCAACAATTATTTCACCCAAAGAGCGTGAGGAAATTTCGTCGTTTAAGGAATATGAGTATGTAAAATCAAATTTATACAAGCCAAAATCGTGACCAAGGAAAGAATAATTGTCAAGTTGTATATCCATGTCACTGTCTTCATAAAAATGCAGGTCAAGTCGAGTGAATGGATTTTGTGCCAAAGAGTCTTTGGACAGTTCTTCCGTTTTGCTGTTGCCAAAAGAAGGGGCATTTTCAAGATATTCACTGCGGACATACGTCATATTGAAAGCATAAGTATCATACACGGCGTTTTCGATAAAATGAGAATTTATCTTAAAGTCCAATCTTTGCAAATCTGACCAATTGAAGCACACATATGTGACATCATTTTCCAAACTATTTTTTTTTGTCTGAATTTGATAAAACACATCACTGTTGCTTCGGCTTGTTGCAGACATAGTCAAAAAAAAACTTTCATCTTCTCGCGTCAAACTTGAAAAAACAGTTTCGTTTGCAGATATTTGAGAGCATGCCATTGTTTTGTTTGTTGAAAAAAAAGGCAAAATAAAGCATAATCCAACAAAAAAAACAAATGCGGACAAACAGAATATGTTGAAAAAAGACTTACGTTTTGCTGTTTTCATTTCAATTATTCTACCACACTGACAAGATTTTTAAAAACAAAATGTATGTTTGTTGACAAATTTTTTTGTGTTTTATATAATATCAACATGGTTATAGAAGAAGAAGTTGAAACAAAAGTTGCAGAAAATCAAATTAGTTTTGATTTTTTGAACGAAACAGAAAATGATGTAAAAACATTGACAAGTTCGCAAAATCATGATTGGGTGGCACAAGAAACTCTTGTGATTGTGGTCAAGCCTACGCAAGGATTTTCTTGTGAATTTGATCTTTGTGGCAAAAAGATGATCGATTGGGTGAAAATGGCGACTTATGGCTGCAAACAAAAAGAAATAACTGAGCCCGCCGAAGAGAACTTTTTGGAAACAATCAAGCGTGAAAGCGAAGGCTTTGAATTTGTTGCCGTGCTTTACTGTGACACTCCTCTTTTAAAAAAGTCCACTTTTTTGGAGATTATGGACCACTTTTCAAAAAATCGCATGAACGTTTTGAAACTGAAAAGGGGATATGTTTTCCGCGGAGAGTTTTTGCAAAATGCCAAAATGATTTTGTCCACTCAGGTCAGTGAGTTTGGCGATGATGATTTTTTTGTCGTAAACAATTCGCAATCGGCAAGTTTTGCTTTCACAACTTTGCAAAACAGAATTCTGCAATATCACAAATCACACGGTGTCACTCTTTTGGGCGAAAACACCATATTCATTGATGCTGATGTTGAGATAGACGAAGGCACAATCATATATCCAAACAACGTCATAAAAGGCGAAAGTGTGATTGGTCATTGTGTGATTTTGGAAAGCGGAAATTATATCTATGACAGCGTTGTTTGTGATGAAGCATTTGTATGCCAAAGTTATGTCGAAAAAAGCAAAATAGGAAAAGGCGCCTGTGTAGGTCCCTTTGCAAAACTTGTAAGTGAGGAAGTTTGATATGTTGATTGTTGTCGGGCTTGGCAATCCTGAAAAAAAATATGATGGCACATACCACAACATCGGTTTTGCGGTCGTGGACGCTCTTGCAGAAAAATACAACTTACAATTTTGCAAACAAAAATATAAGGCCATGATTGCAGAAGGAAGTATTGCAAATCAAAAAGTGATTTTGGCAAAGCCGTTGACTTACATGAACTTGAGTGGTGAAAGTGTGGTGCTTTTGAAAGGAAAATTTAAGGACGCACGCATTTTGGTGGTTGTCGATGATATTGACCTTCCGCGAGGAGAGGTGAGATATCGTGAGCGTGGCTCCGCCGGCACTCACAACGGACTTAGAAGTATTGTGGGACATATCGGCGAACAGTTTGAGCGTGTGAAAGTTGGCATAGGAAGGGATATTTCTATGGATCTTTCGGATTTTGTGCTGTCAAAATTTGACAAAGAAGTTTTTGCGCCAATAATAGACAAAGCAGTAAAAAAGATTGAAAGTTTGATTGTGTGAGTTTGCATGGAAAAATTTGTTGACTTTTTAGGAAGATTAAATTTGCCGTCAAGTGGAAACTTGGGCGGATTTTTTGTTGGAGAAAAAGTGCTGTGGCTTTGCTTGAAAAAACAATTTGTTTATCTTTGCGGAGATTTTGTGACAGCAAGCAAACTTAAAAAAGGGCTTTGTGAGTGTGGCAGAAAAGTTGAGATTGTGTCTTGCGGTCGAGAAAACGAGCAGGAGAACGACTTTAATCTTTTTCCTTTTGCAAAAAATGTCTCAGATTTTTTGTCCAACAAACTAGACGGACTTATTTTTTTGCCATCATCACTCACAACAAAGTTTGACATGAAATTTCTTGAACAAGATTTCAATTTGTCGGTTGGACAAGAACTTTCTATACAAACTTTATGTGACAAACTTGTTGAATTTGGCTTTGAGCGTGTGGATTATGTCAACGCTTTCGGCCAATTTGCTGTGCGAGGCGATGTTGTTGATATTTTTTTTGGTCAAGATTATCCAACAAGAGTTGAATTTTTTGACGAGGAAATTGAAAAAATCATAAATTTTGATTTTTCAAACATGAAAACAATAAAAAGTTGCCAAACTTTTCAATTTTCGCCTATTTTTCTTAAAATTGGCAAACAAAGTGTGATTGATTTGTGTCAAACAATCATTGTTGACGAGCCAATAAAGATAGAAAATGAATGCAAAATTTTGTCCAAATCACGTCAAGAAATGCAGTGGAGTAAAAAAGATTTATTTTTGGATTTTGAGGACATAGACCTTGAAAAATGCACTGTTTTTTCAAACACAATGAATGCTGATTTTGAAAATAAAACAGTTGGACAGAAAAGTTATATAACTGATTTTTTAAGTTTGAAATCAGACTTACAGATTTACTTGCGGGGAGGAAAAAATGTTTTTCTTTTTGCAGGTGAGTTTTTTGACATTTTGAAGGAGTTTTTGATTACAAACAACATTCCATTCAAAGTTTTTGACGGAAAAACAGAACAAAAAGTGAATGTTTACTTGTGTCACGAGTATTTCTCTCAGTCTTTCAGTTTTTTGGATTTTCAAATTATTGGCATCGGTACTGATGATATGTACCGAACCAAAAAAGCAAATTTTCATGGCGGAAAACAAAATTTCTCTTATCTGCCAAAAGTAGGGGATTTTGTTGTCCACTCTTTTTATGGAATTGGTCGATGCAAAGAAATTGTTCGCATGAAACTTACGCACTTTGAAAAAGATTATTTTGTTTTGGAATACAAAAACGGGGCACTACTTTACTTGCCAACAGAACAAGCCAATCTTTTGACAGCCTACATCGGCGGTGAGGATCCAAAACTGAATGCACTTGGCTCTTCTGAATGGACACGCTTGAAGGAAAAAGTAAAGGCTGATTTACAGGAAATTGCACTAAGTCTGGCAAAAATATACAAGGAAAGACAACAAAAGAAAGGCTTCAAATTTGCTCGTGACGAACAACTCGAAAAGCAGTTTGCGGACTCTTGTCCGTTTGAACTTACAACCGATCAGGCGCAAGCCGTTTGTGATATCGATAATGACATGGAAAGCGAAAAAATTATGGAAAGATTGATTTGCGGAGATGTTGGCTTTGGCAAAACAGAAGTGGCTTTTCGCGCGATTTTCAAAGCAGCATACAACGGCAAACAAGTGGCATTTTTGTGTCCTACAACGATTTTGTCTGAGCAACATTTTCGCTCAACGAAAGCACGTTTTCAAAATTTTGGTCTTAGGATTGAAGTGCTGAACAGATTTAAAAGTGCAAAAGAGACCGAAAATATTTACAAACGCCTTCAAGAGGGCAAAATTGATATTTTGATAGGAACTCACAAGATATTAAATGAAAAACTTAAATTCAAAGATTTAGGGCTTCTTGTTTTGGACGAAGAGCAACGTTTTGGCGTGAAAGATAAGGAAAAAATAAAAAAGATAAAAACGGACATAGATGTTTTGACGCTTTCCGCAACACCAATCCCACGGACATTGCACATGTCACTTTCTGGAATCCGTGATATTTCAGTGATTGCAACGCCTCCGCGCGACAGATTGCCTATCCAAACATATGTTTCTTCATATAGTGACGACCTCTTGAAAGATGTTGTGGCAAGAGAACTTGCTCGAGGTGGAAAATCGCTTATTCTTTTCAATCGCGTGGCAGACATTATGGAATTTCGGTCGCACGTGGATGCCCTTTTGCCACAAGCAAAAATCGGCGTGGCACATGGTCAAATGGAGGAAAAAGAACTTGCTAGAGTGATAAATGATTTGTACGATGACAAATTTAATGTTCTTATTTCCACAACACTTATTGAAAATGGCATTGACCTTCCAACATTAAACACTTTGTTTGTTGTTGATTGCGATATGCTTGGCTTGGGACAGTTGTATCAAATTCGTGGCCGAATTGGAAGGTCAGACAAGTTGGCATATGCATATTTGACTTATGACGGCTCAAAAGTGCTCACTGTGGAGGCTTACAAGCGACTTGACGCGATTAAGGAATTCAGGGAACTTGGCAGCGGATTTAAGATTGCAATGCGTGACTTGGAAATTCGCGGCGCCGGAAACATTTTGGGCAAGGAGCAGCATGGTCACATGCAGAAAGTTGGCTATGACATGTATGTTAGGTTGTTGGAAGAAGTGACGCACGAGGTTGCTGGAGAAAAATCCAACACGCAAAAAGAAATAAAGATGGAACTTGTGCTTGATGCTTATATAAGTGAAAAATATATAAATTCTCAAGAAGAACGAATTGTGTATTACAGTCGAATATCCAATATTTCCAACAAAAACGAATTGGAGCAAACTGAAAATTCCTTAAAAGACCAATATGGTGATTTGCCGCGAGAGGTTGACAACCTTTGTCGCATTGCATATTTGAAAAATTTGGCAGGATATTTTAATGTCAGAAAAATTGTCATAAATTCCACTGAATGTGAGGTTTATTTGTACAAATGCGAGGAGATTATTGATAGAAGATTGTCGAATATTAGCGGATTTTTTGATACGCGTTTAAAATTTGAAGAAACACCTATTCTAAAAGTGAATTTGACAGGAAAAGTGATTGACAAAGTCAAAAAATTGACCGAGATGTTTGAAATGGCTTTGCAAAAAGATTAAATCAAATGATATCTACAAAAAATTTGGCTATTTGCTTGAAATTTGTTGCGATTTGTGATATCATACTAGGGTTGAATGCTGTTTTTTGGCATTTTTTGAATATTGCGGAGAAAAAATGAAGAGAAAAATTTTTGCGATTATATTATGCTTAATAGTTTGTTTGTCCACAGTTGCGGGCTGTAATCTTGTCACGCGTAATGACGAGAAATATTTTGAGGCTGTGGTTTGCACGATATCTTATGTTGACGGCACAAAAGATGAAATCACAAAAAGAGAACTTTTGACAGGTTACAACAGTTATGGCTACAACTATCAGCAAAACTATGGCTACAGTCAACAGGAAGCGGTTGAACAAACACTAAACACTATTGTCAATCAACATCTTACAATCAAGGCTGTCAAAAATTTTTATGAAGCGCAAAAAAATGACGATGATTACACTGGTGCTGACAAAGGACTGCTTTTCACCGACAATGAAACCACATATCTTTGGGACCAAACTTATGATGCAGTCTTTTCAAACTTGAAAGATTTTTATTATGAAATTTCTGGCACAAGCGACAAAACGGGCACCGAAGACTCTTCTTCCGATTCAAGAGTTTATCAACAGTACAATCGCGGCTATCATTTGGAAAATCAAGATGGCAAAATAGTTTTAAAAAGCAACACACCAGCAACCACAACAAGATACGAATATCCAGTAAGAAAGTTTGACAATAAAGTTCTTGATTTTAAAGAAGATGAATCAAAACAATATATGTATGACTGCATTGTTTCGCTTTTTGATGGAACATCAAAAGAACAACGAAATTGGCGCTCTGCTTTCAACAAATATGTTTCAGAGATTGAAGAAAACTTTTCTTACAAACATTTTGCAAGCGACAAAGATTGCTTTATGTTTGAGATGAATCGTATCTATGAAATCGTACGCGACAATTATATAGTTGAAAAATACACCGAAATATTCAACAGACTCAATCATCAAGATGCTGACGAAATGAACATTTCTGTTGACGACATTTTGAAAAGATATTCCTCAAAAGTGCGCGCAGATTTTCAGACATACAAAGACAATCCAACTTCTTTCAACAGCAGCATTTTGACGGACACCGCAAATATGGACTATATATATGAAGGAACTGGAGAATCAAAATTTTTCAATATTGCTTACATGAGATTTGACTTTAACGACGACCAGAAAAAAGCATACAGCGAGGCAAACAACATTTCTGATGTGCTTGGCGACAGAAAAGAAACTGAGTTGCAAAAAGTGTATGATTCCATGACTGTGACAATGAAAGACGGAGATGAAAAGGAATACAAAGTACCTCTGACCGTTTTCCGTGAAATGATAGAAAATTCAATGTCTGGCTTTGAATTTTTGCAACCTATCACGGAAGATGATGTGAGTGAAGAAGATTTAACAAAATCCGAAATGACAAAAACAGACTATGTCAAATATTACAACAACAAATTTCTGCCAAACAGGAATCAAAAAATTGCCATCGAAAGAGCGGAATATTTTAGAGACAATTTCTTCAATCCATACAATTCTGACACAACTTATGTGAATTCCGAAAGATGTGCTGTTGCCGGCATTGACAACAGCGGAGAGGCTATCGTTTCTGACACTTTCTCCAACAATGATGATGCCAAAGATGCCATCGTCAAACTTTACAATCAAGGCAATGCAAAAGTGGGAGATATTTCACAACTTGTCAAAACAAGCGACGGAATGTATTTGTTCTTCTATGCAGGCGAGGTGAAAAACCTTTTTGGTGTGACAAAAGATTTTGATATATCAAAAGACCCTGAAAACATTAAGATTTTGGCAGGCACAAGATTGAACATTTTCTCAAATAAGACTTATTTAGATGCACTTGTTGAAGAAATGACCACAGACAATTTCAGTACTTTCCAAAATATGGACATTGCAAATTTGCGTTCAACTTTGGTTGTTGAAAAAGGCATTCACTTTTACGGTGAAAATTTGAAAGATTTGTACTAAAATTCTTAAAAATACAACTCTTGTTTGACAGGAGTTGTTTTTTTTGTTATAATGCTTCTCATGAGTAGAAAAAAAGCCGAGATTGAAAAGAAAGATGAAGTAATTTTGACCGAAGAGCAGAAGTCTTTTTTTTCGCGCGCTTTGACAAAAATTAAAGAAAAAAAAGCAAAAAAACTTCAACAAATCCAAAATGAAAAACTTTCTGAAGAAGAAAGCAAAAAAGTTGAAGAAAAGATTGAAGAAGCCACAAGAGAAGTTTCCAAATCAAACAGCAAAAAGAAAAGAATCAGCAGCATTATATTTTTTATTTTCAATCTGGTGCTTGTTGCAGCCATTTTGATTTGGAATATTTTTACAACTGATGATTTTTCGCCGCTTAACATACTCAACATAAAGATTGAAAATTTCTTTTATGTTCTTCTTTTGCTTGCAGCGATTGTTTTTGTTGAGGTTGTGTCAATTCACAGAATGATTTATCGCAAAACAATGCGTTCGCGTTGGCATTTGTCATACAAATCTTTGGCAATTTTGCATTATTATGATGCAATAACACCACTTTCCACAGGCGGACAAGCGTTTATGGTCACATATCTTACAAACAGAGATGTGCCTGCTCCAACTGCACTGTCAATTCCTATTGCAAAACTTTTGTTTCAAAATTCAACTTGGATAATCATCTGTTTTGTTTGTTTGGTTATTTCTTTTACAAACGGAATGTCCTCTCTTGTTTCTGCAGCCAGTGTCATCGGATTTATTTTGGGCTTTTTGATGATTGCTGTGATTTTGTTTTTCTCGTTCTCGAAAAAACTTGGCGAAAAAGTTGTTTCCGGCGGGCTTAAACTTTTGGCAAAACTGCACTTAATCAAAGATTACGACAAAATGTACGCCAAAGTTATGCAAATAGTGGAAGATTACCAGAAAATCATGAAAGAATATGGCCACGCAAAGTATGATATTTTCCTGCAAATTATTTTGAATACATTGCGGCTTGTGTGTCTTTATTCGATACCTTACTTTATTTATTTGATTTTTCCATATCAGGGCGGCAAAATTGGCTCGTATGGTGAGTTTTTCATATTTTCTGCGTTGATAGAACTTGCTGCAAGTTTTATTCCACTGCCTGGAGGAACGGGAATGAACGAAATTACTTTTGCTGCATTGTTTAGTGATTATTTGACTGGAAACACATTCTGGGCACTTCTTCTTTGGCGTTTTTGTTCTTATTATTTCTATCTTTTGCAAGGGATCGCAATACTATCTTACGACACTGTTTATGGCAACAAAAAATACAGATGGGTCAAGAAAAAACTTGCTCTGCAAGCCGAAAGCCAGGATTTTAGACGCGTGCAAATTGAAAATTTTAGGCGAGAAAGGGACGGAAGAAGAAAAAAACAAAGCAAAAACGCATGATTTTGCTGTTGTTTTGTTTTTGATTAGAATAAAATCTACAGCGACGCAAAAAATAAAAATATGAGCAAAAAAGATGTCGCATGGCTGTTTTCGGTGATAATTTTGGCTGTCGCACTTGTAATATCAATTGTTTTGGGAGTGCTTGGATATTTGTCATCTTTGACATTCATGAGCACAAAGTCCGATTTGATTGTTGGCGATACAATATCTGTTTCTGTGGCCCCAAACCAGGCCAGTGTGGCATCGCTGACTTTTGATGGCTCTTTTTTGCCAAACGAAAATGTTCCTCAAACTATCCAAATAAATGCCACCGATCTGAATGCAGATGTGAGGGTGCGTGTAAAAGCCAAACTTTTTGGCGTTGACAATGACACATTTTTCGATTTTATCACGACGGAGCATTTTGAAAAGGCTGATGACGGATACTACTATTTTGATGATATTCTGCATGGCGGAAACAAAATCACTTTTTGTAACTATATAGTCACACCAAAAGAAGTGAGTTTTTATAGCGGCGAAAAATACATTTTGACTGTGGTTGTGGAGACTTTGGAAACAAAATATGACCAAAATATTTGGAAAAATGCTGATTTGTAGGCATTTTTGCTGGACTTTTGTTGTGATTTTGTTTAAAATTGATATGTTTTAGGAGAAATTTATGGAAGAAAACAAGGTTTTTGTGCCACAGCCACCAAAAGAACTTAGGCAATCGCAGGCACAGGAAGAGAAAAAAGTTGAAACTGTGCCAGAACTCACAAAAGTTGAAGAAAAAGTCAAAAAGCCAAAAAATAAGATCAAAATAAACTGGGATTCAATCGTAAATTGGTTTGGACTTTTGGTTTCTGTCGCCGCTGTGATTGTTTTTGTTTATCTTCTTGCCAAGTGAAAGTTACGAATTTTATAAAAAACACCTATTTTTAGGTGTTTTTTTGTTTTGTTTTTTCATTTGTTGGCAATATTCCATATATGAAAAAACTTTTTGTTTTTATTGCTCTGTTGGGTTGTCTGTGTGGAACAATGTTTTTTAAAATTGAAAAAAATCCTATTTTTCAACTTGACAATGTTGAGCAAGTTTGTTTTGTTTCGCCGCACGACTTTTCTATACAATTGCCAGTTGAAGCGGTCAGTTCGGGCTATTTGATGTTTAATTACTGTTCTTGGCAAACCGCCAAAGAAAATCTATCAAAGTTGAAGCAAGATATGCAATGCATGCAATTATATTTTCAAGAAGTCGATGTTGAAGAGTTGTTTGAAAAACTGAAAGCAGAGGTTGTTTTAAGGGAGGATATGGGAGATTTTGTTGTTATTGACGCCTACACACCATACTTTTCGGATTGTGTGTATTTGCAAAATAAAAAAGTAAATATGCAGTTGGCGATTAAAGAAAATCAGGTTGTTGTCGGTTTTCCTATGTTGTTGACTGGCTATTGATTTTTGCAAATACAATCAAAATTTGCGTATAAATTTAAAAATTTTTTGAATTTTCTGTTTAAAATTTGAAATTTCAGTCAAAAAATTGAGCGTGGAGGTTTAAAATG
Organism: uncultured Clostridia bacterium; assembly: GCA_947588355.1. GTDB lineage: Bacteria > Bacillota > Clostridia > Christensenellales > UBA1242 > Caccovivens. Next base: position 14,423 of record CANPYI010000005.1, read on the forward strand.
GAAATAAAAAAAGACAATGTATTCAAAAGAAATTTAAAACGCATCGGTGCTGTGGCTGTTGTGTGCGTGGTTGCGTTGGCAATAGCACTGACAATTGCTTTCAGCATTCCGGGGGAGGAGGTTGACGTTTCAACAACAATGCCAGAATTTGGACTGCCGATGAACAACGCGCAAATCATAAAAGACTACAGCGATACACGATTGCAACATGTGGAGGGGGCAAAAAGATACGAAATTCACTTGTCTGTTGACTTTTCATCTGATGACAACACTGTTATGGCTGTAAGTGACGGCATTGTCAAGTCGGTGAAAGACAACACATTGGACGGAAAAGTTGTCACTATCGAACATTCTGACGGCTTTGTCAGTGTTTATGCTTCTTTGGGCGAAGAAACAGATGTAAAAGAGGGAGATCGGGTTGTCAAAGGACAAGTGATTGGCAGTGCGTCTGATTCTTCCGGTTATGAAAGTGGTTTCAACTGCAATCACTTGCATTTCACCTTGATGCACAATGGCACAGAAGTTGATCCAAACAACTATCTCAATTTGCAAAACAAGTAATTTTGTCGTGAAAATAAATAAAAAATGACAAAAAAAGTTGCAAAATGGCTCCCGATATGATATCATAATCATGGAGGTTGACACATGATTATAGACAAAGTTAAGGAACTGGTTGCAGAACAACTTGGCATTTCAAAGGACACTATCAAACCAGAATCTGATATCGTTGATGATTTGGGTGCTGATTCCTTGGACGTGATTGAAATGTTGATGACTTTGGAAGAGGAATATGGAATATCCATTCCAGACGATCAGATAAGCAAGGTCAAAACTATCACTCAGATTGCGGAGTTAATTGAAAACTTGAAAAAATAAGGCAAAAAAAGCCTTATTTTTTATCTTTTTCGACAATATAACGCATGTTTTGACAAAATCTTTCATAAAAATCTTAAAGACATTTTTTTGTCTGTGGAGGATTTTTATGAAATCATATATAAAAGAACGTACACTGCAGGAAGCGAACTATGTTGTCCAAATGCAACAAACCATAAGACAAACAGCTAAGATATTCAATCTCAGCAAAAGCACAGTGCATAATGATATTTCAAAAAGATTGCAAATGGTTGACTCTGCTTTGTATGAGCAAGTGAAAAAGATTTTGGATCAAAATTTTTCCGAAAAACATATCAGAGGAGGACAATCCACAAAACAAAAATACCAATTTAAAGAAATCGAAAAATAATAAAAAATGCCAAAAAATACTCAAAAAAATGCAAAAAAATCGTTTTTTTTGTATTTTTTTATTATTTTTTTCACTTTTTTTGTATTTTTTTGAATTTATCCCGCTTGTAGATTGATTACTTGAAGAAAAATATTTCTAAAAATTTTTTTGTATTTTTTTGGCTATTTATTTTTTTTAATTTTTTCAATTTTGAAAATTTTTATATTTTTTAAAAAATCTTTCGACAAAATTTGACTTGTCCTTGTGCGCGTATTATAATATATATAACTGAGAATTTTTACTAAAAACGCAAAGTTTGCAAATAGTATGATTGGAGGACACATGAAAAAGTTGGCTCTGGTTATGGTGGGTGTTTTCACTTTAATTTTTGGAGGTTTGGTTTTGGCATCTTGTCAAAACAAGGTTTCATTGACCCTTGACACAAATCAGGTGGAAATCTACACAAACAACATCGATGCAGAAAATTATCTGAAAAAAGAAGTCAATGCCACTTTAAAAAATTCTTCCGCAGGTGTTTTTCTTGAAGTGCTCAGTGGCGGAGATAGCGTCAGGTTGTCTTCCAACTATGCACAGCACACAAACAATGATACATACACCTTTACTATTTTTGGAGAAAAAAGCGGTGAAGCCTTGGTGCGTGCCACTTCAATTGAAGATACCTCACAAAATCAAATCATTGAAGTGTCCGTAAAGACTATTATCGAAAAAATTGAGATTGTCAGAAGTGATTCTGAAGAAAACAGGACAAATCAATTTGTCGTGAAAAATGTTTCAAAAAAGTTGAAGGCGGAACAGTTTTTCAATTATCAGCCACAAACAGCAAATGTGACTGACATCAAATGGGCTTTTGCCAACAACGAAGATATAGAAAATAAACAACTTACAGACGAAAATGGAAACGTTGTCGCACAACTCGTTGATGATGTTTTGACAGTAGGCGAAAATTACTCTGGCCAACAAATTGGATTGATCGCGTATCTTGCCGCAAAGCCTACAACACGCAGTGAAGTACTTTCGTTTGAAGTTTTGGAAAATGCCACTGTTGAAAGTTTGATTTTGAGTGATGGTGACGGTGACAGACAGTCGCTTTATGTTGATGGACAACCTCGTCAAGACGAAGAAGTTTTTTATCTTAAGCGCAATGACAAGGACCGCTCCAACATCAAAGGTGCACTTGTTGTAAATTCTGCTGTGCCTGTTGATTTGGAGGCTGTTGTTTGCAACGAAAGTGGAAAACAACTTTCCGTTTCGGATTACAGTCAATATTTCAATTTTGAAGTGACCAGTGTCATAAACCCTCAGGAAGGGGAAAGAAATTATACTTTCAATTTTGTTTTAAACGCTTTTGACACAGACAAGACGCGTTTGTATGGAAACTTTCGTTTTTATCTTCGCATAAAATATCGCAACTACTTGTATGACTTTGTCACTGAAGACACCAATGTACGCATTGAAACGGCATACACTGTGGAAGGTGTTGATGTTTCAAACGAAAATGGGGATATAGTCAGTTACAACGATGTTCCAAACGAAATACCTTTAGATGTCTATTCGTTTTATTCAAATTCGACTGGTCGTGCGCTGAATGTTACACTTCGACCTGATGATGGCGTTGCTTTGGACAACAACATGTTTCGTGTTGGAATTAATCTTCAACAGTCCGCGCTCAGCGGCTTGAACATCATAGGTGACGATGGTCAATACGACATCAGTCGCGTTTTGAGAATTTTGTATCGAGGCAGAAACCTGACTTTCACTCAGCAAGGACAAATGCTTTATTCTTCCGAATTGCAAAGCGGCGCTCAGTTAAATCTTCTTGCAGGGCAACTTGTCACTGACGTTATTGAAGATTTGCAAATTACATTTGAGCCTCGAAGTGATGCCAGAAAACTTTCCATAGTCAAACTTAACCTGTATCACATTTCGGAAGGTGCATCTTTTGATATCTCAAAGGGAGACGGCACACCAATTGATGAGGCATATTTGCGAAGATATGTTTCTTCAAAAAGCAGTTCAAACAAAACTTTGGAATATTCTTTCAAAATCAATGGCTTGACATCGCTAAATTACAATCAAATGACTGGACAAAGTGATCTGTTTTTGGCTTCAGACAACAATCCTTATTTTGAATTTTCAAGATTGATTGAAACTAGGGGCGATGACTATGTTATTGTTTCATTCAGTGTCACTCTCAATTCTTCGGACATAGAAAGTTCCACAAAATTCTGGTTTGAACATGTGACCGGCAAAAAATCTCAAGAATTTGCCATAACTGCCTTTATGCCTTTGGAAAGTGCTTCGATTGAAAATGGCAACAAGCAATCTTCCAATGTGTTCACAGACACAACAAGCACACAAAATTATGTTTTGACTTCCGATGGCGGAATAGGACAGTCCTCCGTTTCAAGCGAAAGTTTGTCAAGATTGAAATTGGAAGCAGGCACAAATCTGCCACTCAAATTTGATTACGATTCGCTTTCAACGGATGGAATAACTTTCAAATTTCTTTCAATTTCGGACACAAATTACTTGCAAAGATTGCAGACAACCGAACATCTGGATTCTTTTGACGGTGCGATGCAACGTGCTGAAGATTTGTTTTTGTCAGATGAAGACATCACATATGTTGCAACGACATATTTCAACTGTTTCTCAGATATTGATGGCACGTTGTTTGGCATAAACACTCAAAGACTTACACTTCGCACAACTGCGTTTAAGGGTTATGTTGCGGTGCTTTTCCATGGCTTTAATGACAACTATCAATCTCAAACACTTGTCAGAGTTTTTGCTCTGGAAAGTTTTTACTCTGTTCGCGCTGTTTTGCCATCAGTAAGATATGCACAACTCTACACAACTGAAACGTTGACAACAAGCGACGAAGATTTGGCAAAATCCAGAATCAATGTCACAATAACTTTAAGAACTGATGACAATATTCCAACCTACACAAACGACCTTTCTTATTTCACATTCACTTCCACACAAGATGCATTCCGTGAAGATAATGCTTCAGGATATTTTGATAGACCCGAACTTAAACAAAATGCACACTACACTGTTGACTCCATAAAATACATTTCCGGTGGCAGAGTGCTGAGTTTTACTGTTATCGCCAATTCCACACAATTTGATTTTGTGTTTAATGATATTTTGACAATCTCTTATGACGACGGGCATGGCTCAAATTGTATGACCGAGATAGAACTTGTCATCAAAAACGTCAATCGTGTTGAGCACGTTTATTGGACAAATCAAACTCAAGATGGACAGATTTACTTTAATGCTTTTGAGCAAAGTCAATTTTTGATAAGCACAAATGTTTTGCCGGCAGATGCCAATGATTTGGGAATATATCCTATCTACGCGGCAAATGCACCTTTTGATGTGCAAACAATGACTGTTGGACAAAACTTTAATCTCAGTTTCACAATGTATCAAGGCGGAGTGGATTATCTTTATCTTGTGCCAAATGATATGGTTAAAAGAGCAAATGACGGAACTGAGGTGCTTTTGCTTTATCGCATGAAAGATGACGGAAATTTGGAAGCAGTTTATGATGTGCCTGTTGACCAAATTGCACTTTATTATGATGATATTGTCGGCAATGGGGAAGATGATGAAAATGCCGGACAATTCTGTAATTATTTCTATAATCTTGATGTTGACGGACAAACAAAATACAAAGTTTACAACAAGGACATAATTTTGAAAATTCGTGTGATTGTGGCGGACGGTGAAAGCGATGAAACAGCAATCAGAATTTACAGCAGTGAAGAATTGAAACACATCAACACAAACTTGCACTATCAGATTATGAACGACATGACCTTGCAAGATTGGTCAAGTTTCAACGAACTGCGCGGTTCTGTTTTTGGGCTTAATCAAACAACCACTCTCACACTCACTGGCGAAAGTGAAACATTTGTCAATCAATTGTATGGCTCTGTGCATGACCTTACATTCGTTGGAAATGTGACCGCAAAAAATCAATCTGTTGACAATCAAACAACTTATGCCGGCTTTGTTGCTTCAGTGAACCGTGGAAATATCAACAATGTTTATATCGATGTGATTTATCAACAAAACGGACAAGAAGATGGCAAATATGTGAGCAGCAAATTGACAGCAGATGCCTCTTACGTTGGTGCTCTGGCGGGAGTAAACTACGGAGCAATTTCAAACGCTACAATTGGCGGACTTTCGGTGGAAGCAACAGCATCTTTTGTTGGAAGTCTTGTAGGCAGAAATGAAGGAAGTGTGACAAACTGTGCTGTGGAATTTTACAAATTTGCGGACGGAATAAACAAAGTTGTTGTAAACAAGGAAGGCACAAACACCTTTGCCGGCGGACTTGTGGGTTTTGCAACCGAAACAAGCACTATTGAAAGTTCTTATGTCTATGCTTATCCTCTTGAGGACTTTGACAATGAAGGCACAACAAAACTTTTTGAGGCAGATACCGTTGGTGCTTTTGCAGGTCGAGCAGAATCTGGTGCAAAAGTAAGCAAAAGTTTTGCCTATATTGGCAGTGAAAAATCACCATGTGAAACAGGTGAAAACTTCAATTTGACAAATAGTTACATAACATATTTTGAATTACAAAATGGCGTTGCAAATATTTCCACAACAATCTATGATGCAGAAAATTCAAGCGTAACACTCACAAAAAATGATATTCCAAATCAAAATGACGGCTCAGAAAATTGGAAGAGTCTTGTTGAAAAACTTGATGGTGAGGTTTGGCAGTTGCAAAGCATCGACAGCAAAGTGAACTTTGGCTTTATGTATTTGCGTGACCTTACACAAACACTTTCTATTTCAACCGATTCTCTTGTGATAAACACTGTCGAAGGCCACAGCCAACAAGTCGGCGCTGACAAAGGCATTTTGTTTGTGTATGCGCCTAACGCCGTCATCAGTGATGAAGCAGAGCAAGCACACCTGAATGCTTTAAACACCATTTATTTTGAAGATTTGTTTGCCATTTCTGGTCATGAAGAGGGGCTGTCCGAAAAAGAAGCAAGAAGTTTGATTGTTTCTTGTGGCAGACAACTTATCGTAAACACAACCTCAATAAGATTGACAGAAAGACAAACCACAGCATTTGATCTTTCAGTTCGTTCAAAAATGGACCTTACAGCAATAAAGAAGTTTAAAGTTGTTGTTTTAAACAATTTGCCAGACATTTCAACAAAAATTGTGCCTCAAGACGAATATTTAAGCGAATTTGAAATTCAAAATGGTCAAACCATACTTTTGCAAAAGGGCAGTCAATCAAACGTTGTCTACACTTTGGACGACAGCATTTCGCTCAATGGAAAGGTTTATTCTTCGGAGGATACCACCGTTTATCAGATTGGCAGCAAACCTGTTGACAAAAATATTTCTCTTATCCAAAAAACAAGCACTTCTTTGCTTTTGACAGGTGTGGAAAGTCACAGTCAAGGCAAAACAAGTCAAGTGGAAACTTACTTGACTATTCAAGGGCTGGAACAAGACTACGAAGATGCCGTTCAAAGTGTACGCACATGCGATTTTTCAGTGTCTGTTTTTGACGGAGCAACAGGAATCGCTTCTGATGCCACCACATTTGACATGATAGTCGGTGACCATGCCGTGTTTAATATCACACTTGCAACAGACAACCAAAATGACAGTCTGCTTTTCACCTTGACAAACAACAACATAAGTCACACTTTGACAGATGAAAACAGTGTTCTGTTTGCACTTGATGACCAAATTGATTTGTCTGTAAGTTGGAGTAAATCACTTGTTTCAGAGGGGGTTTACAATTATCGTGTGATTGTGAAGATATCCGAAGAAACAAAACATCTTGTGGAAAAAGACATAGAAAATTTGACTCTTACAATAATGCCACTCAGTCAGCAAAACAACGAAAGATATCGCGTTTCTGTTGATTTTAATATCCGCACACAAGAAGTTGAAAATGTGTTTTTGAATGCTTATTCTATAAGCAGCAGAATAATAAAAAATTCAACGATGTATTACAGACTTTCAAGCACGGTTGTAAGTTCTTTGATGCCGTCGTCTGATCTTATTCTGACGGTCAACATAAGTCCGGCATACTCTCATATGTCCCACTTTGATTTGACATTCAATGCACCAATCAATTCCGTCATCTTGTCAAAACTTTCCAGAAATGCTTCTTATGGTTTTTATGTTGACACAGCCAACACAACAAGCATTGCAAATGGCATAAGAGTTTATTTGACAAACGCCGACAAACAAGGAAACGGGGTGTTCTATTTCCGCGTTTATGCTTCAAGTGAAATTTCAACCAACACCGATTTGATTTTCACCGCAACAACGTTTACCTCTCAATCTTCTGACGGCACAAAAATTGGTACAAAATTGTTGCACGTAAATTATGTGCCACAAGCAGATATCTCAATCGAAGGAAAATCGACATTCTTCCTTGCAAAAGGTGACAGTGCAACTGTCAGCGTGAAACTTGGCCTTGATGAAAGTTTGTATGGCTTGTCGCTTGAAAATGAAGGACAAAATATCTCCTTGAGCAGATGGAGTGAACCTACACTTCACGGAACCTACAAAGAGTACACTGCAACATTGAGTGCCGGAATAACAGCAAAACTTTCAGACGGAAAAGGCACGGGCATTTTCTATGTTCAAGCACAAGTTGAAAAGGTGATAAATGGTATTCAACGCATTGAAAATTCAAGAGTGACTGTGTTCTTGGTTGATTTTGCTCTCAATTTTGCCTATGATGACGGAAATGAAGATTCAAACGAATCAATCAGCAGTGGTGTGACATTGGCATCGGGCTCAGCGCACGAAACTTATACTGATGGAAGAACATATGACACATTTTACACTTATATTGGTGGAAAAGATCCATTGAGATTCAACTATTCTCTGCGTCCAGAAGAATATGTTTATGACCAAAACGACAACGAGCAGATTGCAGAAGCTGATCGTTTGCGTAAACTTCGCGCCGACTTCCAGCAATCCAACGCTTATGAAGATGATGACGCACGTTATTACATAAACCATCGTTTCAACTCTACAACAGGTGAATATGATTTAAAAACATTAAAACAACAACTTTATTATATCAACGAAAATGGTCAAGAAGTGGCTGTTTACAACGAACAATATGGCTCGTTTGTTCCAAATCAGACCGGACTGTTTGATATAACTGGAGACAGAGACAATCAAAATATTGTCAATATCACCGGTTTGAAAATGGGCAGACAATTGATGAGATTGAAGACATATTTGTCATTTGCAGGCAGAGAAATTGTCAGATCATATACATTTTTGATAAATGTTTCACCTTACAACGATGCTGATGAAGAAACTCCAACAAGAATCTATACAGGTGAAGAATTTGAAAATTACATCAACAATTCTCAAGTTGCTTCTGATTACATTTTGATGAATGATATTGTGCTTACAAATCACAAACCTGTGGACACAAGCCTTATCAAAAGCCTTGACGGAAACGGCTACACGATTCACCTCAACAGTTTTGCAACCGACGATGAAGCGGGCAGCACATTAAACTTGGCACTATTCACAACAGTCACAAGCCAAACAACGCTGAAAAATGTCCGCGTGAATGTGTATGGTGCCACTTACACGGCAAACATAAGACAGCACAAAACAGTTCGTGTGGCCGGCTTTGCAATAGTGAATGAAGGAATTATTTACAACTGCGAAGTTGTATCCTATTTCAGCGAGCATCAAAATGTTCAAAAGTCAACAAATGGCGTGGTTGTCACCTACACAAACGGAATCGACAACAACGTGAATGTTGAGCCATACTTTATGACAAGCCGTGACGATGTTGAAAGCGAAGTTGCTGGATTTGTGGTCGAAAACAACGCATCAATCGTCAACAGTCGTGTTGGTGGCAGCAGTTTTATGCATATCGTCGACATTGCTGGCACGAATTACATCAAAAAAGAGAATACGGACATTTTCACTTTGCAAGGTCAGGGCAGTGTGGGCGGCTTTGTTGTGACAAACAACGGCAATATCAGCGCTTCTTTTGCCTCAAATATCCAAGTCAACAATCAGATGAAATCAACAACTTCTATCACCGCGGGATTTGTTGTAACAAACGAAGACAGCGTGCAAAAAAGTTATGTTGAAGGAAAAGGAGATGGAGTGGCAATTGCAAATGATTTGTCCTCCATCAACACTGTTGGTTATGCTGCCGGCTTTGTTTATGAAAACTCTGGTGAAATAAAGAATTCTTACTCAAACATCTCCATAGAAAACACCATTTCAAAGCCAACATACGCTGCAGGCTTTGTTTACATAAACACCGAAGACGGAGCAATTTCGCTTTGCTTTACTGCAACCAAAATTTTGAAAGATGATATCGACCAACTTCCATTCTCGGGCGTTGACGACAACAATCATTCTCTTAACAGCGGGAACATTGATTTTTCCTACTTCTACAACAGTGTGAATGTTGATGATACAAATCAAAACAAATTTACAACTGGGGCAATTGCTGTAAGCGACTTGAAAAATTCGCCAGAAAGTGTTTTGTATGGCTTCAGTTTTGCTTCTGACGAAGATTCCTATGACGGAATTTGGAAGCGAAAATCCAATGGAATTACACTTGTCAGTGCAAACCATATTGCTATTTCCAACAGATATGAAGTTCAAAATGGTGCAATTGTCAATTTGCTTTACTACAAAACACTTTTGGACGCTGACACACTTGAAATGATTGATATCAATTACGGAAGCCAAAACAACCCTATTATCATAAGAAATGCAAGTGATTTTGCTATGGCCACAGGCAGGGCAACCTCACGCGAAATTTCTGCATATCGCGAATATTACAATGACGACGAAGTTTTTGGAACTTACAGAATTGTGCAAGACATCGACATGACCAGCATTTATCAAAATGTTGATGACGAAATTGAAACCACAACAACAGTCAGACTGACAACCACAACAAAAACTTTCTATGGCATTTTGGACGGAAATGGATTTGTAATTCAAGGACTCAACCTTGTCAGCCATGATGAACAAAACAGCAGCACGGTTGAAAACTATGGCTTGTTTGCAAAAATGCAAAATGCCGTTGTCATGGACGTTGACCTTGTTGTGTCGGCTGTATTCAACGGAAACAGCAATATTGTTGGAACATTGGCAGGGACTGCCATTGACTCGCGCATAGTTGCAATTTCGTTGCAATTGGAGGAGTCAACAAGCCGTATCGAAAACAACATCTTTGGCATAAACATTGTCGGCGGTGTTGTCGGTATGATTTTTGGCGAAAGTGTCATTCAAGACGTTCACGTGCAAGACATAATTGTTGAATCAAACTTTATGGCAAGCAAAAATTTTGAAACGTCCAACAAACAATACACGTCACAACTTCGTGGAAACGTTTTGAGTGGAAGTTCACTTAAATCAAATGTGGAAAAATTGTCCTATGCGGGCGGAATTGCGGGCTATGTGGACATTTATGAAAAAGTGAACACAGATTATGTCAAGTACAAGAGCAAGTTGGATGCAAGCGACTACAACATTGCCACGGTGAGTGCAGAAAATTCCGTCAACATTTATGGCGAAATTGTCGGTGGCTTGTTTGGATATGTGGGGGATTCCACATATGTTTATGATGCATCGGTTGTGCTTGATGCCAACATGAGTTTGGATAACCCTTCCTATATCACATCAAAAAATATGTTTGCCGGTGGTTTGATCGGTGAAAACTATGGCGGACTGTTTGGAGTTTATGCAAGATATTCTGATGAACTTCAGCAAATGATAGAAGAAACGGGTGCGGAGAATGTTGAGTCAACAAATGGCGCTCAATACAGATATTACAGAGGAAACGAAAATGTTGAACGTGGTCAACAGACTATATTCTCGTACGGCACGGAAGAAGGCAGCGAACAAATCACAAACAATCCTTTGTTTGTTGGTGGATTGGTCGGGTATATGGGCGGCGGTTATATCAGCACGGCATACAGCAAACTGAACGTCATTTCCAACTCAGAAAACACACTTGCTGTCGGTGGAATTGTTGGCGTTGTGTCAACTGAAGGCACAAAAATGTACTTACTTTCAAATGTGCAAAACGCAAATGTTGAGGTTTATTTGTACGAGGTTTATGCCTCTGGAGACCTTTATATTGATTCAAACAATACAAACAGGTCAAATGGCGGAATTATTGGTGCGATTTTTGAAAGAGACAATGTTGCTCCAAAGATTGCTTTGAAAAATGTTATGGCTTTCAATTATTTGTCTTATAGAGATGGCATTTTGATCGGCGATGAAGTTTATGGTGAAGACCTAACAAGCAAAAATCACTTTATGTTGATAGGAAAAGTACTTAAGTCAGGTATTACCGTCGTAGAAGAAACAGATTTGCAAAATATATCCAATCTTTATCCGTTTATCGTAAACAGCGAAAACAATTACTATGATCCAAACAGCAGACGAGATTACGTAAGCAACCAGGGTTCAAAGACGGTCGGCGGCTTTAAAGAAGTTGTGACAAATGGAACAATAATTGAATTGGCTCCGTTTGGCTTTATTGCTCAAAAAACAGATGACAACAAAGATGCTTTGGAAAGTGTATGGAGCGAAAAAATTGCACTTGTTGATGGAATGGGCAACGAGGCATATTCAACAATGGAATCGGCATATGCCAATCTTTCAAGATGGTTTTTGCTGAACGACTGGAACAGAGAATATTGGACTCACACGCGTGACAAATTGTATCCAGACATTATGTTGTTCCCGCGAATGGATATTTTGATTTGGGATGTATGGAACACTGCAGGTGTTTTGGAAACAATGCGAAAACAATCTGACATAACCGTTGTTTTGCGTGGTAAGGTATATGACAGCGAAGTTGATATTCAATATTCCGACATTGATTTACGCAATTCAGGAGATGCTGCTGAAACTTTGCAGAACTTTTCGGGCGAACTTATTTCCTACTATGAATATGTTGACGGAAACTTTGACGGCAAAATATCAGCCACGCAAGGAAAATATGAAAATGGCAAACTTATTGGTGGAGAAGTTGATAAAGATTATGCCGGACTTATCTTGGACAGATCATTCTTGCGAAACACTGAAAACGGTGTTCGATTTGAGGGCATCACATTCTATCTGTGTAGTGCAACCGGCAAAGAAAATATCGATTACAGCATAATTTCTTCCGACAGTGCAGTTGAAAATTCTGTTTTCAGAAATTGCACGATTGTTCTTAACGAGAATGTTGATTTGCAGTCTGATTCCACAGAGCAAGAAAGCACCGGTGTTGGAATTTTGGCGGGAAGCATCGAATCATCTTCTTTGAACGGAGTGAAACTCGTTGCAAGAAATGACGCAACTCAGATAAATATGACACACAATTTTGATTCCGAATTAGATGCTCCTACATCGTTTGAATCTAATATAGGTTTGCTTGTCGGCAGTGTTACACAAACCTCTTCGCGCACAAACATCACTGTGCAAAATTTGAGCATTGTGAGCGAAGCCAGAGATAACAACGACCAAACAGTGCCAGTGACATTGAATGTAACTGTCGATGGCAGCAACACAAAACCAACTTCATTGAATGTTGGTGGTTTGATAGGCTCAATCTCTTCTGGCACGGAGGCAAACCTTGCAAATGTTGATGTCGGCTTGTCAGAAGTGCAAAAACTTGAGATTTCTGTCTCTGGAACTACAAACACTGCAAATATCGGCGGAATGTACGGCAGCATTCAAAGTGCTACCGCCGTGTCTTATTTCCCTCTTTCCGAATCGAGCAAACAACAGTCCGATGTGACAATCTATCTCGGAAGTTTGGCTGGGGATAAGAAAACGGACAAATCCTTTACGGTTGAACGAAAGAACGACACCGATGCAAAAGGCGAACTTTCTGTCGCTTTGGCAATAGGAAAAATCAATAGTTCACCTTTGCAGACCTTCAGCGATAGCGAAGAGAACAATGTTGTTCTTACGGGCGGAATTTATCAAACATCAACAACGACTGCAAGTCCGATTTCTTACATAGGCGGTTTGGTTGGCAAGACAAATGCCAACATCAATCTGACGAGCCTTGATGTTGACCTTAAGATTGGAAAATTGTTGAAATCAGAAGATGGCACGCAGATTGTAAATGACTACTTAGTGAACTCAGATGACGAAGAAGAAACAACTATCTTCGAAGAAAATTCGTACGAATATAATGTGACGCCATTTGTTGTTTCCGGAAATGCAGATGACTCTGTTGGCGGCATAATCGGATATGCAATGAGCGGAGTGCAAACAACCATAGCGGGCACAACAAATGTCAGCGGTATTTTGGACTTGAAAATTGCAGGCACAAAACTTGACGGCGCTGAAACAACTTCAACTACCAACGTAGAATATGCATCTGTAGGTGGTGCTATAGGAAAATTTGGCGGCAGTCTGACGATGGCAAGCACTTTCACCAACACAATGGATATATCTGTTGTCGGCTCAAATGCTGATTCTGATAATAATGGCAAAATTTCAACAGAAGCGGCATATGTTGGCGGTGTTATCGGTTGGATCATGAGTCCTGCCTCAGAAACAAGGTCAATTTCAATTGCAGGTTTCAACGAAAGTTATATCACTTACACCGGCACAGTTATATCAAATATTTTCAAACTTGAATTTGGCGGTGCAATTGGTTTCGTTGATATGGACGATATCAAAAATTATACAAATTCTCCATTCACAATTTCAGATGTTGTGTATGGCGGAGCAGTCAAGGTTTATGGCAATAACATCAATGGTGGAATGGTGACCACTGGCGGTGTTGTCGGCGAATTTACTATTCCGACAAATGCAAGCGATTTATCTGTACTTGACAATTCAAGCGTGTCCATAAGCAACTCAATGACTTATGGCGATGTGTTTGTAAACTACAAAAATGACAATACAGACAAACTTGACACCTACTACTTTGGCGGAATTGTTGGCGGTGCTGCACAAATCAATATTCAAAATTGTGCCACAATCATGACCTCTTTCAACAGCAGAGTGACAGATGATAGCAGCGAAGGACAAAACTTTACAAACGCCAATTACAATGTTTATGCAATTGCGGGCGCAAACAGCGAAGTTGTAAAATATGACGGAAATAAATATTCTTCAGTTGCATGTTTGGCATATCAAATTGAAGAAGGAAACAGCGATTTGCCTTATGGAAGTGCAAGTAACTATGCCGGATACTCGTCATACGTTCCAAAATATGGCGAAGACGCAAATGTTTTACAAGGCGATGTGAACAAGTTGTCCACAACTGAAAATATACTTAGTTCATTCAACAATGTTCCACGAGATGACCAAGCAGGCTCAAAATTATATCCAAGCACAATCAGTGGGAACACACAACAAATCACAGCAGAAAGTTTTATAGGCAGCACGCACAACATAAAATGGGTGGCTGTGACAAGTGTTGGTGCAGATGCAAGAGAAAATCGATTTGTTGTCGATGACAATTTGACAAATATTGTCGTTGTTGGAAATGGCTTGACACTGAAACTGAAAGACACCCGTGGCAAACAGGGCGAATTGACTGAGATTGATGCTGACTCTGGTGCATTTGTTGGGTCAATGGGAGACAAGACAGTTGGCAATACAACTGCAGCAAACTTCAGTGTTGTTTCCGGATTTATGTTTGACCTTGATATTGAAGTTGACGTTTCAGCAGGGGTATCTTACGGCGGAGTTGTTGGCTCAACATATCAAAACTCCTTCCTTTACGCAATTGGCGTAACGGGAAATATTTCTGTCGGCGCAAAAGAAGGAACTACACATACTGTCAATTTGGCAGGACTTGTTGGAAATATGCAATCCGGCATGATAAATGAGTGCTTTGCCAATGCAGATATCACTTATCGTGCTGGAGTAGGCGGCACAGTTTCGGGGATTGCCAATGTCGGAGAATACAACACTCTTATCAAGGCGACATATTCTTCCGGAGAAATCAAAACATATTCACAAGCAAATATCTTCACTTTTGCGAATAGGCTCGTTGCGGATGGTAAAAATCCTATTTCCGACCTTGTTGACGTATATTCCACAACACAAGTGAAACAGTCTGTTATGGAAGGCAAAAATCAGACACCATCTTTATTGGCAAACGACTTCAAAGAATATAGGGCATTCAATGCAAGTTATGCTGTAGAAAAAGATAGACAAGAAATTGCCAACATGTCAGTGGGCTATGACACAACAAACGTAGACAACTTTAAGAAATTAAATTCTATCACAACAAATGGCAACGGCAGTGAAAGTCCTTGGTATTTTTCACCGCTTACAAACAACGGTTATGCGACACACGGCTTTGGTTTCTTGAAAAATATCACCACATATACGCGTGAACAGACAGAAACAAATAAAGATGCGATAAGTAAAAACACTACCGTTATTCCAGAGTATAAGTACACGCCTATCTCTTATCGGGATGCACTTTTGTATGGAGAAAATGGGACAAACGGACAACAAGAAAATCTTGAATGGTTTTTAGGTGTGCCAAATGCTGGCAAGTTTGTTCAGTTGCAAGGGACAGATGTTAGCAAACAAAATTACAATTTTGTAGTTGAACATGACATCGACATGGAACCTACATCAGTGGCTTCCAAAGTAAATAATGTAGGCAGAGATGGTCTTATCCTTGATGGCGACAACCACACCTTGAATTTTGCATACACCAAGGACACTTATTTGGGGGCTGCACTTTTTGGAACATTTAATGGCAATGTTGAAAATTTGAGAATTCAAGACATCAATGTCAGTGGGCAAGCAACCTTGGCAAACACATTAAATGGAAACCTGATAAATGTCACCGTGATTGGCAATCTGACAGCAAGCGGAAGCACAATTGGCGGAATTGTTGGCACACTTAATACCACAAATTCTATTGGTGTAAACTCTTTTGTCAATATCACGTCCACAAGCGGCGGAGTTGTCGGCGGCATTGCAGGAAAACTTACAAAACAACAAGACTCAACGACAACGCAAGGTTCAATTTTGTCTTATTCTTCCAATGCGGGACAAATTATTGTGACTGGAAGCGGCACCGTTACTGGAGACGATGGAAAAAAATTATTAACATTTAAGCCTATCGATAAAGATGGAATAGAAACTACTGACGGTCTATATATCAATGCCATTGCGGGCGGTTTGGTTGGCGTGGCTGGAAGTGGGTCTTCTATTTCAGAATCGTATAACGCAAACGCTGTTTTGAGCGGATTTACAGACAGCACAAATGCAAACTATCTTGCGGGCGGAATTGTCGGCTATGCAAATAGTGCAACTGTTGGAAACACTTACAACACCGGCCTTGTCGGTGCGGGAAATTATGAAAACAAGCAATACGCTTTTGCGGGCGGAATTGTCGGCTACGCAGACAGCGGCACAGAAGTGTCCAACAATATCAACGACGGTGCTGTTCAAGCGATTGGAGATATGCCTAATCCTAATGCGAACAACGATGCGAACAACGATGCGAACAACGACATGAAATTTGGCAGGGACTACACATTTACTGTAAAACAAACTCAAGGAGAAGATGAAAATCAGATAAAAGAATTAAAACAAAACTTCAAAACGCTCAAATTTGAAGTCACTCTGACATACAATCCGGGCAAAAACAGACAAGTTTATGCTTACGGCATTGGCTTTATGAGTTCAGGCGATGGTTCATTTGAAGGCAATTACTCGTCGGAAAATAACATCAAAAACGATGGATGTATCGGACAGGTTTCCGAGACTCAAACAATGGAATTTGACCGCAACAAAGTTTTTGGATATAGCGATACAGAATTGGCAAATCGAGACAATAACGGAACAATACAAGGCAAAACTCCATACGAACATAGCACTAGTGAATTAAACGGCCTTGAAAACATCTGGGCGGCATTCACACTTGGCATATCGGATATGGAAGATTTTGCAAACAAACTGTACGCAAACGGATATGATTCGTATGGTTTTCCTATCCATGTTTACAAAACAGACACGATGTCACGTCAGTACGGCAAAGTGGAAAACATAGATTATACTTTCAAAAATCTTGGAAAGGGTGAACAAAATCTCACGACTACAAAGAACTTTTCAGTTGTCACCAACGATATTTTTGCCGAATGGGCACAAGGTGTTTGGACAACTGCAAGCAACGGAGGATGGAACGAGTCACCTGTTTACCAGGGAATTTTTACAAAGACGAGTGACGGGTGGAAAACTGGAGATAACCAATGGGGTTACAACATTGCAGGCTCGGTGGATAAAAATGATATGAGCAAGGCCAATAAGGATAATTCTGGATGGGGTGTTGATGCATACACGCCAACATTCAACTACAACAATGCTGCAAACAACTTTTTGGGCAAAACAACTGGGTGGTATAACAGTACAGACAAATGGAATTGGACAGGAGACGAAAATGCAAAGTGGAATGACCTTCCACTTGATGGTGGTTTTGAGGATGTTAGAGCCCACAAAGATGCCGTGTTTAATTATGAAGACTTTTTGTTGAAGCAAACTTCAACATATTATGCTGCTGCAGCATATCAAGGTTATGACAAGATTTTGACGGGTGAGAATTTGAATAATGTTGAAGGAAATACCAATTTTGGACTCGTGGCATATAAGGCGCAAAAGTCAAAAATTGATAATGATGAAAATTCTTCC
This sequence comes from uncultured Clostridia bacterium, assembly GCA_947588355.1. Lineage (GTDB taxonomy): Bacteria > Bacillota > Clostridia > Christensenellales > UBA1242 > Caccovivens. The sequence goes on from CANPYI010000005.1 coordinate 32,349, forward strand.
GAAGATATCAACACAAAAATCCAAGAATTAAATGAAAAGGTTGAATCAACAGGGGACACTGTCACCACCACAGTAAATGGCAAATTGACGGCTGTTGTTGAAAAAGGCGAGAATTTTGTTGGTGCCCTTACTCCACATCAATACACTGGCACTGCCACATTCACTGTGAAAAATCTTGACACAAATATTTCTCGAAACAACTTTTCTATTGAAGGTGTTGCCGCAATTTTTGAGACACCTCAATTGACTACTGTTGGAGATACAACCACTGTAACGGTTGATTTTACCGCATATTCAACTAATGCGTTGCAAGATGGTGAAAACCTGGAAGTAATCTTCAATTATTCCGCACAAAAGGAAGTGCATATAAATGTCAGCAATGTACGTCAAGTGGGAAACGATGCATATATTTTGCTTAATGATACCGAGACTTTTGGCAGAGACCTTGTTGAAAGTTTGAAAGATGAATCAGATGATCAAAAAAACGAGGCGTATATACTCAATTCGATAGGTTTGTCAACTGGAGAATCATGGAGTGGAAAAAATGCCACTATAGGTTGGCTGGGGGCATCAGGTGACATCTCAGATATAAATGGCTTCACAGATATGGGATATATCAAAGCACCAAGCGACGTTTCTGCGGATAATCTTTATGGCAAAACTTTGACTATTGATTATTCTCAACACACAACCACGTCTGTTGATGTCACACTTTCAACTGAATCTGGCGGAAAGTCTGTTAATTTTGCAGGTGATCCTACTTCAATCAGATTTGAGGGCTTTAAGAAAGCGGACGGTGACGAGATGTCAAGACTAAACAGCAAACTTTCAGGAACAAACGAAAAAACTTTGAAACTTTCCGATCTTAAAGAAGTTTTCTATCCGTCAAGTAGTGTTGAGAGTCACAATAGTGAAAAAATTGCCATAGGTCCAAGTGACGAAAAATATGGTATTGTGTTTAGTGGATCGTGGAAACTTTACAAGGATGGACAAGATGCAACTCAAAATACAATAACAACCGATGAAGGTTTGACGTTGACGATCGAAAATGACAATTTGAAAATATCCGGAACAGGTGCATCGGATTTCAATTTCGACGGATTTGTTGCATATTACAACCTTAAAGATATCAGAACGAATGTTACAACCAGCCAAACAAAAACCAATTCAATATCGCCGCTTACGATAACTTCAACATATGTTATTGAAGAGAAAGAGAATTTTGAATTGCATAATGAACAGATTGATTATATGACATATAGTGGCAGTGATTTTGATACAGATAATCAGAGTTTTGCAAATTCACAAGTAAACAAACATTTTGGCATTGATTTTTACACCAAAACTGCAAACTTTGAGCATAAGTTTGCAAGTTGCTCACTCTCCACAACCGAAGATGTTGGCGTGGAAATCCGAGATAATGCTAACAATGTGGTCGCCGAGACATATGTTTTGAGTGGTGAAAGATCTGAACTTAGACTGTCTGCAGGCACTTACAACTTCAAATATTTCAAGACTGGATACAACAACAAGTTTGATTATCTTACATCTGGAGATAGCATAACTGTAAGAACTGACAATCGAGTTTACTATATTTCAAATGAGGAAACTTCAAACGAAAATTCTGAATTTTACGGCATTTCAAATGAAACTTTGAAGAATTTGCTTTCTGGTGAATACACTGTTACATACTTTAGTGACAACACTACCGAAAATGAAGAAACATCAATTGCATACACATACAATTATTATATTTTCAAAAACGGTACAATTGCAGTTGAATTCGACAAACAAGTGACAAAAATCACCGAAACAACTACCGAAACAACTACCGAAACAATTTATGACGAATCTTATGAAAAGTATTTGTATATCCTTGGAACAGACGGCAAAATTTACAAACTTAGTGCAAACGCAGATTATAAAAACATAAATGATGGAACTAAGTTGGAAGAGCCTGATTTTGACTTTACGAAAGAACCAGAAACAGTGACTGACGCCAAGTACTTTGATCCAACCGCTTCAATAACCCCATTTAATGATGGACAAACAATGTCCTTTGGTTTTGTGTGCACCTATTTTGACAGCAACCGAATTTTGTTCTCGGGCAATTTAGGTCCGACAACAACGGTGGGTGGATTTTTGGCAGAAAATGAAGAACAAAAACTTACACTCAGTTTGCTTAATAAGGACTCTAAATACACCATAGAAGATGTAAATGCAGATAATATTACTGTAAGTGGAGATTTGAATTTTGATGGTGAAACTGTCACAGGTACTATTTTGGGTGAAAATTCCGGTATCGTCAGATGGAACAGTTTTATATCAAGCGATGTGGGAGTAACACAGAAAGAGGGTACTGAAAATAAATTAGTTTACGAAAATGTGCTTCTGAATCGTGATGTTGCTGTGCAAGTTGGCAGTAACAAAAACAACAAGGATATTTTTGGTGACGGACATGTCATAAAATACACACATACAAACAGTGCATTTTTCACCGAAAACAGCGGTAATGTGACAGACTTGGTGCTTTTGGGCATGCAAGGAAGTTCTCAACAGCAATCTGCCATGCTTTCATTAAATGATGTTGGTGCAACTTACTACAATATCTCATTGTATGGCAATATACGAAATATAAACGCAAGTTCCAGACAAGATATATATGTTGTTACAAATAAACAAATTCAAAATCCTATTTCAAGTTATGTCGTTGTCACAGGACTTGATGCGGAAACAAATGAAAGTGTTTCGGTAAATTTATCTGACAATCTTACTTCTTCTAATTATGATTGTCATAATATCCTGATCGCCGGTGATGGCGGGAATGGAGAGAATGGTGTTGATGAAAGCGAAAGTAATAGAAAGGCAAAAAGCGGTGGTAATGGCGGAACAATCACAATAACTAATGATTATAAAGGAACTGTGCGTGCTGGTATTGGCGGAATCGGGGGTTATGGTGGTAATGGGACAATTGGTCGTGTCAATTGGCCTGACTATTCAGTGGTAACTGGAAAATATGGTGGACAAGGTGGAGAAAATGGAACAAACGGTTCTCTTACGAATGGCGGCACTGAAAAAGTAAAGAATTTGTCACGAAGAGAAATAAAATCTGTAACTAAGCAAGATGATGGTAAAGCGAAAAATGGTGCTGGTAACCAAGGCATCAATGCGCCTGGCAGAATAATATCCTCATATGATCCTAATATTGAATTGGAAACTGCTAATTTCGCTACGCATCCAAATTGGTGGAGTGGGACTAAATCAAATGGACATCTTTATGTTGAAGGCAAGGAACTAAGGTGGAAAGTAGATGCAGCAAGCGGATATAACAACGAGATAGGTGTTTCTTTTGGTGATGGAGAAAAAGCAAACAATGCTGGCACCAAACAAGATATTCTGGGATATGAACATAAAAATGGCGTATATAAAAATCCTGATAGTTGGGATGAAAAGTTGGAAGAAATTATAAATGATGATGGTAAGAACCCTGGGGTTAAAAGTTTGCAAAGCACAAAGATATATGTCGGCATAAAACTAGATGAAGACAGATATAAAAGTATTGACTCGTATCGTAAAGTCATTTGGACAAGTTGCGACAGTTTGAATGATTGTGGTGGTTTCTCTGTGATGGAAAAAAGTACTTTGGATGATGTTGTCACTAATGTGATACCTCAATTTAATGATGTTCCTAACGATCCAAAAGAAGCCGGAGATTATTGGGATAAAAGAAATAAAAAGGGCGAGCTTGTTGATACAAAACCAACTTGGGACGGACAAAGTGTTGAGATGGCGCAATACGAAAATGATGCAAATCGCTGGTATTACTATGATAAAAATTTGAAAAAAAATATTGTTTATAATTCAAGTGACGGTACTTACAAATATAAAGATAATGAAAATATACAATACAATCCAAACAACATTTCTGACTTCTTGCGGAGAGTTTATGGCAATGATTATGATAGCATGTTTTCTTCAAGTGATCTCTGGGTGAATGTGACTGAAGGAAATTGGTGGAAATGCACTGACAATCTTAGACAAACATTGATAGACCTATATGATAAAGCGCAAATACCTAATGATGCTAAGGGTTGGATAAGTGATGAAATAAAGAATCAATTTAGGAACGAAAGAATAGTAAATTTGTATCAGATAAATGTTCAATATCTTTCATCGCAGGAATGGGTTATAGTAATTGATAGAGCTGAGTCTTTGCCAAATACAACAAAAAGTTTTAGAGTAATATTTAGATTTACTCAGAGTGGCAACAATGCAACTATTCAAATGTATGATATGTAAATTTTAAAGGAGAGAAAAATATGGGTAATGAGTTTGTGTTGGACGAGGCAAAAAACACTTCAACACAAAAATCAGTTAAAAAGAGTGTCCATGACGGCCACAGAAAACGCTTGACAGAACTTGCTTTGCGTGTTGGCATGGAAAACCTTTCCGATGTGCAAGTTGTGGAACTCTTTCTCTTCCATATTTTTCCGCGCGGCGACACAAATCCACTCGCTCATCGTCTTTTGCAAGAATTTGGTGACTTTGCACATATTATAGAGGCTGAGCCGGAAGACCTTGTCCGTGTTAAAGGCATCAATTTGCGCTCGGCACAGGCAATCGCTTCTTTTAGGGAATTGGACTTTTATCTGTCCTTTTCGCGACTTGCAAAAAAGACAAAAATTTGCAAACTTAGCGAACTTGTTGACGCTTTTGAGGACATCTTGCGCTACCGTACGACTGAATATATGCTGTTTTTGGCGTTCAGCGCCACGGGGATTGTTACGCACAAAAAAATTGTCAGTATCAAAAGCAGCGACCAAGTGGGATTTTCGACTTTTGAATTGACAAGATTTATCTCAAATGCAAAGCCTGCCATGATTGCTATGGGGCATTGCCACCCGTATGGCAGAGCGTTGCCGTCAAAGGCCGACGACCAATCTTTTGCACGCGTTTCGGATATTTGTCGTTCGTGCGGAGTGAATTTGATTGATTCCTTTATAGTTGGCGAGGAGGGTGTTTTCAGCCAAAAGCGAGACAAAATTGTCAGAAATTTCCGTGACGACATTGACGAGTTGAAAGAAGTTTTGCAATCTGGTCTTTAAAAAAACAAGGCAAAAACCTTGTTTTTTTATTTGAAAATGGCTCTTAAAATTATTCCAAACACAAAACTTATCGTTGCAAGAAACATTGACCGCAAAACCAGAAGTCCAAACATTTGCCGACTTTTTCGGGTGTCGGAATTGTATGTTTGCCCGCTTTTTTTGAGGTTTACGCAATAAAAATAGCCATTTTTGCTGTCCGAAACAACAAATTCTATATAATTTTGATTTGCAAGTTCCACCATTATTTCGTCAATCTCTTCAATCGACAATATATATTTTTTTGACAACGCCTGCGTTATTTCTTGTGGCGAAACCAAATATGTCCGCTTTTGCTGACATCTTTCACACAAATACGCCATCACCATTCGTTGTTTTCGCGTCATTCTTTTAGTTTTTTCATTGCACTACTTTTTATTCTGACGCATAATAAACGACCGTTTTTCAAAAAATAATTGTATGATTGACTTAAAATCCAAACTTGTGCTGTCCGTTTTGGCAAAGGAATGCACCGACGGAAGTTACAAAATCATTGAAATACCTGATATAATCATGGCCTTGCCGAAGCGTTTTCGCATGGACAGTGAGGCGGTGAAGCATATTTTGACTTACTTGGAGCGTCAGGACATGATTTCTGTCAAATATGACGACGACGATGTTTTTTGCCTGGCGGTTTTGCCTTACGGATTTGAAATTTTGGAGACAGAAAAGCCTAAAATTTTGAAAAAACGAAAAGAAAAACAACAAAATATCAGTTTTATGACTATTTTGTTGTGTTTTTTTGCTTCTTTAATAGGCTCAGCACTTGCCATTTTGTTTTGTTGGCTGTTTAAACTGCTTTAATCAACAATGCCGACAAGATAATCGATAGAGCATTTGAAGTATTTGCTGAGCATAATCAAACAATCCACAGTCGGCTTGTTTTCATTGGAAAGCCAGCGAGCAATTTGTGATTGACTAACTCCAATTTCGTGTGCGAGTTTGTTTTGAGAAATGTCAGTTTCTTGCATCAATTCTTTTAATCTTTGAGGAAATTTGTACATGATCGCTCCACTAATCAACAATGCCGACAAGATAATCAATGGAACATTTGAAATATTTGCTGAGCATAATCAAACAATCCACAGTCGGCTTTCTTTCGCCAGTCAACCAACGAGAAATTTCTGCTTGGCTGATGCTTGTGTCCTTGCCAAGTTTATTTTGCGATAAGCCCTTTTCGTCCATTAACTCTTTCAATCTTTCTGGAAATTTATACATGACTATATTTTATGCAATATTGCATAAGATTTGTTGACTTATACCATTCTACATAGTATAATTTTATGTATATTTGCATAAGGAGTGGTATTATGGATAAGTTTTATGAAGAACTTGATGAAAAAACAAAAATGAAAATCTACTATATGTTTCAAGATATGAAAAAAATAAGAAGGCTTCACTTGGACAACGAAAGGGCAAAAGAACTGAAGTTGATTGAATTTACAAACATGATGGTGCAAATCAAGGACAAAAAAATCCATTTTGATTGATTTTTTATGCTTTTTGTATAGATTTTATATCAAATTGTGCTAAAATATATTTTATGGAGCAAAAATTTGTTTTACATTCCAAATACAAGCCCGCCGGCGACCAACCGCAAGCCATTCAAAAACTTGTGGAGGGGATTGAAGATGGCTTGAAAGACCAAGTACTTCTCGGGGTGACAGGCTCGGGAAAAACTTACACAATGGCAAATATCATTGAAAAGGTGCAAAAACCTACACTTGTCATTGCCCACAACAAAACTTTGGCGGCACAACTTTGCAACGAATTTCGTGAGTTTTTTCCTGAAAATCGCGTGGAATATTTTGTTTCTTATTATGACTACTATCAACCGGAGGCATATATTGTTTCCACTGACACTTATATCGAAAAAGATATGAGCGTGAATGAAGATATCGACAAACTTCGTTCTTCGGCAACTTCGTCGCTTTTGGAAAGAAAGGACACCATTGTTGTGGCGTCTGTTTCGTGCATATATGGACTCGGAAGCCCGGAGGAATATCACAATTTGCATATCGCTTTGCGTGAGGGCGAGCAGTTTGACAGAGACGAACTGATAAATCACCTTATTGCCATTCAATACACTCGCAATGATATGGACTTTAAACGCACCACTTTCCGCGTGAAAGGTGATGTGGTGGATATTTTTCCGGCAAATACAAGTGAATATGCCATTCGAGTTCGTTTTTTTGGCGACGAGATTGAAAAGATTTTTGAGTTTGACCCCGTAAGCGGAAATATGATAAATGAGATGAGTTTTGTGGCAATTTATCCTGCAACTCACTATGCGGTGGGCTCAAATACACTGCAAAATGCCATTGCACAAATTGAGATTGATCGTGAAAAAGCCATAAAGGATTTTGAGGCACACGGCAAGCCTTTGGAGGCGGAAAGAATCGGTCAGCGAGTTGCCTATGACTTGGAAATGATGAAAGAAGTTGGCTATTGCAGCGGAATTGAAAACTATTCACGCTATTTTGACGGCAGAAAACCCGGCGAAGCACCTTACACACTTATTGATTACTTTCCAAACGATTTTTTGTGTATTATTGACGAAAGTCACATGACCATTCCGCAAGTGCGTGCGATGTACAACGGTGACAAAGCACGAAAAAACTCGCTTGTGGACTATGGTTTTCGTTTGGAAGCAGCTCGCGACAACAGGCCATTGAAATTTGCCGAATTTGAAAAAAAATTGAAACAGACGATTTATGTTTCTGCCACTCCAGGAAAATACGAACTTGAAAAGGCCGGTCAAGTGGTTGAACAGGTGATTAGACCGACTGGACTTTTGGATCCTAAAATTGAGATCAGGCCAATCCAAAATCAAGTTGAAGTTTTGATGCAAGAGTGCCGCAAAACTATTGAGCGCGGTGCACGTGTTTTGGTGACAACGCTCACAAAAAAAATGGCGGAAAGTTTGACAACCTATCTCGCGGACAGAAAATTTAAGGTCAAGTATCTTCACAGCGAGATTGACACTATGGAGCGTGTTGAAATAATAAACGGCTTGCGAATGGGCGAGTTTGACATTTTGGTGGGGATCAATCTTTTGCGAGAAGGTTTGGACATGCCAGAAGTGGAACTTGTCTGCATTTTAGATGCCGACAAGGAAGGCTTTTTGCGTAGCGAAGGGGCGTTGATACAAACTGTTGGCCGTGCTGCACGAAATGCAAATGGGCATGTGCTCATGTTTGCAGATGTGGTGACAGAAAGCATGCAAAAAGCCATCGATGAAACAAACAGACGCCGAATGCTTCAAGAAAAATTTAATGCCGAGCATGGTATTGTTCCAAAGACAATCATCAAGGAAATAAAAAACACCTTGGATATAAGTAAAAAAGTTTCAGAAAATTCTATCGCCAAAAAGGATATCCCACAGGAGATTGACCGCTTGACGAGTATGATGAAAATCGCTTCGTCTCAACTTGATTTTGAGCGCGCAATAGAACTCAGAAACAAAATCAACAATCTTAAAAAGCGACTTGCCAGAAAAGAAAAAATTGATTAGACTACGATTTTAAAAACAGACTTTTTGTGCTAAAATTAAGAAATGCCGTTTGTGGAGGAAACATATGAAAAACTCAATCATCATCAAAGGGGCAAAAGAAAACAACCTGAAAAATGTCAGTCTGGAAATTCCGCGTGACAAATTTGTTGTTTTTACGGGTGTGAGCGGCTCTGGAAAAAGTTCGCTTGCTTTTGGCACAATTTTTGCAGAAGGGCAACGAAGATATATCGAAAGTTTGTCGTCTTATGCACGACAATTTTTGGGGGCTGCTCAAAAACCAGATGTGGAAACAATCGAAGGGTTGTCGCCGGCAATTTCTATTGACCAAAAAACAACAAATCGCAATCCGCGTTCCACTGTTGGCACGGTTACGGAGATTTATGACTACTTGCGTCTTTTGTTTGCGCGGGTTGGAACTCCTTATTGTCCGCACTGCCACAAGGAAGTTAAACAGCAAACGATTGACCAAATCGTTGACAGCATAAAAGAAATGGGCGAAGGCACAAAAATCACCATCAGTGCTCCTGTTGTGCGGGGTCAAAAAGGTCGCCACGAAAAACTTTTGGACAGTTTGAAACGCAGTGGCTATGTGCGTGTGGAAATTGACGGAAATATATACACTTTTGACGAGCCAATCACACTCGACAAAAACCTTAAACACAATATTTCGGTTATTATTGACCGCATAACTTTGAAAGAAGGCAAAGACACCAGACTGACCGGCAGTTTGGAAACAGCGATAAAACTTGGCGAAGGGCTGGTGGTTGTTTCTACTGACGAAAAAAGTGAAACATATTCCACAAACTATGCTTGCCCTGAATGTGGCTGGACTTTGGAGGAAATCACACCTCGACTTTTCTCATTTAATGCACCTTACGGGGCATGTCCAAACTGCACCGGACTTGGCTATACTTTGGACATAGATGAGGAGATTGTTTTGCGACATAGTGACCTTTCCGTCAACGGGGGTGCTTTTGATGCAACAGGCTGGAAGATGGAGCCTGGAAGCATGGCAAAATCATATATCACTTCTGTTGCAAAGGCATATGATATTGATTTGGACATTCCTGTCAAAAAATTACCAAAGGATAAACTCAATATCCTGCTTTATGGCACAGGGAACGAAAAAATCGATATACAAGTGGACAATGCGCGCGGAAAACACTCGCTCGCAATCAATTTTGAAGGCATAATCAACAATCTTCGCAGACGATACAGAGAAAGTTCGTCGGAGTGGGTGAAATTTGAAATCGGTCGCTTTATGCGAGAGCAAACTTGCTGTGTTTGTCATGGCAAACGTTTGAACGAAAGCGCACTCTCCGTGAAAATAAATCGAAAGGATATAGACGACTTTTGCAATTATTCGGTCAAAAATTTGATTCCTATTTGTGAAAATTTGGAACTAAGCAAAGTGAAAAGCCAAATCGCAGAGCCTATTTTGAAAGAGGTTTTGGCAAGACTTAATTTTTTGAAAGATGTTGGGCTATCTTACTTGAATCTCAATCGCTCCGCCGAAAGTTTGTCGGGTGGCGAGGCACAAAGAATTCGTCTTGCAACGCAGATAGGAAGCGGACTTGTGGGCGTGCTTTACATTTTGGATGAGCCGTCTATCGGGCTACATCAACGTGACAATGAAAAACTTTTAAACACACTCAAAAAACTCAAGGAACTTGGCAACACTTTGATTGTTGTGGAGCATGACGAGGACACTATTCGTGCGGCAGACTATTTGGTGGATGTTGGACCTTATGCGGGTGTGCATGGTGGCGAAATTGTTGCCGCTGGCACTGTGGAACAGGTTATGAAAAGCAAAAAATCTGTCACAGCAGCCTTTTTGCGTGGCGATGAAAAGATTGAAGTGCCAAAAACACGCCGAAAGCCAAAAGATTATGTTCACATCCTTGGTGCAAAGCAAAACAACTTGAAAAACATCGATGTTGACATTCCAGCCGGAATTTTGACGCTTGTCACCGGTGTGTCGGGCGGAGGAAAATCAAGTTTGATTGATGGCGTGTTGTTTCCTTATTTGTCCAATTTGCTGAATGGCAGCAAGTTGGAACTTGGCGAGTTTAAAGCAATAAAAAACGCTGAAATTTTGGACAAAGTGATAAATATTGACCAAGCACCTATCGGCAGAACTCCGCGTTCCAATCCTGCCACTTACACGGGCGTTTTCACCGCTATTCGTGATTTGTTTGCAGCCACACCTGACGCAAAAGCACGAGGCTTTGGCACAGGCAGATTTTCCTTTAATGTGAAGGGCGGCAGATGTGAGGCCTGCGAGGGTGCCGGAGTGAAAGAGATTGAAATGTACTTTTTGCCAGATATAACTGTGCCGTGCGAGGTTTGTAAGGGTAAAAGATACAATCGTGAAACTTTGGAGGTCAAATACAAGGGCAAATCCATCAGCGACGTGCTTGATATGACTGTGGAGGAAGCACTTACTTTCTTTGAAAATATTCCGTCAATCAAAAGCAAAATTCAGGCGCTTTATGACGTTGGACTTTCTTATATCAAACTTGGTCAACCTGCCACAACACTTTCTGGCGGTGAGGCACAACGTGTGAAACTTGCCACCGAACTTTCACGAAAAAGTACCGGCAAAACAATGTATATTTTGGACGAGCCAACAACAGGGCTTCATATGTTTGACGTCAAAAAACTTATTGCCATTTTGCAGCGACTTGTTGATGCCGGAAACAGTGTTGTTGTGATTGAACACAATTTGGACGTCATAAAATGTGCGGACTATATCATCGATATGGGGCCAGAGGGCGGCGACGAAGGTGGAACAGTTGTTGCCACCGGCACGCCAGAGCAAATTGCCAAAAACAAAGACAGTTACACCGGAATGTTTTTGAAAAAAATGCTGGAAAAGGAGTGAAAAACTCCTTTTATTATTGAAAAAATAGCATTTTTTGGACTTTTTTTAAAATTTTTAAAAAAAGTCTTGACAATTCCCCCCCCCGTGTTATTATAGGTCTACCAAAACAATTTTAGGAGGGAAAAATGAGAATTGTTGGAATTGAAAAAGAAGATATAAAAAGGGTTATCAAAAGTAGTACTTATGGATTTGACTATGTTGAACTGCAAAACGGTGCAAAAGTTATTGTCAACCAAAGTCCTATATTATTAGGCGGGTTTCATGATTTCGACTCTTATTATGATAAATGCATATTTAATTATCCTATGCTTGAAAAACTGCTTGATGATGGCAAAGGCGGAATTGAATTTGATGACAAAAAAATGACTGATTATATAGCAGAACATTTAATTTTTCCTTTTGTATGGGATCACAGGACACCAGAGGAATGGGCAGAAGGTGTGATTTCTTCACATTATAAAGACCATCATTATTGCGCATGTCCAGCTACTTTTGCTGACACACTCAAAGAGAGTGAAGGATATTTGGAACAAGTCCCAATTGAAGCATTCCAAAACCATCCAAGTTTGCTTCGGGAAATAAAGAAAGGATATAGCAAACAACTGGATGACAAAAATAAATATGTTAAAGCATCAAAGTCTAAATATAGTAAAGAAGAATTGAATTGGCTAATTAGTTACCTTAATAGTGATGTTGAAAAAGAAGAACAGTTGAATAAGAACATTGCAAAAATAGAGAAACAAATTGGAAAAACAAAATAAAAGTAAGCTCAATCGAAATGATTGGGCTTTTTTAATGCAAGGTTGTTTTTTAAAAATGGTTGTGCTCGTTGACAAAACGCGTGAAAATATGCTAAGATATTCATGCGATGAGAGTGATAAATCTTTCGTCAGGAAGTGACGGCAATTTAACCTATGTTGAAAGCGAACATTCACGCATTTTGGTGGATGATGGTCTTTCATGCAAGGAAACTGACAAACGTCTGTCACTTTTGGGAATTTCCGGAAATGATATCGATGCTGTTGTTGTGACGCATGAGCATGTTGACCACATTAAAGGTGTTGATGTGTTCAGCAAAAAATACAATATTCCTGTGTATGCTCACGAAGAAGTTTGGGCAGGACTTTGGGACAAACTTGAGCGAGTTGACGACAAAAACAAAAAGATTTTCACTGAAAAGTTTGCCATAAAAGACCTTTTGATTGATCCTGTGGAAGTTCCGCATGACGTCAAGTGCTTTGGCTTTTCGCTGTCCGAGAATGATAAAAAAATCAGCATTTTGACCGACCTAGGCCACACCACAGAAAAAATATTCGACCATGTGAAAGGCAGTCAATTGGTGTATGTTGAAGCAAATCACGATATTTCAATGCTGCGGAATTGCGAAAAATATCCACTTTCTTTGCGAATGCGCATTGCAGGAAAAAATGGACATTTGTCCAACGATGCATCTGCCGAGATTATACAAAAACTTGTGCTTTCTGGCACCAAACAAATTGTTTTGGCACATCTCAGCCAAGAAAACAACACGCCCGAACTTGCTTTCAATTACATATCCTCCAAACTTTCTGACAATGGTCTTTGTGAGGGAGAGGGGTTTCGTATCGATGTTGCCCTGACAATTCCGACAACACTTTTTAAGTTGAAATAACATCTGTTTGATGTTATTTTTTTAAACTTTCAAAAAAAATGTAATATATTTAAAATATTTGACAAAAATTATGGAAATTTGATAAACTGTAAAGGATTTTAAAGGAGGATTTTATTATGCAATTAGGACTAAAAAAGAAAGTTGTAATCGTGACAGGTGCCGCATCTGGCATCGGCAAACAAATTGCGCTTGCTTTTGACAAGGAGGGGGCTTCTGTGGCTCTTGCTGACATCAACTTGGCAGGTTTAAAGGAGTTGAAGGCAGAACTTAAAAATGAGGCTTATATTGAAAAAGTTGACATCACAAATGCTGACGCTTGCAAAAAATTTGTCGATAATGTTGCCAAAAAATTTGGACATATTGATGTGCTTGTCAACAATGCCGGAACAGCAAAAATGGGCGACATGCAAACATTCCCAGAAGAAATTTTCCGCGCACATGCAGAACTTATGATGTACGCTCCTGTAAGGCTGATAAATCTGTGCCTTCCATATTTCAAGAAAAATGGTTGGGGAAGTGTTGTCAACACCGCTTCTATTTTTGGAAAACAACCTGGCGGACTTATTAGTTATGACACCATTAAGGCCGCTGATATAATGATCACAAAAGATTATTCAAATTACTGTGCACCTTTCAATGTAAACGTGAACGCAGTTTGCCCGGGGCCTGTCGACACTCCTCTTTGGCATGCAAAAGGTCAACTTGGCGACCAACTTGCATCTGCAACAGGAATGAAAAAAGAAGAGGCTATTGATTGGTTTGCAAAAACAAACATTCCAATGGGCAGATACGCAAAGCCAGAAGAGATTGCATCTGCAGTTGTGTTTTTGAGTAGTGTGCCTGCCCACTATATCACCGGTGTTGCCATCAATGTTGACGGTGGCATGGTGAAAAGTACACTGTAAAATTTGACAAAATATCAAAAAAACACCTTTTTTGGTGTTTTTTTATTATTTTTAGCCAAAATAGCCGTCCAAAAGATTTTCGTCATCTTTAAAAGTTATGACATATGATTTTTGTTTTTCACTGTAAATTCCGTCTTGTCCTACAACAAAACTGTCCAAAACTTTGCAGTTGTAAGGCTCTGCCAAATGCTCGACATAAATTGTTGCATCACTGTCACTGTCGGAGTGGTCCGCTCTGCCGTTTGGGTGATTGTGTGCAACAATCAAATATTTTGCATGAGTTGATGTGACGAGATTTACAATTTCATAAGGTGAAATTCCGGTTTCTCTGACACTTTCCAAATCGGTTTTTCGCATTTGCTTTATTCGAAAAGCATTATCCACGGCAAAAATGTAAAGATATTCTATTTCCTCATATCTTAAAAGAGTTGCAAGATATTTATAAAATGATTCGCTGTCTTTCACACTCATACGTTTTTTCATCTTTGTAAGCGTGTAGAAATTGAAATATTGACGAAAATTTTTTATTTTTGTGGCAGTTATTTGGCTGAGCCCTTTCACTTGCATTAGGTCCACTATGTCGGCATCAAGAATGTTTGCAAAATTTCCAAAACGAGCCAAAAGTTCGTGCGCAAGAGGGTTGACATCTACGCGAGGAACTATCAAAGTCAAAAAGCCTTCAACTGCTTGAATTTCGGTGACGTTTTCAACGCCCGCTTTATATATCAACTCATTCAATCTTGCACGATGTCCACTGTGTATGTTGTTTTTGTCTTTCATTTTTGCCTCTTAAGTAAAAAAAAGTTGATTTTTATGCTTTGTTTGCACACATAAACACTTTTTCATTCTTCTCTGCCACAAACTTTGCAATTTGCTGTATGGCGATTTTATTTGCTTCACGCATATCTATTTCGGCAGGATTTTCTTTCAAAAATTTTCTTATAGATGCCATATAGCAAAGGCGCAAATCTGTGTCGGTGTTTATTTTGTAAATGTGGCTCTCTTGTGCCAATTTGGACAAAATCTTTGAGTCTGTTCCTTTTGCACCAATCAAATTTCCACCATTTTGATTTATTATTTTGACAAAATTTTGTGGCACGCTTGATGCTCCATGAAGCACAAGCGGGATTTTTGGAATCTGTTTTTCAATTTCTTTCAAAATATCAAATTCTATTTTTGCCTTGCTTTTGTATTTGTATGCACCATGGCTTGTGCCAATGGCCACTGCCAAACTGTCACAGCCGGTTTTTTGAACAAATTCCTTTGCTTTTTGAGGATTTGTGAACAAACTTTCTTTTGCCGACACATTGTCCTCAATTCCGGCAAGCACGCCAAGTTCTGCCTCCACAAAAACACCTTTTTTGTGAGCATATGCCACCACTTTTTTTGTGACATTCACGTTTTCATCAAAAGGGAGGGCACTTCCGTCAAACATCACACTTTCGAATCCAAGGTCGATTGCCTTTTTGCATATTTCAAAACTTTTGCCATGGTCCAAATGCAAAAACAAAGGAAGATTGTATTCTTTTTTTACGGATTCCACAATTGGCAAAATATATCTTTCGCCAATATATTCAAAACCACTTTCGCTGACAGCCAAAAACGCTGGAGAATTTGACAACTTGCAGCCTTGACAAATACCTTTCAAGGTTTCCAAATTACTGAAGTTGTAAGCACCCACAACATAATTTTTGTCGCGCGCATCTTTCAAATAAAACTGTAAATTTTTCATAACAATTTCATTTTAGCACATTTTGTCCAAATTTCAAACATATAAATGGAAAAAGTGAGGTAAAAAATGAAAAAGAAACTTATTTTTGGAGTGGTTGCCGTGTTGCTTGTGACAGTTGGCTTTTTGCTCTTTGGCTGTCATTTTGCAAAATCTACGCAAGATCGCGTGCAAGAGAATATGTCGGAATGGACAAAGACCTATTTTTATGGTGAAGGTGAGGGTATATGTGTGTCGCTCTCTGCTGGATTGCGTGAAGGCAACTATGTTTTGAACGGAACATCTGAAAAGAGTGTTGATTTTGCACTTTTGACGATCAAATTAAGCGAAACAAACGGTGAAAAAGTGATCAAAGCGGATATTTCTGTGGACGGAGAAATCACAACAGGACAAGAACTTGAACTGCATCCACTCGGCCACTCATATATGGTTGATTTGGAAACAAGTTTTACAGGAAATGAAGATGTTGAGATTTCCTTTGCTGGTCAAAACATAAAGTTGGAGAATTTGTCTAAAAATTTTCAAATAAATGACCAAAAAGCGATTGAAATTGGCACAAAACAACTTGAAAAGCAGATAACAAAACTTAAAAAATGGTCAAATTTGAACGCAGAATGCTATTTGCGAGTTTTGGACAAAAAAGAAAACAATTTTGATCAAATTTATTGGTGTTTTTCGGTGGTCAATACTGACGGAGAAAATTTTTCTGTAATTATTTCCACAATTGATGGCTCAGTGCTTGCAACATCACAAGAATAAAAAAAGTGGCAGAAAACAGCCATTTTTTTATTTTGATAACATAATTTGACTTTTTTATTTGACAAATGATATCATATTTTTATGAAAAAGATACAACAAACACAAGTGCAAGAACAGGAGCGGGCGATTATATTTTGCCCGTTGGAAAAAGATGTTGACAAAGACTATCAATTTCACGAGATTGAAAGGCTGTGTTTTTCTGCGGGCATGGAAGTTGTCAAAATTTTCAGTCAAAGTTTGGATGCTTTCAACCGAAGAACCATCATGGGCAAAGGCAAGATTGAAGAATTGAAAGCCTTTTTGAAGGAAAATCCGTGCGACACGCTTGTGGTTGACTTTCAACTGACAGGCTCGCAACTGCGCAACATTTCGGAAGAACTTGGCATCAAAGTTTTGGACAGAATTTTGCTTATTATTGATATTTTTGCCTTAAATGCCAAGTCAAGCGAGGGCAAAATTGAAGTGAAATTGGCGCAAAATCGCTACCTTTTGACGCGATTATCTTCTTTGCAGGGCAGTTTTGGTCGTTTTGGCGGCAAAGGTGCAGGCATGCGAGGGCCGGGCGAAACTAAATTGGAGTTGGATCGCAGAAAACTTGAACAAGAAATCATAACGTTGCAAAATGAAATTGAAAAAATTAAAGCCAGCAGACGTCAAAACAAAGTTTTAAGAGAAAAAAATGGCATAAAAAGTGTCGTTTTGGGTGGTTACACAAACGCGGGCAAAAGTTCTATTTTCAACCTTCTTACAAGAGAAAATATCTATGCAGATGACAAACTTTTTGCCACACTTGACACCACAAGCAGACGATTGTTTTTAGGTGATGGCAAATTTTGTCTTTTGACCGACACGGTTGGATTTATCAGCAAACTGCCGCACGAATTGGTTGAAAGTTTTTCTGCAACCTTGGAGGAAGTGCAATCTGCAGACCTTATTTTGCATGTTGTTGACGTTGCAGACAAGTTTTATTTGAAAAATATTGATATAACAAACAAAATTTTAGATGATTTGCATGCAACAAAAAACCGTATTGTCATCTTGAACAAATGCGACCTTTTGCAAAAACCTATTAAAATTAAACAAAATCAGATACTATTTTCAGTTAAAAACAAAACAAATGTCGAAAAACTTAAAGAAATGATATCAAACTATTTGAAAAATTAAAAAATGCACATGTGTGCATTTTTTTAATCTTTGTATTCTTTCAATTTTTTGATAAGAAAATCGGTGTCCACTCCATGAACGGCGGCTGCTTCTTCAACAGTTTCCATTTGGCTGACAGGACATGAAACGCAGTGCATGCCAAAGCCCATAAACACTTCTTCCAAATTTGGATTTTGTTTTAAAACTTCGCCGATTGTCATATCTTTTGTTATTTCTTTTGAAACAAACTTCTTTTTCATTTTAGACTCCTTTTGAAATGTTTCTGTTATATTTTATCACAACAAACAAAAAGTTTCAAGAAAAAATATAAAAATGCTTTTTCAATCTTTGAGTTTTTGTGAATTTTGTCGAAAAATTACGAAAAAAAACTTTTTTGAAACTTTTTATATATTTAGATTTTTGCAAACATACAACATTTTAAGGCGGAATTTATGGAAAACATTTCAAAAACAGTTGTCTCGCAAGACGAAGGCAGAAAAATTGGCTATGTTTTGGATATCGCAATAGGCGAAAATCTTCAAAAAACAGGCTATTATGTTGTAGATGAGGAGAGCGAAGGCGAATTTTTTGTTTCCACTGAAAACATAGTTGGCAGTTCGTCTCAATTTTTGCTCGTAAAGGACATGTCAAGTTTGGAGTTTGTTTCTGAGCGAAAGAGTTTGCTTGGAAAAATTTTGCTTGATGATTTTTATCAAAATCTAGGCGTTGTGAGAAAAATTTTGTTTAAAGGCAAAAGATGTGTCAAAGTCGTCACAGAAAGATGCGAGATTTCACCAAAAAACTTGCAAATTGGCACAGATTTTGCTTTTGTTTCATTTAAAAGAAAAACTGCAAAGCATTTTTCCAAAAATTTTCCTAAAGCAGATGAAAATTCGATAGTCAAAATCCAAGATTTTCAGCCTCAAGAATTTTCAGTGAACACTCCAGAAACCATACGACTTTCTTCTGGATTTTATGTTGGAAGAGTTTCAACGCAGGACATATTTGGCTACAACAACGAAAAAATTGTTTTAAGTGGAGAAGTTATCACAAGGGCGGTTGTTGAAAAAGCAAAAAGACACAACAAATTAAATCAACTATTTTTTGCAATAAAAAGATGAAAAATTAGGCAAAAAATGCATTTTTTTGCATTTTTTTATTATTTTTTTGTATTTTTTGATAAATATTTTTTTCTTAAGAATTTCACTTAAAAAATATTTTTTTGATTTTTTTATTATTTTTTGGGGATGAGGAATTTTTAATATTTATATTAAAATACAATTTTTTTTGTAATTTCGTTTGTATTTTTGTTTCCCTTTGTTGTATCATAATAACAAGTTAGGAAAGGTGTTATGGTCAGAATTATTCCAAGAAAAACAAAAGTCAAGTCAGAGTTTATTCGTGGCGTCACTGGAATTGACGTCGTTTTGGCAATTATCTTTATTGCTATTGCTATTATCATCTTTATGTCAAACTTTATGGTAGGCAGCACAAATATCAGCCCTTGGATTGGAATCGCTTGGTCTATCATCGCCATTTCGATGTTCTTTAAGCCTGCCGACGATATGAGATTTTACAACACAATAATTTTCCTTTTAAGGTATTCCGCTCAAAAGAAAAAATTTTCAAAAGGCGATGACAACAAAGGCGATATCAAAGAGATGATCGCTTATGAAGGAATCTATCAGGACAAATTCATAAATTTTGGCCTGTATTATGGACAGGTGATTGAAATCCAACCAATGTTTTTCACCTTGCTTACAGAATACTATCAAGATAATGTTATTGAAAGTTTTGCAAACGCACTGCGCCGTTTGACGCCAACTCAAACATGTGCCATTGTCAAGATTTCAAAGCCTATGATTTTGGACAATTATGTTCACAACGAAAACAGCAAATATGAGGTTTTGTATGATTTGCAATACGACGGTCAGATAACTCAGGCGGAAATTGATGCACGTGCACCTATTTTTGAAGAGCGTGTTTCGATGTATGAATTTTTGAATCGCCAATCAAAAATTTTCAAGGACCACTTTTATGTAATTGTGTACGACAAAGACAGAGAAGTGCTTGAAAACACCACAAGAGGCATGATTTCTGCAATGGCATCTTCTTTGAATCCAATAAATGCACATGTTGTCACTGGAACTGACCTTGTTGTGTTTTTGAGAGCAAACCTTGGCAAAGACCTTGACGAGCGTGATTTGGAAATCACACCTATCACAGAGTACATAAACTGGGCGACACCAAAAAAGATACGCTTTAACATTGCAAGATATTTCATCAATGAAAATTGCTACAGATGTTTCAACCTTATTGATTATCCACTGCAAGTGGGCAATGCTTGGGGCTCGCAGTTTTTCCTTTTGGACAGAACCAGAACCGTTATGAAGTTTAATCCTATTCCAAAAATGGAAAGCGAAAGACAAATCGACAAGGCTATCATGGAAATGGAGACAAAACTTTATCGCTCGGGCAGAAGTTCGGCGCAAATCGAACTTCAAACACACGTTGAAACACTTCGTGGCCTTTTGCGTGATTTGAAAAACAACAACCAACAACTTTTTAATGTCAACACTTATATCATTTCCGAAGACGCAGCAAAAAAAGATGTTCGAGCAATGCTCAAACAGGAAGGATTTAAGTATTCCGAACTTTTTGCCAGACAAATTGATGGCTTTGTTTCTTCCAATATTTCTCGAAAAGACTCCGTGAAAAGCGGTCTTAGAGGCATTCCAACAAGCACTTTGGCGGCAACATTCCCATTTATTTCAAACTCGTTGCAAGATCCAAATGGAATTTACATAGGTGACAACGAATACCCTGTGTTTGTGGACTTTTTCAAGCGTGACCGCGAGCGCGTCAATTCCAATATGATGGTTATTGGAAAATCTGGTTCGGGCAAGTCTTTTGCAACAAAAATGCTTTTGACAAATTTTGCCGCCGACACCTGCAAAATATTCATTCTTGACCCTGAAAACGAATATCAAGATTTAACCAGAAATCTTGGCGGAAAATTTATTGACGTTGGCTCGTCAATGCATGGTATCATCAATCCATTCCATGTAATTTCCTCTTTGGAAGCCAGTGAAGATGAGGAAGAAGATCAAGAAGAACAACTTGACGATTTTGGCAATCCGATTCCAAAAAAACAAGTTGAAAAACAACAAGATGATTCATTCTCGCAGCACTTGCAATTTTTGGAACAATTTTTCCGCGTGATTTTGGAAGGTATCAATTCCGACGCATTTGAGGTTTTAAACTCGCTTGTCATTGACATGTACAAGGAATTTCACATTGATGGCAAAACAAATCTTGCAAAGTTGAAACCGGAAGATTATCCAACTTTTGACGCATTGTATGACCTGATTTTAAGAAGAATCAAAACGGCAAAAGATGAATTTTCTTTGCGTAATCTTATGACAGTTGAAACTTATATCAAAAAATTTGCCACAGGCGGAAGAAATAGTTCTCTTTGGAACGGCCCGACGTCTATCGAAACAAACGAAAATTTCGTTACATTCAACTTCCAATCCCTTGTTGCGGGAAACAACGCACAAATCACCAATGCTCAAATGCTTTTGGTGTTTAGGTATCTTAACAACGAGATTATCAACAACAAGGATTTCAACAAAAAATATCACAAAAACAGAAAGATTATCGTGGCGGTCGATGAGGCGCATATTTTCATCAATCCAAAATATCCTATCGCTTTGGACTTTATGGCTCAGATGGCAAAACGTATTCGTAAATATGGCGGAATGCAAATCATCATCACGCAAAATATTTCCGACTTTGTCGGCACAGACGAAATTAAGCGCCAGTCGACGGCGGTCATAAACGCCTGCCAGTATTCTTTGATTTTTTCACTTGCACCGGCGGACATTAACGACCTTGTGGAGTTGTACTCAAAATCGGGCGGTATAAACGAAGAGGAACAAAACTCTATCGTCACCGCCAGTGTTGGACAAGCATTCTTAATCACTGGACCTACTTCCAGAACAACGGTACAGATTGTGCCGTTGGATTATGTGAAACAATTGTTTGGCGAATAATGAGGGGGAAATGGTAAAAAGACTTAAAAGCATTTTAATAAGTGTGTTTGCCGTGCTTGCACTTTTGCTTGGCGGAGTCTTTTTTGTTGGCTGTGGCATTGACTACAGCAAAATATCTCTCGTTGCAGACAAAACGGAAATAAATCTTGATGTTGGACAGCAAGAAACAATCACATTTACGATTGAGGGCTATCAAAAAGGTTTTTCAAATTTGATTCGTTTGGGCAACCAAGCATCAATTTATTCTTGTTCTTCTCCTCAATATGTCAGTGACACTGAAATTCGTGTCACTATCACTGCTGTTGCGGGTGGCAGTGGCACTTTGACCGCCACCACTCTTGACGGCAACAAAAAATGTTATGTGCAAGTGAATGTTCAGCAAGCATCTCAAACATTGTCCATAAAGGCTGAAACGCTTTATGTTTCCGAAAAAACTCCGTTTTTGCCTACGATTGATATGTTTGAATTTTCCGCACAGTCAACCTTAAGAAATTTGTCATATTTTTATCTTTCACCAGATGAAGATGAAACGGCAGAAAATCTGAATCTTTACACACTTGAAAGTTTAAATTATGAAACTTCGCAAGCAACATTCAAATACAAACAAGACACACAAACACGAAATTTTGTTCAATTTGACAGGGTTGTTTTAAAGCAACAAGACGGACAACTTGCACTTGTTGCATCTTTTAATGATCAGGAAAAAGTGATTCCTATGTCAGCAAGTTTTCAGTTTATGGCTGTTTACAATGATTCTTCATCTTCTCAATCGCCACTGTTTTGTGTGAGCGATGTTTTTGTGTTGAGAAATTTGAATGTTTCTGTCAGCGGCGGCTATTTGAAAGGTGATGAAATTTTGCAGCAAGACGGCTCCAACGGTTTTAAGCCTGTTGACGGAACGATAAGAATTGTGCCAAACAATCCCGACTATGTGCAATATCTTTTGAAGGTTGAAATGAACGGCGGAGACGAAAAATCACCCGTTGTTGTCAATCTTAACACCTCAAACGAAAGTGTTGTTGTGGACTTTGTTGAATTTGAAGACGATCCACAAGCAAGATACATAAAAATTTCTCAAAATTCTGTTTTACAAGCACAGACAGTTTTAAATCTTGAAATTTACTATTCAGTTGCTGAAAACATTGAGGACGAAAGTGTAAATTCAATTTTTTCGTTCAAAATTGACACTGAGATTGCGCCGACAACCATTTTGGTGAACGGAACTGATGAGCCAGAGACATTTGTGATGTACAATCAGTATCAATCCAATCATGGCTGGCGTGATATTTTGATCGATGTGGTCTCGGAATATGAAACCTCACCAAGTTTTGATAGTATTTATTTTGAATTTGTTGATGATGCATTGTCATATATCGATTTTGTTCGTGGCGGACAAGTGACGGAAAACACTCCTTACACCAACCTTGATACGCCATTCCAGTTGCGAGGGAAAAGGGGCGTATCTCCAACTCCTGAGGACAAGAATGCTCAGATTGTCGTTCATTTGAAAAGCGATATTTTGCACAATGACAAACACGAACTGACACTTACTATAAATTGCAAAATTGTTGCCGGTGCAACAGATATTTTGCCTGCTGATGGATTTGGACAGCAAAGCAATCCTCTTGTTGCACAAGATTTTTATGTTGATTTCGACAACAAAGAAATAAATTTCAACGGTCAACTTTATGCAGACAATTCTTTCCAATCAATTTCTGTTTTCCATGATGTTCAAACTGTCGATGTTGCCGACATAACAGTTGACGAAAACAGTCCGTTTGTACAAGTGGGTGACAGATACTTTTTAAATTTGAAGATTTTGCCAAAACAAGTGGGAATGGGCACATATCAAATTCAGTTGGACAACGGTATCTCCGAAGTTATAAACATTTTCTGCTTAAACACGCTCAAGCCTAAGTCCACACAAATCAGGCTTGTCAATGATGGCTCTGACAGTGTGAAGGAAAGTGTTTATTCGCGAACTGAACAGGCAGAATTTGACGACATTTTGTCGCTTGAAATATTAAATTATTCCACAAGCGATTCTGTTTTGGCGGGCAGCACCGCAACGTTGGAAATCTTGGCAAATGTTCCCGCTTCAAACATTCAACCAATTTTGGACAGAACTGACTTGATTTCTCTTACGCCAAATGGTAATCGTTTTAAAATAACAACACGCGGAAAAAATGGTGATTCAAAAATTTTGTTTAGATTGACTGGCCAAAGTGTCAATCAAGAGATGTTTTCTCTTGATCCAGAGCCTGTTGTGATAAATATCATTGTCAATGTCAGTGCTTACAGTTTGGTGCAAGAATTTTTCCTTAGAAATGGCGACAGTTATGCACTTTCAAACAATGTTTACTATGGTTCCGATCACATACCAGAGGAAAGTTCAAGATTGCAGTTCACTGCACAAGTAAGATCTTCTGAGTCAAACAACTTCTATCAATACGTGTTTACTGACGAAGCAATAACCAGATTTTTTGAAAATGTTGTCTCTATCAGCCCGACAGAGAACCTTTACAGTTTTCAGGGCGGCGTTACGGCTTTGAATTTTGACGAATTGATTGAATCTAGGCTTATCCATTCTGCATATGACAAAAGGTTTATCACATTCACAGCACTCAACGAAGATGGCTCTTTCTTGGGACAAACCACAACACGCATCACAATAACAAAAACCAATCTCAGCAACCAGTCTTCTGAAACAAGGATCGTTTCTCTTTCCTTCTACAACGGTGTGATGTTTTGGGCGGACAACCGCGGCATCGATAATGGCGTTGTCACCACTGACGAGCAAGGCAATAGAGTGCGTTACGTGGTTGAATTTAGCAATATTTTTGCTTGTGACTATGGCTTTTTTGATTTAAACACATTGACATATACACACACGTATCCTTATTCTTTAAGACCGATATCTTTTGTACTTTCTGCAAGCGTTCAACAAAGAGATTGGTCGCGCAGATATGATGCACTTATCACTGCAACACAGTACACGATGGTGGAAAGCATTTCTCTTTCAACAAGTTTGACCGAAATTGAATTTGATCATCGCGACCAAGAAAATTTGTCAGTTACTATTGGCATTTACACCTATCCAATCACTTCCACAAATCATCAAATAAATGCTGAATTCATTGCTTCATACGAAAACAAGTATGCTGATATGATTCAGGTGCTTCCTGTTGATGAAACAAGCAGTCAAAACGGAATTTATCTTGTCACTATTCAAGCATTTGACTCCGAAACATTTTTCTCTCAATATCAAAAGCAAATTGAAGAAGTTTCTGAAAAATTGGAGTGGACACTTTACATCTATCCAACTGATTGGGGTGATTCTTACACATCTTTGCAAAGTGGATACAAACCATTGAAACTCACTGTAAGATACCGCAATGGCTCAAAGGAAAATCCATATCTTTTGGAAACAGCACAAGATGTCAAAAACATAAACAACAGTTCCTCAACACTCGCAAGCCATTATGAAATAGCGTCAGTTATTGACATGAACGGCACCTTTATGGAAAATCCAATTGGCATTCTTTCAAAAGATGGCAACTTGGTGCTGGAAGGTTTTTCGGGGTCAATCATTGGCTCAGGTTCGCAAGCAGGCATCACAAACGTTGTTGTAAGTGACCACAATCAAAACCTTTATGCAGAAGTAGATGGCACGCAATACGGCGGATTGTTTGCACGCATCAACGAAGGTGCAACAATAAAAAATGTCACCATTTCCGGAAAAATCGATGTTCAAGCGGCAGATAAAGTGGCATATATTGGGCTTTTGACTGCCGAAAATCGCGGGAAAATAGAAAATTCTGGCGTCGTTTTTGGGCTGAACGCTGACGATGTTTCAACAATAGGCGGACCTTTTGGTCGATTGTATTTTGGCGGTGTGGCTGGTATAAATTATGGTCAAATTTTGCAAGATTTCAATGCTTTCAACGAGGATGAAGAGTTTGACGGACTTACACCAAGAAATATGGCATTCTTCAACTCCACTCTTTCAATTACCGGAACGCAAAATTCCATCGGAAATATTTATGCGGGCGGAGTTGCAGGGGCAAGCAGTGGTGAAATTGAAAGAATTTTACCTGAAAGTTCGTATCGTATGTATGGTTATACTGCATATTCGGCTTACAGCAAGATAAAGATTTTTGGTGTGGCAAATTCTGCAAGTTCAAGAAGCACTGTGGCACTCGGTGCGGTGGCTGGCGTTGTTTCATATCACTCTGATAGCAATTCAATCTATCTTCCTGACTGGAAAAAGGCTTCAATCACAAATCCTGAGCAACGACAATCCGCTGAAACCGGCGCAATATTAAAGGGCTTGCTTGTCGGCGGAAAACTTGACATGCTTGGACTTGACTCAAACAACATCAATGATTATGTTGGCGGAATAGTTGGGCTTGTTTCAACAGCAAACGTCAGCACAATCGACATTTTGCAAAACACAAGCCGCACATTTGTGCGCGGAAATGATTATGTTGGCGGAATAGTTGGATATGAGGACAATCTTGGACTCTCTTCGGACAGCAACATCATCATAAATTATTCAAATGAAAACAAATTCCAAGCAGTTGATGACAAAGAAAGCAGTTTTTATGCTTCAAGCATCATCACAACAAATGCAAGTGCTGTTGCAAGTGCAATTGACGAGGAAAACAAAGATTTGTTTTTCATGATTGGAAACTACTTTGACACAAAACGCGAAAATTATGAAGGTGTTGAATTTGGCGTGACTTCATATGTTTCGACAAGACAGCATTTGACAATATCATCTGAGCCAGTTTCTGCAAACAACACAATCACAAGTGGATATTATGGAGATTGGCTGCAAGCGCAAAAAGTTGACAACTTCACTTTCTCAATCCATCAAACAGAATATTTTGATGCTACTTCTGTCAGTCTGGAAATGAAAGAACGCGATTTTGAGATGAAACCTTTGCTTGATGGCGCAACTGAAGATGAGCAAAGACTTTTGAACGATACAAACGTGTACTTTATGTATTATTTTGCAGTTGACAGTGACGTCAGTGGCAATTTGGGAACTATGGCGCAAGCACAGATTGATGAATTGAATTACATCACTCCTTCTTCAAAATTCTATCCATTTGAACTTAACAATCCTGAAGTTTTGATTATGCCAATGTCCTCAAATGTGCTTGAAATTGATGCAAATGGAAACATAACCTTAAAAAATCCGGGTATTGAAAAAATAACAATTTTAAGTATCTTAAATGAGAATGAGGTAAGAAATATCTACTTGTATGTTGTAAATTATTTCAACAAAGACATCTCAACCTCCATTTTCTTTGCCACTCCAGACGCTTCCAGTCAAAATATTGAAGATGGAAATTTGGATATTTATGGCGATTCATTTACAACTGTGTACATGATTCCAGACTACAGCACTTCAACTGAAACGACAACTTCTGACGGCGAAGAATTTGCAATTACCAAAGATGGAGTGCTTTCTTTCCGAAATGTTGCTTACAATCTTTCAAAAAACAATTCGCTTGGCATAAACAATGAACTTGACAAAGACGCAAGTTCGGGATTTTCGTCTCCTCAAAATTTGAAACAAAAAATTGTCTTCAAAAAGACAGCTTCGGCAAAAGAGGGCGACTTTGATACATACAAACTTGTGCCAATCTTGCAAACAACCATTCGTTTGAATGGAAAAGAATATGTTTTCTATAAAGTGCTTGACGTTTCACAAATCAATCTGAAACTTGTTTATCACGAAAAAGCAAGATCGATCAAAACAACATACACAAGTTATGCTATTGACACAAACGAGGTGTTTTCAGATGTTGTTGAAATTGATTCAACAAATCCTCAGGAATTGTTGTTCTATGAAATCAGAAAGGCTGATAGTTTAATCCCTGTACAACAAAAAATGCCGGAGATCGTCGGACAATATGGCATGAAAGGTGATGTTCCAATCAAATATGAGGAATACATAAACGACATCACGGGCGAGTTGTTTGATATCAAATTTGATAGAATCAAAGATAACGGCAAAGATACAAACAATTTTAAGTTTACTTGTGGCATAAACACTCAAAGTAATGCATACAAACAACGTTTCAACTCTCCTATTGAGGGAGAATATGTTTTCCATTTCTATTCAAGCGAATTGACAAATGGTGTGGATTGCACTTTCTATTTGACAGTAAATGAAGCAAGACTCAATTACATCAAAGTGAACAACTATTCAAATGTAAATAATGTCACTTTGCCAAACAACACAGTTGTTCCGGGACAAAAAGGAATTTTGGAAATTTCGCTTAATCCTGTTGAGGCAATTTTTGACCGCTTTACAATCACAAACAATGAAATCAACTCCATTTTAGGCTCAGGAACTGCAAACTTTGAATTTGCTTATCAACAAAGGACGGAAACAGGTGTTCAATATAAAGAAGTCGCTGAATTTGGCAGCATAGAAAATGGCTTGTCGTTCACATATCGCGAATTGATGGAATTGTATTCAAGCTTGCAAGAAGAAGATAAAAACTTGACATTCAGAAACAAAATTTACATAACTTACTTTGTGGCTTCCTTGAATGTTGAGGATAATGTGCCGGTGCAATTTGACGTGCGTGCAACTTTTGGCGAAGATGAATATGTTTCGGCGGCGGTTCAACTTACAACAAAACTTGAAAGTTATGCCAAGTTGGTTTTTGATGACAAGGATTTGATTGGCAACGCATACTATATCGCACGCGGGTTGACATATGACATGTCACTTGATTCGTTTGGATTTACGGAGGAGCAAGTCACCGTCAAAATAGGTCAGGACGAAGTTGCACTTTCAAGTTTGCAGGCAGGGCATGACTTCGGTGGCGTTTACATGATTGGCTCGCAGGGAAAATATACTCTCACTGTAAACAACAATGTTCAATATAACGGCGATGTTGGCTTTAGGATAGAAGTAAACACTTCTGCCACAAAAATTCAAGACGGCATAGAAACTTCAAACAGCAACACCACAAACATATATGTCATGGAATATGTGCTCAACTATACATATGTTGAGGGCATCAACGAAGATATCGTGTATGGCATGCGAAACGGAATTGTCAACGTGGCAGTTGGCAATCCGTTTGAACTTTCGCTTCAAATAGCAAACTTTTTGGAATATAACACAGAAGATGCAACCATCGTGCAGGAAGTTGAAGATTTTGTCACCTCTTTGAGCAATTCTGTGGACTGGAAAGTTGTGTTTATGGATGAGGAACAACTCCTGGCTGAAAACAAAAAAATTGTTGAAGAGCAATATTACTCCATAGATGGACTTGTTGTCACTCCGCTTCGAGTGTATGACCCTGAAAGTGACATCTACCATTTCAGCGTGTCGGGTCATTATGTTATGAGAAACGGGAGATATGCTTTCACCCGAACTGAACAAAATTCCAATATTCTTTACACAGAGTTTGTTATGCGTGTGCATGACCAAAGCACTGAGGACAGTCCAATTCCTGTAAGAACTTATGAAGATTTGATGAATATGGCTGAGGGGCAGTGGTATATCCTTTTGAATGAGATTGAAATACCAAACAATGCAGAAGCACAAGCAAAAGGACTGCCTGTTTTTGCTCCAATCAGCACGGCAATTGCAGGTTTGGACGGCAATAGTTGTGACATAGTTTTTTCGGGCGAGTACGACTTTGAGGAAGGTGTTTCAAATGTCGGATTATTCTCCACAGTTTCGGACAATGTTCCAAACATAAACAACAAAAAATACAGCAACAATCAAACGATACTTCAAAACATAAGTATTCGCGTTGACAGTGACGTGCGTTTTAAACTTAATGTTCCAACTTTTAATGTAGGACTGCTGGCAGCACAAAACGATGGTATTATCACAAACGCAGAAGTATATTCAAACGCAAATGCCAAGTTTTATGTTTCCTCTTTGCAAAATTCGTCAGAATCTTATGTGGCAGGATTGGTTGTGCAAAATGGCAATGGTGCCTACATAACCAATTCTCGCTCCAGATTAAATATTTCTGCAAGAGCAAATGTTTCGGGCTTTGTTGGACAAAACTTGGGGCATATTGCAAGTTCGTACTTCCGCGGTGCAACAATCGAAAACAACACAGATAGAACTCAAGAGGTTACTGCCGGCTTTGTTGTTGCAAATTATGGACAAATTTACACATCTTATGTCAGCGGCGACAGTGAATTAAACAATTCGTCTATGTACTACAAGGAAACAAGCAATTCTATCAGAGCAGTTCACAATGTTGCCGGCTTTGTTTACACAAACAGCGGAAGTGTGCAAGATTGTTACTCCAATATCAACATAAATCAAAGTCGTGGCTATGCTGCAGGATTTGTGTTTGAAAACTCCGGTGTTGTGGAGCGTGCATTCTCGACGAGTGTGCTTCAGAGTGAAAGAACGGCAAACTTTGGCTTTGCTCGGCTGAACTCTGTAACAACTGGTCAAGACGGACAGGAGCAGGTGACGGGCGGAGTGATTAAAGATGCTTTCTATTTGACTCACAATGAAGATGCAAATGATGGCAATATCAATGTGGATATAAGTAATATCGAAGGCGAAAACACCGAAATACTGCCAATTGATATTGATGAATTTAAAATAACCGGTGTTGACGAGAAGTCAAGCCAGACATATTTGGAAAAATATTTTAAAAACTTTATAATTGCTCAAACAAGAAAAACAAATGGCCAAATTGTGTACGGAAGAAATATAAATGGTGTTTGGTTCTATAACGAAGATGCTGCTGATCATGAAAATTTTAATGACAAGTTTTTCAATGTTGGAAGAGTGGAACTTGTTGCTCCAAATATGATTGCAAGGTCAGATAGAAGACTTTACGACACAATTGAAGTTCGAGATGAAACAACGGGCGCAGAATATGTGAGATATGTGTACAACTACACGGGAAACAGACTGGGGTCTGCTGAAAATCCAATCTTAATTTCAAGCCCTGCAGAATTTGAAAATTATATAGTCAACGAAAATGACCCAAACAACATCAACACTTCTTCCTATCGTCTTGTAAGCAATCTTGATTATGACGACGACCAAAACGGCTATGACGATATCGGCAAAACATACAAGACAAAATTTATGGGCTATTTTGAAGGCAACTTTATGTCGATTTCTGGAAATATAATTATTTCTGGTGAAAAGCAGACTTTTGGTGGCTTGTTTGCGGAAATTGGAAGTGGAAGCACAGTAATGAACTTTACTTACAATCCGTCAAATGTCACATTCTCAAACACTTCGGTGGTCGGTGCACTTGCCGGCAAGGTTGAAGGTGCAAAACTTTACAACATAGACATCTTGAATACGTCTGGCAACCAAAATGGAACGATGATCATCGGCAACAATATCACGGGTGGAGCGATTGGCTTGACACTTGGTGATTTTGAAATAAGAAACTTGTATTGTCAATTTGGCGCAAAATCAAGAAATCAATTTACGGGAAATGGAAATATTTTTGACTCTGTTGAAATCTTTGATAACTACTCGTTTGCAGGCTCATACGTTGGAGTGCTGAGCGGAAGCGGAACAATTTACGATGCTGTTGTTGACAGAGATATTCAAGGTCTGTCAGTGCTTGGTGGAAAGGCTGGACTTGTGTTTGGTCTTGTTGACGAAAATGCTAGTGTGATTGGCGGAAGTGTGGATATGTCTGGCAACAGAATGCTGAACGGATATATGTATGCCGGACTTGTTGTCGGCGAAAACAAGGGGACAATTCAAAACTTTAAGGTTGAAAGTTCGGGTGCTTTGTTCACAGAAATAAGGTCAGTTCCGTTTATTCCTACCGCTGTCGGAGGATTTGCTGGATTGATCAGCGGTGGCACTCTTTCAAACATCACAATGTTGCAAGGCATTTCTTTGAGCGAAAAAAGTGTGGATTCGGGCATCAAATATGTTGGAGGAATTGCTGGTCAAATTTCCGCATCTTCCACCTTGAAGGATATCACTGTAAATGCAAATTTGGTTGGCTTTGAGTTTGTTGGTGGTGTTGTCGGAAATATACAAACAAACGACAATGTCAGATTTGAAAACATTTCTGTTGAAGGTGATTTTCAAGTGCTGTCAATGTCCAACAAACAAGCCGGAATTGGTGGTCTGGTTGGAAGTATTGATGATAACGCTTACATCACCTTGACGTCGGAACCGGAAAAGACAAACACATTCAATATCTCCGCATATATGCATGCATTTGTTTATCAAGACGCAATAGATGTTTATCTTGGAGCAATAATAGGTCAAAATAACAATCGTTTACACAATATTCAAAACGCATCTTCGTCAATCATTTCTTCAAGCGAAACAAAAGGTATTGAAGTTGAAGATTTGGTTGTAGTGGGTTCACAGGGCAACAAAGCAGAGGGCAGAATTTACGTCACGACAGAAGGCGAAATCGTTAAATTGCAACAACCAATTGTTGATTATGTGACTGTAAATCACAGTGTTGCTGCAAGCTGCACAACTTATTGTGACATTCAATATGTTATACCAAAAGATATTTGCAGAGTTGAATTGAATTTGATTGGAGCTTTGAAAGATTTATCAACCAACGCATAAAAAATAAATTTTTTGCAAAAAAAACAAATTTTCGACAAAAACATTTGTATGTTTTGATTTGAATATGCTATAATTACTCCATACAAAAACTTTTTCAAATATTTTTGGAAAAAGTGTTGACTTTTGAAAGCATTTGTGATAAAATTTTTTAGTTGATTGGCGCTATGTTGAATAATTATCCAAATTTCCAACTTAAAAATCAAGGAAAATAGGAGTTTTGTACCCCTAGTTTCCTTTTTTTTGTTCTTATTCAACACAACATATTGCATCAAATAAAAATTTAAATACAAATTGTGGTTTTTGTAAAACACAACAAATTTTGAGGAGCGATTTATGGCAAACGAAATTATGAAAAAACAAAAATTCGGCAAAACAGAAAGATACACTTTCTCGCAACTTAAAGATTATATCGACATTCCACCATTGTTGGAAATACAAAGAAATTCCTACGATAACTTTATCAACCACGGCATAAAGGAAGTCTTGGACGAATTTTCTCCTATCGTTGATTATTCAGGAAAGGCAAAATTGTATTTTCTTGAGCCTGTGATTGACACCACTCCAAAATATTCCAAAAAAGAGTGCAAAAAAAGAAGCGCCACTTATTCTATTCCACTCAATGTCAAAACACGTTTTGTTGTGGAAGAAACCGGTCAAGCCGTTGAGGACACTGTCTTTTTGGGCGACATACCTTTTATGACAGAAGATTGCTCTTTTATTTTCAATGGAGTTGAAAGAGTTGTCGTAAATCAAATCATAAAATCACCAAATTTTTATCTTTTGCAAGACAAACCACACGACAAAAGCACTTTGCACGGACAAATTATTCCAAAGCGCGGAATGTATATCGAATTTGAGCAAGGCGCAAATGAAGTTTTGAAGGTCGTTCTTGACCGCCGTCACAAAATCACACTTGGACTTTTCTTGAAATGCTTTGGCTATACCGCTGATGAAATTTCAAAATTGTTTGGCGGACATCGTCTTATCAAAAATGTTTTGGAAAAAGAGACCGTCAACACACAAGAAGAGGCTCTTTTGGAATTTGCTCGCAAAACTCGCCCTGCAGATGTTCCTTCTGCCGAAACAACTCGTTCGTATCTCAATCTTTGGTTTTTCAGTGACCAATGGTACAATCTTTCACGTGTTGGAAGATACAATCTCAACAAAAAATTCAGTATTGCACGCCGCATAAACGGACATATCGCCGGCGAAGATATCGTTTCTCCAGATGGCGAATTGCTTGCAAAGGCTGGTACGGCGATTGACACAGAACTTGCCAACAAAATCAAAGCAAGCGGTGTCAACGAAGTTTGGATTCAACTTGATGGCCACAAACACCTTATCAGAGGCAACAACCGCGTTAAACTTTCTGACTTCTTCCCTTGTGACGAAAAAGCACTTGGCATTGAAGAAGAAGTTTACTATCCAGTGCTTGCTCAAATTTTGAAAGACAACAAGACAAAAGAAAAACGCACAAACGCCATCAAAGAACATGCCAAAGATCTGGTTATCACAACTTTGACTATGGACGATATTTTGGCAGGAATAAGCATGTATTTGGACAATTTGGAAGAATTGTGCAAAGTTGACCGTCTTGAACACCTTTCAAACAAAAGAATTGCCACTGTTGGTGAATTGTTCTATGACCACTTCCGTTCTGGCGTCACAAAACTTGTTGCAAATGTTCGCGAAACTTTGCAAGGAAAAGAACTTTCTGAAGTTACTCCAAAACAAATTATAAATCCAAAAGCAATAAATCGTGCTCTTCGCGATTTTGTGGCTTCTTCACAACTTTCACAACTTATGGACCAAGTCAACCCTCTTTCTGGCATCACTCAAAAACGTCGTGTTTCGGCTGTAGGTCCTGGCGGTATCAGAAAAGAACGTGCCGATGCCGAAGTTCGTGATATTCATTACACAAACTACGGCCGCATTTGTCCTATTGAAACTCCAGAAGGACAGGCGATTGGTTTGGTCAACACTCTTACAAGTTATGCCAAAGTGAACGAATATGGCTTCCTTGAAACACCTTACAGAAAGGTTGACAAAGCAACCGGAAAAGTAAGTGACAAGTGCGAATATTTTATGGCTGATATAGAAGATGAGGCATATATCGCACAAGCAACTGAACCTCTTGATGAGGAAGGCAGGTTTGTCAACAAACGTATTGTTTGCCGACATAAAGACTATGCCATTGAAGTCCCAGCAAATCAAGTTGACTACGTTGACGCCTCTCCAAGACAATTTATTTCTGTTGCGACATCTTTGATTCCTTTTGTAAACTCCAACGAGGCTAACCGTGCCTTGATGGGTGCAAACATGCAACGTCAAGCAGTGCCACTTCTTAAACCAGAAGCACCAATCGTTGGTACAGGTATGGAAGCAAAAGTTGCTCATGACTGTGGCTACACAACTTTGGCTCGTGAAGATGGCGTTGTTGAATATGTCAGTGCAGACGAAGTGCGTGTGAAAGATTCAAAAGGTAATGTAGAAATTTACAACCTTACAAAATTTGATAAAACAAATGACGAAACCTGTTTCAACCAAAAACCTTGTGTTGTCAAGGGCGAAAAGGTGAAAAAAGGTGACGTTATTATTGATGGCTATTCCACAGAAAATGGCGAACTTGCACTTGGAAAAAACATGCTTGTTGGCTATATGAACTGGGAAGGATACAACTACGAAGATGCTATTTTGATAAATGAACGTCTTGTCAAGGAAGATGTGTTTACTTCTATTTGCTTGAAAGTGGAAGAACTCAAATGCCGCACAACCAAACTTGGAGACGAGCAAATCACAAGAGATATTCCAAATCTTGGTGAAGACGCCCTCAAAAATCTTGACGAAAACGGAATTATTCGTGTTGGTGCCGAAGTAAGACCAGGCGATATTTTGGTCGGAAAAGTGACACCAAAGGGTGAAACAGAACTTTCACCTGAAGAAAGACTTCTTCGTGCCATTTTTGGTGAAAAGGCTCGTGAAGTACGTGACACCTCACTTCGTGTTCAACATGGCAAGGGTGGTGTGGTTGTTGATGTTCAAGTGTTCAGTCGTGAAAATAAAGATGAGTTGGAACCTGGTGTAAATCAACTTGTAAAAGTGCTTATTGCTCAAAAACGTAAACTTTCTGTCGGCGACAAAATGGCAGGACGTTACGGAAACAAAGGCTGTATCTCTATCGTGTTGCCAGAGGCTGATATGCCATTCATGGCAAACGGACGTAGTTTGGATATTGTGCTCAACCCATTGGGCGTTCCATCTCGTATGAATTTGGGGCAAGTGCTTGAAGTTCATCTTGGACTTGTTGCAGGAAGCCTTGGTTGGAAAGTTGCCACTCCAAACTTTGACGGTGCTGATGCCGAAAAAATTCAAAAACTTTTGAAAGACAACAATTTCCCAGAAGACGGCAAAGTGCAATTGTATGATGGCCGAACTGGTGAGCCTTTTGAAAACAAAACCACAATTGGAATTGAATATATGCTCAAACTTAACCACATGGTTGACAGCAAAATTCACGCTCGTTCTATTGGACCATACTCACTTATCACTCAACAACCTCTTGGCGGAAAAGCCTTGTTTGGTGGTCAGCGTTTTGGCGAAATGGAAGTGTGGGCTTTGGAAGCATATGGCGCAAGCCACGTTTTGCAAGAAATGCTTACTGTCAAATCAGACGATGTTGTGGGAAGAGTTAAGACATTTGAAAGCATTGTAAAAGGATTGCCTATCGCAGAACCTGGAATTCCAGAATCATTCAAGGTTTTGGTCAAAGAATTGCAAGCACTCGCTCTTGATGTTAAGATTTTGACCGAAAATGACGAAGAAATTGAACTTCCAGAACTTTCACAAGATGAGCAAGACAAGATCAGTCTTGACAGTGATGTTGAAAGAGATCTTAACAAAGTTACACTTGATATTGATGATATGCTTTCAGACGAATCTTCTGAAGAAAAGACTGAGATTCAAAAAGAAATCGAAGAAGAAACCGAAATGCCTGCAGGTGCAGAGGAAATGGATCTGTTTGATGATTTTGGCGATTTTGATGAATAAACACATGTTGAAAATTTGAAATTTGATATAATATTGAAATTTTAGAAATATTTGCCACAAAAGTGGCCAAGGGGAAAAGGTATGTTTGAACTTAACAACTTTGAAAAAATTAGAATAGGAATTGCAAGTCCAGAAAAAATTCGAGAATGGTCTCATGGTGAAGTTACAAAACCTGAAACCATAAACTATCGCACGCAAAAGCCAGAAAAAGATGGTCTTTTCTGCGAAAAGATTTTTGGACCTAAAAAAGACTGGGAATGCCATTGCGGAAAATATAAGCGTATTCGTTATCGCGGTGTTGTCTGCGACAAATGTGGTGTTGAAGTTACGCGCAGCAAAGTTCGTCGCGAACGTATGGGGCATATCGAACTTGCTGCACCAGTAACTCACCTTTGGTATTTCCGCAGTGTTCCTTCACGTATCGGAACACTTTTGGACCTTACTCCAAAAACTTTGGAGCAAGTTGTTTACTATATCAACTACATTGTTACCGATCCTAAACATACCGATTTGGAATACAAACAAATCCTCAACGACAAAGAGTATCGTGATGCTATTGAAAAATATGGCTATGGCTCTTTTGATGCCGGAATGGGAGCAGAGGCCATCAAGACTTTGCTTTCTCATGTTGATCTTAAAAAGGAAAGCGATGCTTTGAAAGAAGAAATCAAATCTTCCAAAGGTCAACGAAAGATCAAGGCAGCAAAAAAACTTGATGTTGTGGAAAGTTTCCGCAAGAGTGGAAATGATCCAACTTGGATGGTGCTTGACGTTATTCCTGTCCTGCCACCTGATCTTCGTCCTATGGTGCCATTGGACGGCGGACGTTATGCAACAAGTGACTTGAATGACCTTTATCGTCGTGTTATCAATCGTAACAACCGTTTGAAAAAACTTATGGAACTTGGCGCACCAGACGTCATTATCCGCAACGAAAAGCGTATGCTTCAAGAAGCCGTTGACAACCTTATCGACAACGGCAAGCGCGGAAAACCTGTTCAAGGAAGCAAACAACGCGACCTCAAGTCTTTGACCGCAATGCTTGGCGGAAAACAAGGACGTTTCCGTCAAAACTTGCTTGGAAAACGTGTGGACTATTCCGGACGTTCAGTTATTGTCGTTGGCCCAGAACTTAAGATGTATCAATGCGGACTTCCAAAAGAAATGGCTTTGGAACTGTTTAAACCGTTTATTATCAACCGTTTGATTGATATGAACCAATCCAACAATATCAAAACTGCAAAACGCATGATTGAGCGTGAAAAACCTATTGTTTGGGATATTTTGGCAGATGTTATCAAAGATCATCCAGTGCTTTTGAACCGTGCTCCAACACTTCACAGACTTTCTGTTCAAGCATTTGAGCCTGTGCTTGTTGAAGGAAAGGCGATCAGATTGCACCCATCTGTCTGTGCAGCGTTCAACGCCGACTTCGACGGTGACCAAATGCCTGTTCATATTCCACTTTCTATCGATGCTTGTGCCGAAGCAAGAACACTTATGCTTGCTTCCAACAATATTCTCAAACTTTCTGATGGCGAGCCTATTGTCACACCAGCACAGGACGTTGTTTTGGGGTGCTATTATTTGACACTCTTAAAGCCAGGTGCAAAAGGTGAAGGAAAGGCTTTTTCATCTAAAAACGAAGTTATTTATGCCTATCAGACAAAAAATCTTGACTTACAGGCGGAAATTTCTGTTCGTTTGTCAAAAGAAGTTGATGGAAAAACCTACACAAAACTTATCAAAACTTCTGTTGGAAGAATTTTGTTCAACAACATTATTCCTCAAAATCTTGGTTATGTTGACCGCTCAAGTCCAGAAAATATTTGCGATTTGGAGATCAACTATCCTGTCAAAAAGGGTGATTTGAAAAAGATTGTTGCCGACTGCTACAACAAATTTGGCACGACAGAATGTTCAAAACTTGTTGACAGATTGAAAGAAACGGGATACAAATATTCCACACTTGCATCAATCTCCGTAAATATGTACGATATTCAGGAGCCTCCTGAAAAAGCAGAAATCCTGAAAGATGCAGAAGCAAAAGTCCTTGAAAACGAAAAAATGATGCGTCGTGGACTTATCACACAAGAAGAAAAAATAAACGAAAACATCGTTGTTTGGAATGACGCCGTAATCAAAGTTACAAATCAAATCTTGGAAGATATGGACACATTCAATCCATTCAGCCTTATGGTTTCTTCTGGTGCACGTGGAGATAAAACACAGCTCAACTCTGACTGCGGACTTATTGGTATCAAGGCCACCGCTTCTGGTCAGAAAAACGACACTCCGATCAAATCTTCTTTCAAAAATGGCTTGACACCTATTGAATATTTCATCAACTCTCGTGGTTCACGTAAAGGTTTGTCCGATACAGCGCTCAAAACAGCCGATTCTGGTTATCTTACTCGTCGTTTGGTGGATATTGCACAAGATGTTGTTGTCACAACAGAGGACTGCTTTGCTGATGCCGGTGAAAAAGTTAAGGGCGTGACAGTAAGCGAACTTTCTGTTGACGGCTTTGTTATGGAGCCATTGAACGAAAGAATTTATGGCCGTGTTGCAGTTGAAGATATTGTTGATCCAAAAACAAAAGAAGTTATTGTTCCTGCAAACACGATGATTTCAAAAGAGCAGGCTTTGCAAGTTGTGAAAGCCGGCATAAAAGAAGTTCAGATTCGTTCGCTTATCACTTGCCGTTGCAAACATGGTGTTTGTGCAAAATGCTATGGTAGAAATCTTGCAGGCAAAGACATGGTGACACTTGGCGAGGCAGTTGGTATCATCGCTGCTCAGTCAATCGGCGAACCTGGCACACAGTTGACCCTTCGTACTTTCCACTCGGGCGGTGCTGCGGTTGCTGCCGACATCACACAAGGTTTGCCTCGTGTTGAAGAAATTTTTGAAGCACGCAGACCTAAGGGTGAATGCTTGTTGAGTGAAGTTGCCGGAAAAATCAAACTTAAGGAAGACGCAAAAAATTACTATATCACAATTTTGACAGGTGAAGGCGATATTGACTACGAAGTTCGAAAACCTGCTGTTTTGAAAGTTAAAGACGGACAAACAGTCGAGCCGGGCACACAACTTACTGCAGGTTCTATAAATCCAAGCGATTTGCTTGTGACAAAAGGTTTGAAAGGACTTCAACAATATTTGCTTAGCGAAGTTATTTCTGTATATCGCAGTCAAAACGTTACTGTAAACGACAAACATATCGAAATTATAATTCGTCAAATGTTGAAAAAAGTCAAGATTGAGGACAGTGGAGACACCAATCTTTTGGCTGGCGATATTGTTGACATCTGGAAATGTGAAGAAGAAAACGAAAGAATTTTGAAGGCCGGCGGACGTCCTGCAATCGCAAGAAGAATATTGCTTGGAATAACAAAGGCATCACTTTCAACAGAATCCTTCCTTTCTGCATCTTCCTTCCAAGAGACCTCTCGTGTGCTTACTGATGCAGCACTAAAAGGCAAGGTGGACAACCTTATTGGTATCAAAGAAAATGTCATTATCGGAAAACTTATTCCTGCAGGTTCTGGACTGAAAAAATATCGCACAGTTGTGCCTGTCAAAGTCTCTGATGATGCTGTTGCAGAATAAAAAAATCTCAAAAAAAGCCTAAAAAAAGGCTTTTTTTTATTTTTTTAAAGTTGTCTTTTATTTTGTCAATATGTGAATTCAACAAAAATAAAAATTTTTTGTGTTTATTCTTGACAAATTTCTTCGGTTCGACTATAAATAGAATAAGAATTATTTAGGAGAGTCCTATGAAAAAATGTTTGATGCTATTTTTCTCTGCAGTAATGATATTTGGTCTTGGATTTGGACTTGCCGCTTGTGGCCATCACGAGCATAATATAACTTGGACAACTGTCATTCAACCATCTTGCACGCAAGAGGGGTTGCGTACCGGCAAATGTGATGGCTGTGACGAGGAATTTTCTGAAAAAATAGATATGTTGCCTCATGAATATGGAGATTGGCTTGTTTTGAAGGGCTCGACCTGCCAAGAAGAAGGTTCTCGTCAAAGGACTTGTTCGGTTTGTCAGCATACTGAAACAGAAACAATCGCAAAAACTGACCACTTCCCTCAAACAACTCAGGTGGAAGTTGCACCAAAGTGCGAAGAAGTTGGCTACACGGCGGAAATAAAATGCTCTGAATGTGGGGAATTGCTGCAAGAACGCAAAGAAATTGCCGCAACCGGACACACTTACGGCGAGTGGAGAACGCTTGAACAGGCAACTTGTCAGCATGGTGGTCGAGAGGAACAAACTTGTGAAGTTTGCAATGCTCCAAATATAAAATACACCGCTCAATTGCCTCATGAGTGGCAAAAATGTGAGGCTGTTGCAGAACAACCTGGATTTCACAAACATAAATGCAGTGTTTGTAACACAGAAGAAACTCTTGCATGCGTTTTTGGGCCAGAACAACTTGAAATGCCTACCTGCTCCAAAAACGGAGAAAGATTTGAAATTTGCGTTGAATGTGGATACAAAGATGTGATTCAAGTGCTTGATGCAACCGGTCATGAGTTGATTTATGTTCCGGAGTCTGTTTTTGATGAAAAAAGCGACGAAGGGCATAAGCATCAGCACTATCAAAAGTGCACGAAATGTGATGAATATCCAAAAGTATTGCAAGATTGCAATTTGGTGACTCAAAGAACTGAGCCAGGCACTTGCACAACTGCAGAATACGAAGTGCAAGTTTGTTCTGATTGTCAAGTTGTGCATGAACATAGGACAAAGGAAGCAACGGGACATACTTGGACCTACGAAAAGATATCTGCATATCCTCACGCAAGGCATACAAAAAAATGCGGAGTTTGTGGCACTGAAGAGGTTGTGGCGTGTGATCTTACTGTGACAAGACAAAAGCAAGATTGCACACATGCTGCAACAGCAACTTATACTTGTGCATTGTGTGAAAACTCCAGAACAATAAGCGAAGGTTATGCCGCTTTGGGACATGATTACAGAGATGACTGGACTTTTGATCCAACTGCAGAAACACCTTCTCACAAACGTGTTTGTCACCGAGACGGTTGCCAAGATTTTGAAATCGCTCCTTGTGAAGAAGAAGATATCGGAAAGTTGCCAACTTGTGTTG
Source organism: uncultured Clostridia bacterium (assembly GCA_947588355.1). Lineage (GTDB taxonomy): Bacteria > Bacillota > Clostridia > Christensenellales > UBA1242 > Caccovivens. Next base: position 73,880 of record CANPYI010000005.1, read on the forward strand.
ATCCAGGCTCAACAAAAACCGCTTGCAGAGTTTGTTTGCAAGTGCTTTCAGGTTCTGATTTGGATGCACTTGGGCACAATTGGAGTGAAGAGTGGGTGCGCGTTGGTGACAGCCATTATCATGAATGTCAAACTTGTCATCAAAGAGAATCCAAGCCACACGACTTTGACCAACTTTTTGTACCTTCAACAAGTTGTGAAGAAAATGACAAAACAAAATATACTTGCAAAGAATGTCAATTCAGTTACGAAGTTACAAATGATGGAACAACGAAGCCTCATCGCTGGAAAGTTACCTCTATTGAAGACGGAAAACACCACGCACAATGTGAGGAATGCCACACTGTCAGCGAAGGCGTACATGATTGGAGCGAAAGCAACATCTGTTCTGTCTGCCAATATGACGGTTTGATTTATGATGTTGTCAGCGAACATGCTATTGTGAAAAAGAGCGAAAGATTGGCAAAAACAAAAAATATAGTCATCAATCCGCTTCACAAAATTTTGGGTGCGGGCGGGCAATATGAAACCACAGAATATAGAGTGACAGAAATTGCAGATGCCGCCTTCATGAATTTTGATGGTGTTGAGCACGTAACTTTGCCTTACACTTTGGAAAAAATCGGTAACAATTCCTTCAGTGGTTGCAGTCACTTGCAAAATGTCACACTTGTCAGTGACGAACAAAATCCAGCAAGTCTTACAAGAATAGAAGGCTTTGCGTTCTATGCTTGCGGTGCTCTTCAAACTTTCAATCCTCCAGAGTCAATTTCATATATTGGTGAATATGCATTTGCAAACTGTGTGACACTTTATGAAATAACTATTCCAGACGGCGTTGAAAACATCGAACCAAGTGCATTTATGAACACAAACTTCACAAGTGACAGCAAGAATTGGAAAGATGATATGCTTTATCTTGGCAAACACCTCATCAAAGTCAGGAACACCTTGCAAGATGACGGCACATATACAAACACAACTGTCACTGTTGCAAAAGGAACTTTGACAATTGCTGCCAAAGCATTTGCTGAATGCAAAGAAATTGAAAAGGTTATTTTGCCTGCAGAGTTGAAGCATATTGATGCAGATGCTTTCCTTAATTGCGAAAAACTTGCACAAGTTGAATTTCAAGGTGACATTTATCAGTGGCTTGCCATCACATTTGTCAACGACTATTCAAGCCCACTTTATTACGGCAACACCGGTTTGCACGTTGCAACTGTTGGTGAAGACGGAATTGTTGATTTGACAAATCCTGAGGTTGTCAAACACAATATCACACACATTCCTTCTGGAACATTCCGTGGCACTGATTTGAAGAAGATTATTTTGCCAGACAGTTTGATATCAATAGGAGAGGAAGCATTTGAAAATTGCGCTCAACTGACCGAAATTGTATTCAATGGTGACAGCAACTTGGCATATGTTGGCAAAGACGTTTTGAAAGGTTGCACAGCATATCGAAATGATGATCAAAATTGGGATCTTGACCACAAAGTTTTATATATGGGAGGCAAAGTGCTTGTAGAAGCAGAAACATCTTTGTCTGGCACATACAACGTGAAGGACGAAACTCTTATCATTGTTGCAGAGGCGTTTAAAGATTGCCAAAATCTTGAAACAGTCAATATAAACGCTTCATTGAGATACGTCGGCGATTTGGCTTTTGACGGTTGCTCGTCTATAAAAACAGTAGAATTTGCAGACAAAACTTATGTTTGGCTTTGCACACAAGTAAAAAATGGTTTCTCGCGTTCGCTGACCGGCGACAAATTGAATTGGGGATATTTGCAAAACTACAAATATTCTTGGAAGCGACTTTACAAAGCAAGTGTGAAACCTTAAATAAAAAAACGACCGAAAATGGTCGTTTTTTTTAAAAATATTTTTAAAACGATTGACTTTTCCTGAAAAATGTTTTATTATAATTTCACCATAAAGAGTGCGCGAGTGACTGCCATGTTGACCGCACAGCAACCTGCAAAGGCAAGGTGCTAAGGGCAGAGTCGATGGGATTTTTTTGATTAGTTTAATCCCGTCGATTGCGATGGGATTTTTCTTTTGCTCTTTATGGAAAAAATAAAAGCAAAGGAGATATTATGAAAAGAATTGTAACGAGTGAAAGCGTGAACATTGGTCATCCTGACAAAACTTGCGACGTCATCGCTGACGCATTTTTGGACGAGGCACTTAAATTTGACCCAGAAAGTCAAATGGCTGTGGAATGTGCCATCAAAAACGACAAATTGTTTGTGTATGGTGAGGCGACCACAAAGGCAAAAATTGACTATGACAAAATTGCGCGCAAAATTTTGAGAGACATTGGCTACAAAGACCAATTTCAAATTATCAAGGAAATCAGTGAGCAAAGCCCGGATATAAATCAAGCGGTTGTCAAAAAACATCTTTGTGCAAATGATCAGGGCATGATGTTTGGCTATGCTACAAACGAAACGGCGGAGTGCATGCCAACATCAATACTTGTGGCTCACAAAATTATGAAAAAATACGATGATTTCAGGCGACAACACACAGATTTTTTTGCAGATGCAAAATGTCAAGTTTCTGTGGAATATGACAACAAAAAGCCCGTCAAATTTTCCACAATAGTGGCGAGTGTATCTCATTCCGAAAATTTGAGCCACGATTTTATTGAGCAAATAATAATACAAAATGTTGTAATGCCTGTTTTGGAAGAATATCCACATCTTTTAAGCAAAAACACAAAATTTATCATCAATCCAAGCGGAAAATTTACCGTTTGGGGAAGTTTTAGTGATAGCGGCTGCGTTGGAAGAAAAATTGTAGTTGACACTTATGGTGGAGTTGGACATGTTGGAGGCGGGTGTTTTAGTTCAAAAAATGCAACAAAAGTGGATAGGTCGGGTGCCTACTATGCACGTTTTGTCGCAAAAAATGTTGTTATGCACAATCTTGCAGATGAATGTGAAGTGCAGTTCTCGTACGCGATTGGAATGGAGCAGCCTGTTACGATCTCTGTTGACTGTTTTGGAACAAACAAATTGCCAATCAATGAAATAGAAAAATTCATAAAAAACAATTTTGATTTTCGTTTGGAAAATATCATCAAAGAACTTGATTTAAAAAAGCCAATCTACAAAAAAACCGCTTGTTTTGGCCATTTTGGAAGAAATCAATTTTCTTGGGAAAAGATTAAAAAGATTTAGCTAGCAAAAGATATCTAGGCACCAATATGGTATTCTACTTGCTGTTTGCATCATTTTTTCTTGCTACAATTTCGTTTAAACGTGCCAGCAATTGTTTTGAACTTTCTTCCCATGTAAAGCCTCCAAGAGTCTCTTGAGCATTTATTCCTACCTGCTTAAGTTTGGCTCTGTCCGAAATAGCCTTTTCAATTCTGTCTGCAAATGCTTCAACACTGTCATCAGCCAAATATCCGTTTTCATCATCAACTATTTCATATCCTGCACATGAGCCTTTGATAAAAACACCAGGAGTGCGATAACAAGCAGCCTCAATCTTTACAAGAGCAAAATTGTCATAAAGTGAAGGGAACAAGAACAAATCGCTTCTTGCATACAAAAGTGGGAGCATATCTCTTTCAACAAATCCAAGGAATTTGATGCAGTTTTCAAGTCCAAGTTTGTGCGTAAGTTTTTTTAGTTTTTTGAGAGCCGCGCCTTTGCCCGTAACATAAAACTTGAAGTCTATATTTTTGTCATGAAGGATTTTCAAACTTTTGATTATCATGTCAATGCGTTTTAATTTCATCACTCTTCCGACATACAAAAAGACGAGGTCGTTTTCGTTTAACCCAAGTTTTTCATTTGCTGTAATGCGCATTGATTCAATATCGTCTTGTTTCTTAAACTCATGTCCAAAAGGAAGATAGGTCACTTTTCCTTTATACCCACAATGCCGAACCTGTTTTTCCACAAGTGGAGAAAGACAAAAAACCTCGTCAAATTTATTGTAAATTCTTCCAAGATGTTTTTCAAAAAGTGCGGTCAAAAATTTGGATTTGACGACATCTTTCACTATAAATGCCATATTTGAATGAAAGGTCGTCACAATAGGGATATTGTGCTTTTTTGCATATTTTAAAAGAAATTTTGACATGTTGAAAGGGGAGTGCACATGTATGATGTCGTAGTTTTGTTTTTGTAATTCTGCCTTGAATTTTTTATCAAATTGTGGAAAGCCATAGTATTGATTTAATACGGGTATGTGGATACTTTTGCAGCGAACAACTTTGTAAGGAAAGTTGTCAATATAATCTTTCCTATTTTTAGGTACAACTGCAGTGACGTCATTTGATTTACTTAAATTTAAACAATAATTGTGCATGCATTGAATAACACCATCCACGTCTGGAAGATAAACGTCCATTCCTTCCAAAATTTTAAGTGGTTTTGCCATAATTTTCTCCTTTAAAAAAATAAGAATGTTAGCGGACGCCAGGCTTTAGGCTTATAAATCTGTGCAGATTTTTTTTAAAATCTGTAAAAATTTATTTAATAAAATTTTTTGGAGCTGGTGGCGGGGATCGGACCCGCTCTCTCGGCCTTACCAAGAAAATGCTCTATCAGTAGTGAGTGCGAGCCCTGCCTTTCTAAACTCCATTATTTTACACACAAAAAGTATATCGAAAAATAAAAGTGTTGTCAATCGTTTTGAAAAATTGACACCATTTGACACCTAATATCAAGTTTTTTGCTAAATTTTACGCTTTAAAACTGCCTAAATTGATATAAAACGATTTGGAACTTTGATTTAATTTATACAAAAAAGTTTTCATTTGTTTGACAAAAACTTAATGATTTTTGATACAAATTTCGCTTGTTTATGTTATCATATAAGCATAGGAGAACAAACCATGGCAAACATTAAGGTTTTTGAAAATAGAAAAGTAAGGGCTAAATGGGATGAAGAAAAGGAAGATTGGTGGTTTAGTTTGGTGGATGTTGTTGCAGTTTTAACTGACAGCGCCAATCCAACCGACTATCTAAAAAAACTACGAAAGAGAGATGTTGATTTGGGTGCTTACCTAGGGACAAATTGTCCCCAGGTAGAAATGATTAATGAGGACGGCAAAAAAAGGAAAGTTTTGGCCGGATCAACAAAAGATGTTCTCAGGCTTGTTCAATCTATCCCAAGTCCAAAGGCTGAGCCATTTAAAGTTTGGCTTGCACAAGTTGGAAGCGAAAGGCTTGATGAAATTGCTGATCCACAAAAAGCAATAGACAGAGCCATTGCGACCTATCGTGAGAAAGGCTATCCAGAGGAATGGATTACGCAGCGCATGATGACAATCAAAATGCGAAAAGAACTGACAGCGGAATGGCAACAGCGAGGAATAACACAAGAAAAAGATTATGCCATTCTTACAAATGAAATGACAAAAGCATGGTCTGGGCTAAGCGTTAAAGAATACAAGAAACTTAAAGGCTTGAAAAAAGAAAATTTGCGTGATAACATGACTAATATAGAATTGGTGCTAAATATGCTTGCCGAAGTCACCACAACTGAACTCTCACAAAAAGAAAAGCCAGAAACATTCAATCAAAACAAAGAAATCGCTAAGCGTGGTGGCAAATTTGCAGGTGAAACGAGACAAAGATATGAGAAAGAACTTGGAAGAAAAATCATTTCCCCTACAAATGCCAGCAACAAACAACTTCTTGAAGTGAAAAACAAAAAAGATTGATAATATAAATATTTTTTTGCAAAAAGTATTGATTTTTGCGCTATAATGAGAATGATAAAAACATGAGTTATTATGAAGTTTGTGATTACGGAACTTGATGATTAGGCATTTTTTCAAAAAAGTGTTGACATTTTGGGCTAAGTGGAGTATAATGTAGGTATAAATTTATTAAAAGGAGTCGCCAATGAGGATTAGTTTTGCTGAAAATTAAATACGCGCAACTAAAATTTGAGTTTTAGAAACTTTCTTTTTTGTTGTGCAAAACAAGAAAGTTAGCAAA
>CANPYI010000006.1 GCA_947588355.1 uncultured Clostridia bacterium
TTGCCATGATAAGTTTGCATAGGGTTTTTGTATATTTGTTCTTTTTCAAATATATATGAGTTTTCTTTGAGATATTTCTTCACGTTTTCATAAGTGTCGGTGTAAATCGTTGGCTTTTTTATTCCTTTTGAGCAGTGATATAAATTCACGCCCGCAGGCATTTTCATTTGCATTTCTGCCTTATGGTGCATATGGCTATTTTTGTCTGTCACTTCTTTTACAAGGTGTGGCGTAAGATAAAAATAAACTTCTTGCTTTCTTTTTGGCTTGCCTACGCTTGCATATCCGTTTTTCCAGGCGTCAGTTAGGGTTGCAAGCGGTAAAAACACACTTTTAGTAGATTTGTTAAAAAACAAAATTGCGTGTATATGAAAGCCCGATTCTATGTCGTGCATTTCTAATGTGTTGATATATTCGATTTCTCCATATTCAACAAAGTGATTGCGAAGATATTTTATAAACACCTTGAAATCTTCAAGCACTTTTTTATTATCAAATATTTTTGCTCTATAAGTCAGTGTTATTAAAAGTAATTTGTTGCAATCAATAGTGTTTTCTTTGATTATGTCTTGCAATCTCATATTGCTTTCAAGCAAACTTCTATAATTCTCGCCACGGATAAGACTTTTATTGTCTTCCACAATTTCACCAGTGCTAAGATTTATGTGCTTATGCCCTTTAATTCTTTTAATTGTAGACTTACGATTGCAAACTGTTGTATTTTGCAATATGATTTCATTCCTTATGACCTTGACTTTCACAAGGTCTTTATCTTTCAATAAATTAGATTGTTCGTTCATTTTTTACTCCTTATTTAATGCCCCTAATGTTTTGTCTTTTATTCAAGTTAATAGGGCAAATTTTATTTCGAGTAAAAATGGCATTGGAAAAAAGAGCCTACGGAAAAACCATACTCTGTTTTAAAATTTATTTGAAAAAACTTGCAATTTAAAAATTATTTTGCTAAACTATAAATAGTTATTTGAAGTATAATAATAAACTGATTATTTGTGTGCGTTTCGGAAGTTATTTGAAGCGAGCCAAAGTTCTACGGAACGAAAGGTCTTGGGTTCGAATCCCCACGAGTGCACCAAAAAAAGGTTATATATGGTAGGAAAATATAAGGCCATTACATTGTGTGGAAGCACAAAATTTAAAGAGGATTTTCTTGCTGTCCAAAAGAAACTGACTCTTGAAGGAAATATAGTAATTTCCGTTGGTCTTTTTGGACATTCAGGCGATAACGAGGTTTGGACAGAAGGAACAAAAGAGATGCTGGACGACATGCACAAGCGAAAAATTGATATGGCAGACGAAATTTTTGTAATCAATAAGAATGGTTACATTGGTTCAAGCACAAAATCTGAAATTGAATATGCCCAAAAAACAGGTAAAAAGGTCAATTATTTAGAGCCAATAAAATCAGCAATGAAATAATGATTCAACTGGGGTTTGTTTCAGTGCACCAAAATCAAAAAGAGCATTTGCTCTTTTTTTAAACAAAATTGAAATATATGTGTTTGATTTGTTTTGCTTGGCTGACTTTGTCGTGTTATAATCAAAAATATCGGAGGTGTTTTGTGAATCCAGAAATTTTTGGTTGGCAACACTTGGTGTTTTTGGCTGTGACGATCATCTTGGGTGTTGCAAGTGTGATTTTGATTAAATTGTTTTGCAAGACAGAAAAATCTATTTCAATTTCCATAAAGATTTATTCCGCGTTTTTGCTTGCTTGGATATTATCCAACAGGATTTTGGTTGCAATTCGTGACAACAATGCTTTGCATTTTATTCCAAACACATTTTGCGGAATAACAAGTCTGTCACTTGCGATAACCGGCATTTTCGCAAAAAAAGATGCGGGCATTTGGCATTGGATAATATACTGCGGACTTCTTGGTGGATTTTTGACAATGATATATCCTGATTTTATTGGACAAGCGCCTTCAATTTTCTATCCACTGACGATAACCGGACTTATGCACCACACGATAATGTTTTTCCTGTGTGTGACGGTGCTTGCAACCGGTTATATGCGACCAACTCTCAAAAAATGGGCATGGTTGCCACTAGGTTTGTGCGTCATGATGTCATATGGAATATTCTTAATCACCGCCTTAAAATTTGGTGATGCAATGTACATCTACGAGCCATTGATTGGAGAAACAATCTTCACATGGTACTTCACCGGATTTTTGTTTTTGCTTTTGCACCTTGTTGCACTTTTGATTGTTGAATATGTCCGACTGAGAAAAAGTGGCAAAAAGTTGTTTAAAAAGAACATAGAAAAATAAAACACGGCAAAACTCCGTGTTTTTTATTGATATCTTTGTTGTGAAACTTTTTTAAAGAAATGAATTTTTATTTTTTCTTTTTCTTTATCTTTTTTGAAATAAGGAAAAAGTTGGATCTTTTCTTGGAGTACAATACCATCAAAAGCGCTCCAAAAATCACTATCGAAAGCACAAGTGAAAGGGTCATCATTGTGGCGGAAATTCTTATTCCAAAAAAGTCCATCTCGATAGAAAATTCTTTCATAAGTTTTGAAACAAAATCAGTATCCAATTTTGAAAGCATATTCTCCATTGGCGCTCTCAAGAAAAAGTTTCTAAATAGGCTGGCAGAATATGTGCCTGGAACAAAGCATGTCAAATATTGAATTGGCACAGGCAACATGCTTGTTGGAAGATATGCGCCAATCAAAAAGCCAATCGCGGTTGTAAACACGCTGCTGAATGATGCCAAAGCGCCTTCGGATTTGAAGAAACTTATCATCAAAACCATAGCAAAAGAGGCGGAAAAAACGGAAAGAATTGCAATGCCAACAATGGCAAAAAAGTCTGAAGCCGTAAGCAAAAATGCGCCCGAGCAAGCAAGATAAATCATCGAAAAGAACAAAACAATAAAAGTGATACACATTGTGATGATGAAACAAGACATTATGTAAGATGCATAAATCACCCATCTTCTTACTGGAGATGCCAAAACGTCATTTATCGTTCCGCGTTCGCGATCACGAACCATAATTGTGTTTGCGTTAAAAGCCACAGTGATACAAGAAACGCCCATAACGCCGGATATCATCCAGTTGTTTATCATCACTCTTGCCATGCTTGTGATTGCTTCAATATCCACACTGTCGCCGAACTCGGATTGTACACTGTTTATTATTGAGTTTACTTGCATGTCGCCTAAAAACAAAATATACAACAACAAAACAATGACAGGTGCAAGCACCGAAAAAAACACCATCATTTTGTCTTTCAAATACAACTTTATATTTCTTTTGACCAACATGCCAAACGCCAAAAGCGTGTTTTGTTTTGTTTTCATGACCTCTCCATATCTAGTTATGCTCGTTCAGTTTTTGACCGGTGATATTTAAGAAAACATCGTCCATGTCACCCTTAAGTACTTCAAAATCGGTCAAATACTGCGCATAATCGTTTAAAATCTTGACAGCCTCTGCACTGTTTTTTATATTTATGCGATAACAGTCGCCTTCATAAACAAATTGACCATCAAAAGCCTTTTCAAACTCCTCATTCTTTTCCATATAGGCTTTTATATAGTCGCTTGAATATTGCGTTTTGAGATTGTGAGGGGTGTCGTTTGCCACAATGTGACCATGATCAATCATGACAACTTTGTCGGCTTTGTTTGCCTCCTCCATATAGTGTGTGGTCAAAAAAACGGTCATTTTTTGTGAAATTCGCAGTGAATCAATAAGTTCCCAGATTTTCATTCGTGTTTGTGGATCGAGTCCTGTTGTTGGCTCGTCAAGAATCAAGATTTTTGGAAAATTTATTAGTCCTCGTGCAATATCCACACGGCGTTTTTGTCCGCCACTTAATGTTTTGACCATTTTGTGAAGGATTGGCTCCAAATCCAAAAGCAAAGAAAGTTCATCAAGACGTTTTTTCCATGCCTTGCCCTTGAGTCCATAAAACCCAGCGCGAATTGTAAGGTTGTCTTGGACAGAAAGAGAGCCGTCCAAAGTGGAATTTTGAAACACCACCCCGATAAGAGATTTTATTTCGTCTTTGTTTTCATCAAGGTCCAAACCTTTGACAAAAATCTTTCCGCTGTCCTTTTTGAGAATTGAGCACAAAATATTTATCGTTGTGCTTTTTCCGGCACCATTCACGCCAAGGAAAGCAAACAGACTTCCTTCTTGAACATCAAAAGAAATTCCATCAACGGCTTTGACATTTCCATAAGATTTTTTTAAATCTTTCACTTCAATAATTTTTTTCATAATTGCGTTTTCATTTTAGCATAAATTTGAAATTATGAGAAATGATTTTATTAAAAATCTTTGAAAAATAAACAAAATCGTTTTACTTTTTGTCCGAAATGGATTATTATATTTAATATAAGCGTATTTGGAGGCAAAATATGTGGTTTTTTAAACACAAGAAAAAAGAAGAAAACAAAAATACAGAAGTGAAAACTCCTGCACCTGAACAAAAATCTGAGCCGGCAAAAACAACAACTGCTCAAAAACAAGCACCTGCAAAAAAAAGTGCAAATTCAACAAAAAAGACAACAACAAAAAAAGTTGCTGAAAAAAGTGCAAACACTTCTTCAAAAAAGAAGGAAAGCAAAAACGAAAGCACAAAAAAAACAGCAGCAAAAAAGACACCTGAAAAAAAGCCTACTGAAAAACATGCTGAAAAGAAAACAGAAGCAGTCAAGGAAACCAAAAAAGCAATGTATCGCGTTGTGTACGACAAAGACGCTCGTGTTTGGCTGATCAAAAAGGATGGTGCAAAACGCACTATTGCATCTTTTGCAACAAAAGAGGAAGCAATGTCACGCGTTAAAGAACTTACTGAAACAAACAACGCAAATGTTGTTGTTCACAAAAAAGACGGAAAATTTCAAAAGAAAGCCACAAAAAAGTAAGCAATTTAAAATAAAAAGCCACAACAGGCTTTTTTATTTTTGATAAAAGTTTGAGGAGAAATTTATGAAAGAAATTCGTGTTCAAGGTTTTCATGAACTTCCACTTTACACTGTGGTATTTGACGAGGTGAAAAATCCAAAAGCGGTTGTGTTGATTGTGCATGGCATGCAGGAACATTGCCGAAGATATGACGATTTTGCAAAGTTTTTAAACACGCATGGTTTTATTGTTGTGGCAAGTGACCTACGCGGACACGGAAAAACAATGAAAGATTCAAACGATTATGGCAAAGGTGAAAAAGACATCTTTCAAGAATGCGTCAACGACCAAATCGCTTTGATTTCATTTATAAACGAAAACTGGAAACTTCCTGTTTATATTTTTGGTCATTCTTTTGGCTCGTTTTTGACTCAATCCATAGTTCAACGTTCTCCGCAGATAAAAAAGGCAGTGCTTTGTGGCACAACAAACGGAAGTTGCACGCTTTTTAAACTTGGAAATTGCTTGCTGACACTTTTGGCACCTTTCAACAAAAAAGACAAGCGTGGAGGGCTTGCGGAAACACTTTGCATAAAAAGTTTTGGAAAAAACTTTGAAAACGGCAACTGGCTTTCGCGCAATGAAAAAGTTTTTGACAAATATCTTAAAGACGAATTTTGTGGCGGAAGTTTTCCTTTCAGTTTTTATCGCAGCATGATAAAAAACATGACCAAAGTCAACAGTGGCATAGGCAAAATTGGACACAAAAAACTTTTTCTTATTGCAGGGAGTTGTGACCCTGTTGGCCAAAACAGTAAACAAGTGCAAAAACTATGCAAACTGTATTTGAAAAACAATGTCGATGCACAAATCAAAATATATGATGGTGCAAGGCATGAACTTTTGAATGAAACAAACAAAAAAGAAGTTTACAAAGATATCTTAAACTTTTTTGAAAAATAAGAAAAAACGTCAAAATTGACGCTTTTTTTATTTTTTTCTGTTATATCTTTTTTCAAATTCACCAACTATTTCACCAAAAACTTGGTCGGGTGTTTGTGATCCATCTATCACAAAAACGCGTTTTTTGTTGTGTTTTGCTATGTCCAAATATCCGGCACGCACACGATCGTGATACATTTTCCCTTTTTGCTCAAAACGATCCAGATTTTTCAAATTTTCATCAAGGCTTTTTCTTTTCAGGCCATCTTCATATGAAAGGTCAAGCAAAAATGTTAAATCAGGAAGCGCACCGTCGCCAATCGCAAAATCTGTAATTTTTTTGATGTCATTTAAACGCAGTTTGCCTGCATAACCTTGATAGGCATATGACGAATCAAAATATCTGTCCATAACCACCACCTTGCCTTCGGCAAGTGCTGGCTTAACGACTTCAGAAATCAATTTGTTTCTGCTTGCTGAAAAAAGCAAAAATTCGGTTTCTGGCGAAAGGTCTGATTTGTTGTCAAGCAAAATTTGTCTTATCTTTTCTCCTACTTCTGTTCCTCCAGGCTCCCTCACCAACAAAAAGTCCACCTTCTTTTCTGTGAGATATTGCGAAAAGCGTTTGATTTGAGTGCTTTTTCCACAGCCCTCGCCTCCTTCAAAAGATATCAGAAACCCCATTTTCCACCTCCAATCCTATTTTACTTAAAACACCAATTTAAGTCAAATAAAAAAGAAAGAGGTTTTCTCTTTCTTTTTTTATTGTTTGCTCATATACTTAATTTTTCTTTTTCTGTTTCTTCTGACCAAATAAATTGACAGCAAAATGACAAGTATAATCACAATCAAAATGATAAGAAGCCACAGCCACCACAAATTGGTTTCGGTTCTTCTCCATATCGCATAAAGCACAAGTGTGCCATGGAAATCGATATTTATCACATCGCCATCAAAGAATGCAACGTCTCCGGTTGGCTCTGTTGCCCAACCAAGGAAAACGTGTCCTTTGTATGTGAATGGATTTGCTGGCAAAGTGCGTGCGTCACCATAGGTCACTGATGTAGAGATCACCTCGCCAAATCCGTTGTTTGGATTGAAGACAATTCTTCCTTCGCTTGGAATAGCAACCGCACGAAGTTGGAAAGTTTGAGCACGAGTTTGTATTTCCCTAAATCCAATCGGAGATGCGGTGTATTCTTGACGAACACCGTCTTGTTCCAAAATCCAACTTGACAACGCAAAGCCATCTTGCAAAACAACACTCAAACTTATCGTTTTGGTGTATTTTGCCTCATATGTCAAAACGCCCGGTTGTATGCTCAAAGCCCTTATGCCGTTGTTGTCAGGGTAGCCCTCAACGGTAACGCTTGTGATGCCTTCGCCATAAGTCACTGAAAATTTGATGTATTTCAATCGATATGCGATGTACACAACGGAACTGCCGTCACCCTTGATTTGTCTGTCACCGCTGATATTGTTCAATTCATATCCTTCGGTCAAATAAAGGTTGTTTCCAAGTGTAAATGAGTCAATTTCAAAGAATTTTTGTGCAAGTTGTTCGGTGTTGATTTGAGATTCGGTCTGGCCAAAGAGTTCTCCAATGCCGACATCAATCACAGAAGATTGGTCTTCGTCTATCACTTCAACAAGGAATTGTACTGAATATTCTGCCGTGCCAAAATCTGTTGAAATGTAGATTATCATATCTTGCTCACTGTCCGACCTTAACTGAATGTAGTAAACAAGCGGATCTTCTTGGTCTTGAGTGGCATTTTGCAAATCAGCGCTCAGGTCAGTCTTCCAGCCTCTGAGAGTGTAGCCCGCTCGCATTCGCACAACAATCAAAACTGCAAGATCGTAGCGATAGTCACCTTCTCCAGAGATGTTTTCCACTTGATAACGATGTTCGTCAAGGACTTCAACGGACACGTTGATAATAATTCTTTCAAACATGATTCTGACTTCGGTACTTTCATCGCCGTTTATTTGTGGGAATTTGGTGATATTGCCCGTGCTGTCCCAAACTTCGTAATTGGCATATTCGTAGCCTTTGTAGGTTTTTCCTTCGTAGAATGCTTGTATATCTTCCTTGGAAATAAATGTTGAAGTTGTGCCTTCCTTTTCAAGTTTTGATGCAGTGTCTTCTGCAAACTCACCTTTTGTTTCGGTCTCCAAGTAGAATGTCACAACATAACCCGTGTCGTTGTTGGCTGTAATTTTTGCCACAATCTCAGTGTCTTCTGTCAAAACGAATGCCAAAAGTGAAATCAATCTTTCCGTTATGGTGTACTTGTTTTCTTCAAGTTTCTGGCCGTCTTTTGAAAATTCGTTGAATGTGAAGCCTTGTTTGATGCTGAATGCCACACCTATTGTTTGACCATATGCCACAGTCCAAACATTTGTGGATATTGGATTTGAAACTCTGCCCTGAACCAATGCAATAACAGAATTTTCTTCCAAGCCGTCAATATTTTGTGCAAAGTCAAACTTTAAGGTGAATTTTTTGAGTATTCTGTCAAAGTAAATTCTGACAACTGTCGTGCCGTTTCCGGCAATTCTGACAGGTTGTGCATTATCGACAGAAGTTGAGGCAACACTAAAGCCCTCTTTTGGAGAAGTCAATTCGTCAAAGCCAAGCAACTCTCGTGTGATGACAGTTCCGGTTTTGCCCTTCTTTTCAACAATGCTGCTGCTTTCTTGCGGATGCTCATATCTAAGGTCGCCATCATACAAGAAGTAATCAACTCGTTGATAATAATAGTGCAAAGTGTAAACAACTTCTTGGGCAACAGGCGTCACAACAACCGTAACTTCGCTTGCTGGCATTTTGAATGTCAAAGTAAAGTTCCTTGAGCCTCCAACACCCGGTTGTTCCGCTTTTGAAACAGTGAATTCTTCGTTTGTGAAAGTATGTTTGCTGTCTGTGATGGTGAAGTTTGCGTTTGTCAAATCCTCGTATCCAAGCAAAAGATTGAAATTCAAAACGACCTGTTGTTCAAACATATAATTTCGGCCTTCGTCAAACTGTCCAAACACTTCTTCAAGTGGGGCGTCAATTTTCGGTTTGACACTCACCATAAATTGACTACGTGTATAAAAGACCTCAACAACACTGGTCACATCACCAGAGATAATTCCTTCGCCGACCAAATAATTGAATACGGATAATCCGAAGCCATCAAGTGAAAGTTTTCCTGCTTCAACTTCACTGCTTATGGCAGCCAAAAGCATTTCTTCAGTTATGGTGTCACCGGTTGTGCCTTTTGCCTCAATCTCATATGGGTCGTCGGTGTAGTCACGATTCAAGGTTTGCTTGTATACCATAATCTTGAACACAGTGTCGTCACATGGATCTGCAATTGCAATCAAATCAATATTTTGAGTGATTTTTAACGTTTCGTCAGTTTTGTAAGACATCTCTCGTTGTGATTTAACTTCAAATCGTGCCGTGTCTTCCTTGAAGCCTGCCGATGCGGTGATCTTGAAGGTGACCGTGTCGCCATATTTGACAAGATAAACATCGTCAGATGCGCCAGGACGCGTCACAGCATATCCAGTGATATATGCCTCTCTTACGGTTTCAATCTCATTCACCGTTCCACTGTTGAGTTTTGCCCTTTCAATAGTCACTGTGTAACTCAATCTTGAATAGTAAACTTTGATGGTTTGCGTTTTTCCAACAACAATATCAATAGATTCTTGTTTTGCCGCGTTGTATGTGAAGCCTTCGATGTTGTCGTAAGTCTTGCCGTCATACTTCTTTCCAACAATGAAGTTGTTGTAAACGATCTCACTTGTCAGTGTTTGTCCAATCTCGTATCTGATTGAAAATTCTTCATAGTTGTCAGAAGTTTCAAGATATTCCCCAGTTATAAATGTTTCTTTCATTATGTGAACAAGCACTGTCTCTTTGCCGTCACTCCAATAAACATACAATCTGACTTCGGTATTATCATTTTCGGTCAGTCGTGACAATTCTGGAGTGGCATCTTCCGCGCACAATAAATATTGTCTTTGCTTTTCATCGTCTGTGTATGTCCAGCCATAGAATCTCAAATATTCTTCTGGGGCAATCCAACCTTCCAAAGTGTTGAATGCTGGCAACTTGACAATATCATTGTATTTAAAGTTGAATGTTCCGTCTTCGTTTCGAATTTTTTGCTCTTTGTAATTTTCATCTTGAACGTTGTTGCTGCAGATTGTGACAGTGTATGTGATTTCGCGCCACATAGCGTACAAGATGACAGATGTGTCACCGGATTCGCCGGTTGCCAGATTTATTGCAAAGTAAGTGTTTTCTTCGCCGGCTTTTTGATAGATTCCACCCGGTTTTCCTTTCAAGTCCTCCAAGCTGTCACATTGTCCAGCAATGTTGACTTGTTGTCCGTCTGTAGACCAGCCCAAGAACACGTGTCCCGTCCAAACATAGAATTCTGACCAATTTATCAGTTCAAAGCCTTCGTCATATCTGACAGAATCGCCTCGTGGAGCCTCTTTCCCCACAACAAGGCTGGCGCCATTTGCACTGTAGGTGTAGTAGTAGATGTTTGCTTCCCATCTTCCCCAAAGTTCCCAATCGTCTGACTTTGAATAGAAGTCCTCTGGCGCATCGCCAATCTGATACAATCTTTCGCCATCTTGAGGTTTCTCGTTTTCTGACCAACCAAGGAATTTGTATCCGACAACACTGAAACTGCCTTCCAAAATATATGGTTGACCTTTAAGCACTGTTTGCTTTGTTGTCTCTTTATCATCTTCATTCAAATTTCGGTGATAAATAATATCATATTGGTCTGGATAAGAAACAATTTGGATATTGATATTCTTTGCCGGCATTGTGTATGTCACTTGATATGCACCGGAAGGAAGATTTGTGGCAGAAGTAAGTTCTTGATACAAATCTGTGCCGGTTACAACAACTTTTCTGAAACGATATCCCGTTTTGAATGTCATGGAAATAGTTATTGTTGATGTGTATTCAACATTTTGCAAAGTGCTTGAATCATCACGATAGGTGTTTGTTCTGTTTTCTTCTGCGCCAGAAACCTGATAAGAAACTGTGACGCTTTCTATGCCGGTTTCATTTTCCGCATAGCCGGTCCATGTGAACGAAATGTCAAACATTTCAAGCACATAATAAACTTTCACTCGTGTTGTGCCTTCACCTTTGATTGTAACTTTGTTCTGATCGGAAAGTTCAGTTCCGTCAACATCAGTAACCTTGCTGAATTTGTATCCAGCACTGTCAGTTTCAAGGTCGGCAAAGTTCAATCGCACAAACGCTGCTTCAACTTCGCTTGACAAAATCTCGGTGTCAGTTGTGCCAGTGAGGACAACCGTTCCTGTTGGCTTTTCTACCCCGCCTATATATCCACCGTCAATTGTGCTCAAATAGAAGTCCGCATAATATCTTGTGTCGGTATCCGCTTCCCACTGTGCAGTTGCTTCAAAGTTGTTTGGAACATCAAGTGTGAATGTCCAATCACCGTCAACTTTATAGAACTTGCCCTCTTCTACTGAACCCTCTTCTTTCAAAATCCAACCGGTGAAATGATATCCAGCAAGTAAGAATGTGTCAGGTTTTGACATAAGTTGCACGGTTTTTGTATAAACAACTTGCTGTTCAAAGTTTTCGCCAGATGCTTTTACGCCGAGTTTGTTTTCGCCTGGTTTATAAGTGATTTTGTATGTGCTTAAAGATGTTTCAACATAAACATGCATGTCTTCATTTGACATAGTAAATGACCTGTTGTCTTCAAGCAGTTTTGCGCCGGTGATTACAGGGTTTTCATAACCTTTTACAATGTCTTCGTCTGACCAATAAATTGTTACTTTCACACCATATTTGACTGTTGCGGTCACTGTGCGTAAATCTTGGTTTTCAGTAATCTCTTTGACGCCATAACTTTCAACCACTTGCACTTTGTTTATGCCAACATCGTAAGTCACTGTCAAAGTGTGAGAAACACGTTTGTAGTAAGCCTTCAGAACCAGTATGCTGTCAGGTGTTATGTTTCCGTCATCGTCTTTAACGTTGTCAAGCACTTTGCCGGAAAGTTTATTGTTTTTGTTGTTTGTATCAAATTCAAAGCCTTCCACACTTGCATGAACAAAATCTTTCTCCAAAATTTGTTGGTCAACCTTGGAGTCGTATTCCACAGTCAATTTTGCATCTTTTGTAAAGTTGTCATCATCTTCAGTGCCTTCTGCATTTTCAAAGTAATATTCAACGCGATATTTTGCATCTTTTGCTTCCCAAACTGCAAAGAGTTCAAGGTCTGAAGTATAGAGATACTTGTCGATAGTCTTTTGCTCTGGCAAGAAGTCAATCTCGCGGGCAGCCGCTTTTTCGGCAGAAATTGCCCAACCGTCAAACTCATATCCTGGCTTGCTCCATGCTTGGCCAGATTTGTCAGAAATTTCTGACAAAGTCAAAATTGTGTAAGGTGCGTTGTATGTTGCTTTTGTAGGATCAAGATATGTTTGCTCCGCCATGCCCGAATTGAGATGATAGGTCACATCAAAAGTTTTTGGCGAAGTTGTTGGAGTGATTATCACACCATATGCCGGCATGGTCTTGAATGTGTAGGTGTAATTTCCACTTTCATCTTTGCTGTCAAGAGTGATCTCAAACAGTTTTAGGCCGTTTAAGGTGAATTCATATCCGCCGTCAATTTTTTGACGATCGACATCTTTCAATTCTACTCTGCGTGATGTGGCACTTGTGTCAGGCTCAATAAGTGTGATTGTAAAGCCAAAATCTTCATAATCATATCCACCTGCATTGATTGACAACTTCAATGTAAATTCAGTTTCAAACCAAACAGAGTAATGTCCGCCCGCCGAGGATATTTCACGACTTGACTCTTTGCTTTCTGCCAAAAATTCTTGAACACCAGGGTCAGAGTCATCAAGGTCAAGTTCAAATTGCAATCTGTTGTATCTTATCACAACGGTGGTGACAGGTATAGCATTGCCGTTTTCATCTTGACCATAAAGCACTCGTTTTGTGTTGTCTTCAAGTCCGATTTGCGAGAAGCCTTTAATTTGTTTGATGATATCAAGATGTTTTTCTTCTGCAAGTTGAAGCGAAGCCTCTTCAAGTTGACGCAAATATTCCAAAGTGATCAAACGGTCAGTTGTGCCTTCAATTACTTGTGTCAAATCTTGCACAATGTTGTATTTGTCTTCATCAAGCAAAGATTGAATATGATATTCAACAGTAAATTTGGTGTCGCTGCGTGGCTTTGCAGTCAAACGAATGGACATTGGTCCGCTGACAGCAGGCACTTCATAAGTGTTATTTTCATGAGTTTCTTCACCAACAACAAAGCCAACGAAATCATAGCCACCTTTTATGGCATTTTCCACCGAAATAGTCAATTTGTCATCATGATGAACAGTGATCGAACTTGCAAACGCAGGAGTGTCAATCTGACTTCCTTCACTGTCATAAACTGTGATTTTGACTTTGCTTGTGTCGATACCATCTGACGCTGACAAATTGATTGTATAGCCTATTGCTTCCCAAGTTGCGTAAATGTCAATCTCTTTTGCATAGGTGTTAAGCACGAATGTGTAAGAATTGCCGTCGTTGGATATAACTCCATTTGGATTTTCTTTAAGTGTCCAACCTGCAAAAGTGTAGCCGGTGCGCGTGAAGATAGTTCCGTCAAGCAAGTTGACAGTTTCGCGATAGCGAATAAGTTCTTCTTTGTTTAACTCGCGTTTTTCGTGAGTTGTTTGCTCTCGTGTTTGTTCTTTTTCACCAAAGCCCGCATGATAAATGATCTTGTAGGCATGCGCCTGTTTGCTGATTGTGATTTTGACAGTGGAGCCAAGATCAGCACTTTCTTCCGCTTGTTTTTCCATAACAAAAGTTGCCGTTCTTGTCACACCATCTTGTACTGTTGAAGTTGACCATTCTTTGAGTTCTTTGTCAACCCCAAACTCATTGATAACATAACCTGCGTTGGAAGATTGTGCGGTCACTGTCACATGAGCGCCAAAACGAACAAGATAAACACCCGTTCCGCCGTCTTTTGCTGTGCGAACATAGAATGTTTTGTCGTGTGTTGAATCTACTTCTGCACTATCGGCAGCAAACGAAATATCTTCATCAGCGGCGTCCTTTGAAAGAACAAGTGAAATGTATGCTCTTGTGTATTTCAACGTTACAGTTGTTATTGCTTTATCGACATTTGCAACAATGTTTCCGCCATTATCTGTTTCAAATGAATCTGGCGCAACAAATCCGTCAAACTCAGGAAGTGCTGAACCACTTTCCAAAGCCTTGTAAATCATATCCCAAGTGACTTTGGTGTCAGTTTTGCCCGTGCCCTGTTTTGCAAGTGTCAAGTCTTCTTCAAATTCTGTGCCAAGCAAGTTTTCAAACGTGATTTTCACATTAAATTTTGAGTCTATAGCATTCCAATGTGCCACCAAGGTTATATTGGAAGAAATATTGAAGGTTTTGTTATCAAATACAGTTGACTCTTCAATTTCTTTGTCATCGTTTCCGCTAATAAACCAACCAACAAAACCATAGCCGGTTCTTGTTGGATCAACCAAGCCAACTGTTTCACCTTTTGTAAAGACTGTTTCCTCTTCAGTGCCAAGATATGCGCTTGCAAAGTCGGTGTTGTAGTCGATGTAAATCACGATTTCTTTTTCAGATGTGTACAGAACTTTGTTAAGTGTCAACTCTGCTTTTGAAGAGCCTGTCGTGTCGTTGAGGTCAAGCGTAATTTTGTATCTGTTTGGCGAGTATGTGACAGTGATTGATTTGCTCTTGCTTTCAATCTCTTCAGCCGTCAAGAAGCCTTCGCCCTCTCCCAAACTCATTGTCACTGTGACTGTTGCTTTGTCCGGAGTGTATCCTGCAACTTCTGGAGATTGACGAGAGAATGTTCCATCAAACACCACACCTGTGCTGAACGCTATTGGTGCAAGTTCACTGTGCGTGTCGCTCATAACATAAGTGATAGTCAAAGTTATTGTAATTGCCGTCCAATGTGCTTCCAAAACAACATTGCCATACATATATTGTTGAATTTTTGTGTCAAGGGCAAGCGTTTCGGCTGTGTATTCTTCTGACCAATTGCCATCTTTTGCTGAGAAAATGTAGTGAGCAAGTGTGTAGCCAGTTCTTGTCAAAAGTTTGCCATCTGGAATTGTGACTTTTTCACTGTCTTCTAT
This sequence comes from uncultured Clostridia bacterium, assembly GCA_947588355.1. GTDB lineage: Bacteria > Bacillota > Clostridia > Christensenellales > UBA1242 > Caccovivens. The sequence goes on from CANPYI010000006.1 coordinate 15,032, forward strand.
GGTGTAGGTGACAACATAGTCGCCGTTGTCATCTATGTATTTTCCGCTCTCTTTTGAGCCTTTCAAACTGTCATCAAATTTTCCGCCCTGCGCTTTGAAGGTGATTGTGTACTTGTTTGCTGTCCAAACGGCGTACAAAGTCAAGGTGTCGTTGTCTTTCTCTTTGCCTGCCAGATTGAGTTTGTCTTGTGGATCAAATGTGCCATCTTCAAGCGGAGTGTAATCTGCTGTTTTGCCTCCTTCCACTGTTGTCCAGCCGGCAAAAGTGTAGCCCGTCAAAGTGAATCCGCATTTGGAAAGGATTGTGCCTTCTTCGTCGTAGTACACTTCTTGTGTGCTCATTTGCCCTTCTGCATCGCCAACATATTGTTCATCATTTGGATCATATGTGATTGTGTACTTGTTTGCCGTCCAAACGGCCCACAAGTCAATCCTGTCGTTGTTTTTGTCCTTGCCTGCAAGCCCGCTCAAGTTTTCTTGTGTGCTGAGATAGATAGGCTCGCCAACTTTTCCTTCAGCATCCTTTACACCCCAACCGATAAAGTGATAGCCAGTCATTTTAAAGCCAACGTCTGTTGCGGTTTTGATTTTTACAGTTTGAGTGTAAGAAAATTCTTCGGGAACAGGATCTGCTTCTTCAACACCCTGATAATTATAGTTTGAATTGTAATAGATTGTATATGTATTTTCCGTCCATTTTGCTTTCAAAGTGACAAGTTGTCCACGCTCTTTTGTCAAGTTTATGAAACTAGGCTCGCTTGCCGCAAGAGTTTTGATTGTGATGCCTCCGATCACAACGTCCCAACCGTCAAAATGATAGCCGGCGAGATACAAGTAGTCACCACCGTTGACAAGTTCGTGCGGTGTGTCATAATCAACGTCAAATGGCACTTTTGCCGTCAAATCTTTTGGTGCGTCTTCCACTTCGCCCTTAAGTGTGGCGTTGTTGTAATCATATATAACTTTATAAGAATATGCTCCCCAAATAGCATACAAGTTTACATTTGTGGCAACTTTGTGAGTGTAAAGTGCGCCATTCTGATAAGTTATGTCACTCTTTCCAGCCACAGCCGACCAACCTTTAAATTCATAGCCGTCTTTGGTGAATGAATTATCTTTCAACGAGGTTTGCACATTATATCTTACTGTTTGACTATCTGTTTGATCACCTTCTCCACCGTCATTTGTGCTGTGGAAAATCACATTAAATTGTTTGCCCTGTGCAGTTGCGGTGATAGAAAGCCCCACAAGTAAGTTGTCTTCGTTGAATGAATTTGCCGTGAATGAATATTCCATTTGCGTGCTTTGACCAACACGCCAGCCGGTAAATTCATACACATCTTCTTCTTCAAGTTTTGTAAGTGTGTAAGAAAATTCTGCTTTTGCTTCATATTTCAGTTCAAAACTTGCAGAATTGCCTTTTGAACTTGCAAAATTTTCACTGCCTATTTCGGATCCTTCGTCGCCTGTGATTTGCACAGAAACTGTTTCTATTCCTTCCGTCATAGAAATATTGATTGTTGCGCTTTTTCGGATATAATAAACTTTCAGTACAGTGCGATTTTTCAAGGATTCTGGATCATCTTTGTTTGTCCAAACGATGTTTCCGCTGGCAATTTCTGTGGAGTATGTAAAGCCTTTGATATCAAGTTTCAAGGTGCTTGGCAACACAGGGCTGTCTCCAGTCGGCCCTGTTGCCGTTGTGTTTTCAACAACGCCGCCATTAACAAGTGCTCTGTCAACTGCACTTTCATAGTTTTGATCGTCAAATTTTGTTATGTCTGTTGCACCAAGTTTTTCAACATAATATTCCACAACAAACTCACTTGGCAACGCCTTTGTGGTTGCATAAATAGTGAGGTCGTCTGCAACATTCCATTCAAATGTTTTTGCTTTTGTGTTGTTTTCAACATCGCTAAACTTAACTGGTGGTCTTGCCACAAATTCCTTCAAATCATATCCGTTTTCGATTTCTGCAACAACGGTGACGGTTGCTCCGTACACAACTTCATAAACCCAAGTCGTGCCTGTGCTTTCTTCAGATTTTTCGGAAATAAGCCAACTGTAATTTGCACTTGCTGTCAATTTTTGTACTTGTGCATTGTTGTTTTTGTCAAGTGTAAGAGTGTACTTTTTGCGGTTGTAATTGATTGTGATGATATGTTGTTCTTTTTCTGCATCAAGTGTGTATGATGTAAAGTTGCCGTCATACTCAAAGCCATCAAGTTGATTTTTCAAAATCAGATTTTCAAGCATAGCATACGTGACAACACTGTCAGCCTTGCCCTCTTGGTTGGTGACGCTTGGTGCTTCTTCAAGATTTGGCTGATAATCATCTTGACTTTCTGCAATCGCTTGATACTTAAACTCAACAGTGTATTTGACCGGTTGTGCATCAACACGAATTTGTAAATTGAGATCTTGTTTCAAAACAAACTCAACACTTGTGCCGCCGTCTTTCCACTCGGACCAATTGTCATCTTGGCTGACATCATAAATGCTTGCAAGACTATAGTTATCTCGCAGACCAACATCAAGTGTAAGATTTTCAAAATATTTGAATGTCCAAGAATGCGTTTCACTATCGCATTCAAACTTTTCTTCGCCGATTGTCACACTGTTGACGCCAAGTTCTGGTGTGGAAACTTGTATTGTGTAAGTTTTGCGAATATAGTACAACCTCAAAACCAAAGTGCCGTTTGCGTCAATATTTCCAGATTTTGCTGTTGGCAAATACTCGCCAACTTTCTCTTCGATTTCAAATTGCTCAAATCCATAGTAAGCAAACTCTTGTATTGTTGCAGTTTCGTCAGTTGTGCCTTCCATTTTGTCAGAGGTGTGAATTTCTGTAATTTCATCAGGCACATTAAATTCATTGTCAAGTGCAAACTTGCGTGCATCTTCCGTGCTGTCCAAAGTTTCAAGCCAATACTCAACTTTGTATTTGGTTGTGGTCAAGGCCTCCCAAATGGCATAGATAGAGGAATCGTTGTCCACGATGTCAACTTTGCTTTGTGCATCAAGTAATTGCTCTTTTGTGGCGTCTTTTGTCAAAGCCCAACCTAAGAAGTGGTAGCCGGTGCGCTCGGTCTTTTGGATTGTTTCCCAAGCATTTTCAACACCATCTGCGGTTGCAAGTCCAAAGGTTAAGTCAAATGTGACAGTGATTTGTGTCAAACCTCCGCCGATTGTCACATCGCCTGTGCCACCGTTTGTGTTTTCGTCAAGTTTTACTGTGTGTTTGTCTGCTTGCCAATTGGCCTCCAAAACGATATTCCCGTATTTGCCAGACTTGACTTCTGCTTTTATATCAACAATATTATCCTCAAATTGTTCTGTCCAGTTTTGTGCCTCTTCTTCGGCAAAACTGAGTTTGTAGCCCGTCAGTGTGTAGCCACGTTTTGTCAACTTATCGGACAAGATTTCAATGCTTTCATCACTTACTTTGTATCTTTGAACGTAGTTGCCGTCAATAAGGCCTGAAGAAAGTGACTGGTCAAATTGACCTTCGTTTGGTTTGTAAGTGATTGTATATTCTATTGCTTCAAATTTGGCATAAACATCAAAGTTTCCATTTGTGCCTACTGGAAAATCAAAACTGTTTGTTGAGCCAATTTGGTTGTCAAAATCTGCGCTATCATACCAGCCGGCAAAGCGATAGCCTGGCTTTTCTGTTGCTTGAACACCAACGGTTTGTTCGTCGCCGGTGTATGTAAATGTGTAAGTTGTTTCAGTTTCTTGAGCATCAACAAATTTTGCCGTTCCACCATTGTTGCTTTCTGAATTAACCGTGCCGGTGTCGGTGTAAACATGCATCGTGCCTGTCACTTGATAAATCGCTGTGATGTAAATAATTGCATTTTCAAAGTTGGTGTCGGAAGGCAAAACTGTGTAAACATATTTTTCGCCCTCTTTTGAAAGTTCAACTTCTGTGCTGTCGCCCTCTTTGTTTGTTGTTTTTACAACCTTAAGTAACGCAAATTTATCTGATCTTGGTGTAACAGTAATCAAGATCTTGGCGCCCGTCTTCAACACGTTTGTTGTGAAAGATTGCTCTTCTGTTTCCAAAGTTGCAGTGATTTCACCCTCATAATCTTGGAGGGAATTGTTTTGTAAAACAACTGTGGCATTGCGTGATTGCCAAAGAGCATACAATGTGAAATCTTTTGCACATTCCCCACCTTGCAAAGTTGTGTCCGCATAAAATCTTGTTGCTTCAAGTTGTGCATCAACGCTTGGTGGATTTTCAACCAACCACCAGCCTGCAAAATTGTAGCCTTCTTTTGTCGGGTCTTGCGGGAAGCCTTCGATTGCTGTTGCAAATTCAACTTTTTCAAAGGTTTTTGTTTCGCCGCCGCCGTCAGTTTCGGACAAAGTGCCTCCATTGGCATGGAATGTCACCTTCACTTTTTTGGCAACGCCGTCTGCAATGATCGTGATGTTGTTTGTCACATATTGCGACTCAATAGTAATTTCTCCAGACGTGCTGTCATATTGATAGTTTTCACTTTCTTCTCCATTGATAAGAATGGTGATTTTTGGTGGCAATTCATAGCCAACTTCTGGCACAAGTGTGCCTTCAAAATCCGTTCCAGAAAGAATGTTGTCTGGCCCATAATATGTCAGATGATTCAAAACGGTGATAATCCTGTTTTCGCCCGGAGTAGGCTCTGCTTTAATCTTAATCTTGCCGTTTATGTACTCTTTTTCAATCACCAAAGTTGCAGAAGTGCCATCGCCGGTGATATTGTATGTGAATCCTTTGCCAGAAACAAGCGTAACTTCGGCATTTTCAAATTCTTTATCAAGAATTATGGAAACATTAAGACTTGCAGGCATAAAGAAATTTGTTTCCTCTTTTATACTGAAATTGATAGTAACATCATTTTCAGGGTGTGCCTCAACTTGCCTTGGATCGTTGTCAACTTGTATTGGCTTTGTTTCATATCCATTGTTCAAATCGTATTCGATATCATAGGCATCTTTTTTGTTCCATTTTGCATAAAGCGTGTGAGCACTTTCTATGTCAACTGTGCTTTGTCCGGTGATTGCTTGCGCATCGTCTTGTGGATTTTTGTCAGTAAACCAACCTGCAAAAGTGTAGCCGCTGCGCTTTGGAGATGTTGTCCAAGCATCTACTTCTTCAGTGTTTGTGCCATAAGTTTCTCCAAATGTCACCGTAATAGAGGCTGGATCCGGCATATCCTTAACGTCGTCTTTTGGATATTTTGTGTCAATATTTTTGTCGAATGTCACAGTAATTGATTTTGCTGTGAATTTTGCCTTGACGGTGATTGAGTCGCTTGCGGTGTAAATCCATTTGTTGTCTTTAAACACATTTTCATATTCAACAAGTCCATTTTCGTCAATAAGTTGTTTGTCCGAGTAATACCAACCACCAAAGTCGTAGCCATACTTGGTTGCAGTCGGCACAACTTCGTCGGAAAGTGTGTATGCTGTTCCATTTCCGCTTGTATCTTCATAATTTTTGTAAAGTGTGTTGTCCGCATACTTGACATAAACAGCGGTCAAATTGTCAGTAATAGTTTCGCCGTCCTCGACCTCAAGTTGAATTTTGTAAACTTTTTCAATCCACTGTGCTGTCAAGGTTGCGTCTTGTTCGCCCATTGTAAATGTTTTGTTGTCTTGTGAAATTGTTCCGGTGCCTTGCGTGAGAGTCCACTTCACAAAAGTGTAGCCGTCTTTTGTGGCGGTCTCCAAAGGAACCTCAAACCCGTACAAAACTTTTTCAGTGTATGTATATTTTCCTTCAACAACCTTTTCCGAGCCATACTCTCCACCCTCGCCGACAACGATTGTCAGTGTGCTTGCAACACGTTTGAAGTAAATTTCAAACACTGTGTCTGGAACAAGTTGATCGACAGAAACTTTGTTTTCTGATTTACCGGCATCATATTCAAAGCCAAGTCTTTCAAAAATTTCTGATGGTATGATTTCAAGTGGTTCATCTACAGTTGCTTCAAGTTTTTCTTTCTTCAAGTTTTCTGCCAGCAAAAGGATTGTATCATTGTTAGCATCGCCCGAGTCATATTGTCCGTCAGGTTTCATCAAGTAAACCTTCACGCTGTACGCAATTTTTCCTGCTGTTGCAGAAACTGTCAAATTGAGAGGCTCTTTTTCGCCCGTTACAGTTATAGGCATGGAAACAACATTGTCACCGTTTTTGAATATGGCATTTTCGTATCCCGTTTTAAGTGTTGCGGTGATTGTAACTTCCTCTTCAAAGAACACTTTTTTAAATGTTGTAATTTGTCCTTCTATTGAAGGTGTCAATGTTCTGTCAGAATTTTGTGTTGTGTCTTTTGCGGTTGCAGAAACGCTGGCAACACCCTTTTCAAGTGTCACCTTGATATCACGATAGTTTCTTGTGTACAACAAGTAAATTTTCAGGCTGCCGTCTGCTTGAACAACAAGTTGAGTCAAATCATCACCCTTGTTTGTAACAAACTTGAGTTTTGTAAAGCCGGTTTTTTCTTGATAAGCATCAGTCAAATTTTCGCCAAGAATTTCAGTAAGTTTTTTGTCTGTAAAATCTGTTCTGGTCTCCATGCTCAACAAAGCAAAATTGCTCATGCTGTCAGGGTCAAACTCTGTTCGTTCCTCAAGTGCCGCTTGGATAGTCTGTCCCATGTGATGAATCTCAAAATTCACTTTCACTGCAGTCCAAACCGCTTTAAGTGTGATTGTTCCATCTTTTTCGGTGACAAGTTTGGTGTTTAAGATTTGATCTGCTGTTGCGTCTTTGCTTACCAAAGTTTTGCCATCTAAAGTTACCCAATGGTCAAAAACGTAACCATCACGTTTGTGCTTTGCGTCTATATCCACAATATCGGTGTATTTATATTGTTTAATGACAATATTTGTGCCATCCTCAACTTGATTGCCGTTCAGTTTTTTGGCAGTGCCTTGATAATTGTCGTCGTCAGGGTCATATCTTACAGTGTAAGTGTGCTCCTCACGTGTTGCATACAAATGAAGGTCTTTTGCTTCTGTGTAAGAATTTATTTTGTAACTTTCTTTATACTCAGTGCCGTCTTGAGTGTGCCAGCCTTTAAACTCAAAGCCCAAAACATCATCTTTTGACCAACCAATTGCCGAATTTTTTGCGTTTGCATCAAAAATGGCTTGTTCCGTCAAAATTGCGTATTGTCCGTCATACTCCACTTCTATAGGATCGGTGTAGGTTTTTGTTGATCCATTGTAACCAATATGATAAACAACCTTAAAACTATCCACTTGCCAGTGAACGCAAAGTGTGATTTGTGCTCGGCCCTGAGCATTGATAGGTGCATCTTTCAAGTACGACTCAAGAAGTTCTGTAGTGCCTTCTATTTTTTGACTTTCTTGGTCGCTGTGAGTTTGTTGATTGCTATTGTCTCGCAAATACCAACCCTCAAACGAATAACCCTCTTTGAATGGTTTCAAAAGTCCAATAATGCCCTTGCTGTCATCTTGAGCATCCACATTGCTGACTGCAGTTGAGAATGTTGCTCCGGTGCGGACATAAATCACCTCAACACCGTTTCCATATTGCACCTCACTGCTGCCAATCACTTGTGTGGAAAGAGTGATTTCAACGTAGTCCGAACTCCATTCTGCGTACAAATTGACATTGCCAGAATATGCAAGGTTTTTGACTTTTGTGCCGGAAATATTCCAGATTGCACCCTCTTGACGAGTTGTTGTCCAGCCATCAAGTTTTTGATCCTCAAGTGAAGAATCTTCTTCCAACGTCCAGCCGGTCAAAATGAAGCCCGGTCTTGTTAAACTTGTGGAGAATGCACCCTCTTTGTCAAAAGTTGCAGTCAAAACCAAACCTTTTATCGTAAAGTTGTTGCCATTGCCGTCTTCGGTGACATAAACGCCCTCATCACTGGCAACAAAATTTCCGCCCGCACCGTTTAATGTGATGGTGTAGGTGTTTGCAATCCAATGAGCAACCATTTCTGTGATATTTATATCATTCCAAACACCATTAAGTTGTCCATTGTCATCTGTCAAGCGATTGTTCAATGAATCAAACCAACCATCAAAAACATATCCGTTTCTTGATGCTTTCAAGGTTGAGAGTTTTTGAGTGCCATCTTGTTTTGTAAACATATCTTTGCTGTCAAATTGAATGTAAACCAAGTAATTGCCCTCAGAATCAAATGAAAGATCTGATGGCTCCAATTTTGCTTTTGTTGAGCCGTTTCCCTTTTCAGAATCGTTGAGATTAAGTTTTACTTGAATCTTTTTCGGTGACCAATTTGCCACAAAATTTCTGTTTCCGATGCTGTTTGCAGGAAGTTCGCTTATATGCATATCGGCGGTGATTTTGATATTGTCGCGCTCGGTGATGCCATTTTCAAATATAAGATATGCCACAAAAACGCCCTCTCCATCAATCTTAAGGGTGTCAGTTGCCGTAAACCATTTTTTCTCCAAGTTGCCCTCAACATAAATCTTCCAATCTGTTGCATTGACAGAGTAATTCACCCCTCCTCTAAGTGTGAATGCTTGCGTGTATATTGATTTATTATTTTCATCAACGACAAAAGAGCCGTCTTGTGCAATTTTTCCGTTGTACCACATGTCAAATGTGATTTCTTCGGTCCAGCCAACAAAATCATAACCGGTTCTTTCTATTACATAGTCGGTTTTGTTGTCAAGGTTGACAGATTGTCCATAGGTGTACGAACGTGGTGCTGGAGTGTCCTCTTGCCACTGCCCTTGATTTACAGTGTAAGTCAGTTCAAAAGTGTCCTCTTGCCACATTGCAACAAGTGTGACATTGTTGTCCTTTTCACCATACTTGCCGGTTACATGAGGCTCTTCTGACAACACAAACTCCTTGTTGTCAAGCCAGTTTCCTATAAGTCCAGAGAAGTTTGGCTTCCAGCCAACAAGCACATATCCTGCCCGACGGACATCTTCGTTTGTTCGGAAATAAATCACTGTGCCAATGGTGTAGTCTTGCGTGTCTTTGACACCGTTAACCCAAGCACCCTCTTCATTTTCGACAAATTTGTATTCCAAAGTGTAGGTGACATAACTGTAAAACAGTTCAACAACCAAACTGCCGTCGCCGGCAATTGTCAGTTCTGCTTCGTCATCAAAGCCGTCTGGCATTTCACGACCAGTCTTGGAATATCTGAGTGCATGATATTCATATCCGTCAAGTGACAATCCTTCTTGAGTTGAAACATATTGCGAAACAAATTCTTGCAAAGTTGAAAGTTCAAGTTTGCTGTCAGCAAGGCCGACGTATTTCTTATCCTCGGGATCATCGTGCAAAACTATCGCGTCACCATATGCATTCACTCCAAACTTACTTTCCGAATTTTGTAAACGGAATCTAATTTGATATGCTTGCGGTTGAGGAGTTGCATCTGCAAAAACATAATATTCATTGCTCTGCGACATAACTTCAACTTCACCAAAAAGTTTGTTGTCAAATGTAAATTGATACAACTCGGCAGATAATTTGCCAATTTCTTGCGCTGTGGAATCAACAGGAGAAATATTTTCCTTTCCAAGTCCTGCTTGCCACTTGTTTGCCGTCCAGCCAACTTTTGCAACAGATTGCACAGTGACTTTGCTTCCGTAGGTCACCAAAACTTTGCCGGTTTTGTCGTATTTGTTTCCGTCTTCGCCTTCAACACCGGTGCCAGAGATGTTTATGTATTGTATCCCGTCGCCAATAGTGTAATTAAGTGTATATTTGTTTGCCGTCCAATGAGCATAAAGCGTAACTTCGCTTTTTGACCCTTGAACGCTTGGATCATATGTTGTGTCGATGTATTTCCAAACAATTTTATCGTCTTTTTTGTCAAGCCAAACAACTGTCTTTTCGCCAACACGTTCCGTAACAACATTGTTTACTGCACTACCATCGGCTTCGAAAATTTTTAATCCGCCAGTTTGCTGCGTGTAAAATCCCTCAAAAGTGTAACCCGTTTTCCAAGCAACAACATCGCCTACTTCATCTGGTTTTGTTTGGTCAGGACTATATCCTTCCAAAGTGCCAATTTTTGCAAGTTCTTTGTCATATGTTGCGTGATGGCCAGTGTAACCGTGTCCGCCTTGGTCAAGGACAAATGTAAAGTCAATTTCTGTTTGGATTTCTGTCCATATTGCAGTGAGAGTGACATTGCCATAAGTTCCGCTTAGAACTTTTTCGGAAGGGTTTTTGTAAGTGTTGATTGTCCACATATCATTGTTGTCAGATTGTGTGATTTGCCATCTGAAGGTATAACCTTCCATAAACACTTCGTCATATCCATACAACTCAAAATCTGAATTTGTGATTGTGTAACTTTGTGTGCTTGGTGTGTTTGGATTTTTCAGTGTGCCGCCATTAAACAGATAAATGATTGTGTAAGGCGTTGGAGTCCATTTTGCAAAAAGTTTGATGCCACTGGCAATTGACCAAACTCCGTTTTTTACATAATCTTGCTCACCTACTTTTGCATCCGACACAAGTGTGCCGCCCGAAAGGATAAATTGTACACTGTCCGCGCCAACATTGGCAGCATTGTACCAACCGCCAAAGTCATAACCATTTCTGTTTGTCGGCAGAACTTTTTCAACAAGTCCACCCGCATGCTCTGCATCATAAAATTTGTTTGTGCCAAATTCAATCCAAACGGAAGACATGCTTTCGGCATTGTCGTAGTTGAGGTCAAGTTGCACCTCATATCTGTTTGCTTGCCATTTTGCATAAATTTCGGTGTTTTTTGTGGTGAAAGTCAGCACATCTGTGCTTGTCAAAAATTTGCCGTTTTCATCAACTATTTGCAATCCCCAATCTTCACTTGTTTTGCCGTCTTTTGAATAAAAGCCTTGGAAAGTATAGCCGGTTTTTGTCACTGTGCCCGCCAAATCAATTTTGCTTCCTGCAGCACCATTTGTGTTGGCATACCAACCTTCCTCATATCTGAGCCAAACACTTTCAACAGCGCCAGAGCCACCGTCACTGTTTAAGGTGACAAGATATTCAGATGCTTTCCAGATTGCATAAAGCGTCAAGTGTTCTGCACGCGCCCACCTGCCGCCAACAATATAATTTTCGTGATTTACAAGGTTTGCATCAACATCGATGATTTTGCCACTTTCAACCCCGCCATTTTCACCTTTTGTAACACTCCAACCGGCAAACTGATAGCCATCACGTGTTGGGTTTGTGATATCAAGGTCCTCGTTTGTGGAGTTGAATGTCACGCTGACAGATGTTGTGCCGGGATGAATTGATTCGCCGTCACCCGCATTTAAAGTCAGATTGAATGTGTTTTCTTTCCAACGTGCCGTCAAAGAAACATTTCCGGCATGTGTCCATTTGCCATCGGTTGTGTAATCATCAATATTCGAAGCCAAAATGCCGTTTTCATCAATCAATTTCGTCTCAGGGTCAGTCAAGTACCAACCACAGAAGGTATATGCTTCCAACCTAGGGTCAGCCGAATACATGCCAAAAGCCTTAGCTTTCAAGTCTGTGATTTGCAAAGAATCTTTGTCATAATTGTACGGGAATCCACTGCCTGTGCGAGAAGAATAGAAGACAGATTCACCATATTTGATATAAATCTTGCCACCGGTTATGTTTGAATCGTTGTACGAGCCCTCTGCAAATTTTTGGCTTGTCATGTCAAGATTTAAGGTCACTTCATATATATTTGCTTGCCATTGTGCAGCCAATGTCACACTTCCCCACATTCCTGAGAGGCTGAAGTTTTCTTGATAGTAAGGCAATTCTATATCTTTGTCCCATTGTCCAACACTTGCGACCGGCTTCCAGCCAACAAAACTGTAGCCATCTTTTGTTGCGCCCGGCAGCACGCTTGTGCTTGAAATGTCATAATCCAAATCCGGAATGGAAAGAGAGGTTTGTTCGTCGGTGTCAACGAATTTGATTGTGTAAGAAATATATTGCCAAACTGCGTAAAAAATTTGCGCTGGATAGGTGTCGTCTTCTGGTTGCGCTGTGGAAAGAAGTGACAAAAGTTTGTCTTTTGGTTTGACAAATTTGATTGCCGCAATTTCTTGCTCAGTTGCTTTTGCACTCAATATTTTTTGTGAATCCAAGCACCAACCTAAAAATTTGTAGCCTTGTCCATCGATAGAAATTATTTTTGTATTGTCAGACCTGCCATCGTCATTGACGGCAGGAACATCGTAAGTTGCACCAAAGTCAATTTGTCTTGTGGCTATTGTAGGTGTTGTTGATATTGTCCAGCCTTCTTCTTCTACAGCACTTTCAAACTTGGCATCTGGCATGCCTGTGTTTATTTGAATAGTGTATGTGTTTGGTGTCCACTGAGCATAAAACGTCACATAAGTTTCGCTTTCTTGATATGCGTAAGTCCATTTTCCAGAGGTCAAGTAAACACTCACCGTCTCATTTTTCAAAGCACCACTTGAATAAGTGATTGCAGTGTACTGATCGCCCACTTTGACAGCCCAACCTTCAAAACTATGTCCAAGTCTTGAAGCAGTTGGATTGATTTGCGTATCTTCTGCGGCACTGTCATTTGAATACAGTTGATTGTTGTCAAATTGAACATATACATTTGCCGTGTTGTCATCTGTGTTTTTCGTTAATCCTTCAGAAAAACTGTCACCACCATTCAAGTCGAGATGGATTTCGTAAACTTTTGCCTTCCAAGCGGCATAAAGCATAATTCCGTTGTTTTCGGAATAATCAACAGCACCGCCTGTCAAGCCATTTTGAGAAACCAACCAATCCACTGAAAGTTGTCCATTTCTGCCCACAATTGGCAGGTTTTCAAAAGTGTTCCAGCCCTCAAAAGTATATCCCTCACGAGATGCCAAAAGAGCAGAGATCAAATCTTGCTCATCTGCTGTGTAAGGGAAATCATCTCCGCTGCGTTTTGCGTAAATTTCCTTTGTGCCATATTTGACATAGACAAACGCAGTGCCATCACTTTCAGGCACAATCTTTTCGCCGAAAGATGGATCTGTCGATCCGCTTCCTTTATTTAAATTTAATGCAACTTTGACAAGATTTGCTTCCCATTTTGCATAAATTGTGGTTGCTTGCAAAGTGAATGTGAATGCATTTTCGGTGAATGTTCCGTCAGCATTTACAACTTGTGTGTCAAAATTTTCACCATCTTTTGTGAAATATCCCATAAATGAATATCCCACTTTTTGTGGCAACTGAGCGGCGTTGAGTTTTGAAAGTTTGCTGTCTTCAACAACCGTATCTTCGCTTTCCGACACTCTGTAAAAACCTTTTGCATACAAAAGATACATGCTCGTCAAATCGCTTTCGTCAACCACAATGTCTTCCCCGGCATCAAGGTCGATTTTGAAAACTTTTGAATTCCATTTTGCGTAAATCTTAACGTTCACATCTTCGCCGACAAATTTGTCACCGACAAAATCTGCGGTTTCAAGTGTGAACAATGTTCCATTGTCAATTGGATTGCCAGAAAAATCTTCACGGCCATACCAACCGCCAAAGTTGTAGCCATCATATGTCGGCTGAGGCATCTGTCCGTACGCTTGGCCGTATGTCAACTCTTTTGTTGCCTCCGTTCCTTCATCATTGACAGCCCAGCCATTTGCACTTTCTTCGTCCCATGTTCCGCCGTTAAGTTGTGCATGAACAGTGTAGGTATTTTCCGTCCATCTGGCATAGATTTTCACTTCGGCATTGTCGTCAAAACTTGTAAACACAACATGGTCTTTGTCAAAAGGTGTGCCTATCTCAAGTTTTTCGCCTGTAAACTGTTTGTCTTTGTACCAACCCTCAAAAGTATAGCCGTTTTTGACCATACTTGCAGTTGGAAGTTCCTGATCCGAAAATGCGGTGGCATAAACTTTTGTTGTTCCTGCAACCTCAGTTCCGCCGTCGCTATCATAAGTCAAACGATAACTTTTTTCTTTCCATTTTACAAAAATCTTGACAACAGAACCGTCTTCAAAGTCCACAAATGTTGCCGTGCTATCCAAAAGAGTAAGTCCGTTTATCTTTTTGTCATAACTTTCATTGTTATACCAGCCCTCAACTGAATATCCATCTTTGTTTGCACCTGGCAAAGTTCCAAAACTGCTGTTGTAGGTGACTTCTTTTGTCACTGTGCCGTCAGCATTTTGAGTCCAGCCGTCTTCCTCCGACGGAACATATTCTCCGCCAAGAAATTCTGCCTGAACTGTGTAAATGTTTGCTGTCCAGTGTGCATAGATTGTTGCCTCAGTAAAAGTGAAAGTCAAAACATCAATTTCGCCTGCAATGTTTTTACTGAAAGCAAATTCATCATCAATAATCATCGTGCCGTCACCATCGGTTTCAGTAAAGAAACCGTGGAAAGTGAATCCGTTTGCAATAATCGAGTCAATTTTATCAATATAACTGCTTTCGTCAACCGCCAAGCCCGTGTTGTCAAGTTGACTGTAGAAACCAACGCCATACAACAAATATATTGTTTTTGTTGTTTCCATGCCTGTCATTGGAGTGCTTTGCAAAGTTATGTTTAAAACTTTTGGCTTCCACCCTGCATAGATTGTTGCGCTTGAATTTTCATGGTCAACATCGGCATGGTCGGAATCAAAAGTGTCACCTTCTTTCAAAAGAGTTCCCGTGCCGTTGCCGTTTTCATTTTGCGAGTACCAACCAACAAAATCATAGCCATCGCGTGTGATTTTTGGAAGTTCCTGATCGGAAAATGGATCGCCATAATCTTTTGTTGCGTCAACAACAGTGTCTCCGCCATTGGATTCGTAATGCAACGTGTATGAAACTTGGTCAAATCTGGCATAAAGTGTCAGTCCTTCAGTGCCAACGACATAGTGCCAAACATTGTTTTGCGTGTAGCCATCTGCATTATCCGCATAAACGCCGTTTTCGTCGATAACTTTCACTCCGCCGTTTGGCTCTGTCCAGAAACCGGTGACAACTGCACCCGATTTTTGTGCAGAAATAGACTTAACTTCCCCTCTCAATTTTTGTTGTTTGTCATATACATAGTATTTTGTAGTCGAGTCATACACAACAACAATTTCAACACTCTTGCTTTCAACAGTTTTTGTTGCGGTTCCTTCTGTGTAAGTCAGTGTCACCGTTCCATCACCGCCGTTGAGTGTGATGGTGTATTCGGCAGGAATCCAACTTGCGTAAAGTGTGGTTTCTTCCGAGAAAGTTATGTCAGTTTTGATCCTTCCTTCTCTGTCAATCACTTGTTTTGAATTGTGTTCATCTGTATAGTATCCCGCAAATTCGTAGCCATCTTTTTTTGGAGTGATGATTTGATTTGTGCGAGAATCTTCCTGTGCATCTTGATTGGTGTACCAACCAGATGTCTCTTCATAGCGGACCCAAAGTTCTGTCGTACCCTTGTTTTGGTCTTCAACTCCTTCGCCGCTGTTCAAAGTGACTTTAAACACACCTGCGTTCCAAATTGCTTTCAAGGTGTATTCTTGTCCATTTTTTCCAATAAAAAGGTCGGCAATCTTTTGTTCTGTTTCGTCAACATTGGTCAAAATATTGCCTTTTGAATCGATCACAATCACATCTTTGCCGTCAACACTAAGGCTGTAGCCACCAAAACCATAGCCAGTGCGTTTTGGAATAGAAATCTCCTCAACACTGTTGGTCAAATCTCCATTGTCGCCTTTGTTTAAAAACCATTTGGCAATATCTGTGTCAGAATAATTGTCACCGTATTGCAAATAAAGCATATCAGGGCCGGCATCTAAATCTGCCAAAGAGTTGTCCAAATCGATTTCATACACATGAGGATTCCACTGTGCAACAACTTTGTTTTCAGTGTCGCTGCTGCCAGCACCAAAAGTGTAAGAATATGTTTGATCTTCTGTCTCGGAAACGCTGCCCGGACCGATGACTAGCCAACTCACAAAATCGTAGCCGGCACGTGTTGGAGTTTCAAGCGTAACAGATGTCCCAGTGTTTCCAGAAACAGGGGTTTGTCCAGAATATTCTCCGCCATTTGGCTCAACAATCAAAGTTTGAGGATTTGCCGTCCATTTTGCAAAAAGTGTTGTCGCAGTTTCTGTCACTTCCGTGCCAGCCGTGATTTCATCTCCCCGTCCATCTTGATCGGTGTTCCAGCCTTCAAAAGTGTAGCCCTCGCGATCTTGTGGTATTGGCAATCTGTTTGCAATAGGTTTTTCGTTGAATGAATAATATGTAAAGCCGTTTTCCTCAATAGTCTTTGTCATATCGCCAATAAACAGCGAAACAGAAAACGTCATTTGGCAAGTTTGCCCTTCATCTGTCGCGTACACAAAAACACTGATGTCGCTTGAAGGAGCGCCAGCGGAGGTTGTTACAAACCCCGTGTATGTGCCAGCACCGTTCACCATAATATTGCAATTTTGTTCATCACCGATATAAAATCCAAATCTCACGTCTGCACTGCTTTCAAAACTGTCAACGTCCAAAACAAAAGTGTATTTGGTGTTTGGACAGAAAAGCAAATTTGTGGAAATTTTTCCGGTTTCAAACGTGTTATATTCATCTACAGTGCCATTTAATGTAATCTTGTTTTCCTCTATGGTCACATTTTCGTGAGTTGAAACAAAATTTGCAACATCAAACAAGTTCTTTTTTCCATAAAAATCGCCGACAGTCACGGTGTCAACGCGCTTCAAAGTGCCGTCCTTAAATTGACCACCGTTGGCATCATATGTCACGTCAAACGGTGCCGCTATCCAATTTGCATGCAACTCGGTTGCTTGAGTTATGGCTGTTGGAGGGGCAACAATGGTGCCGGAAGCATTGACTATTATTCTGCCCGCGCCGTTTGGATCGGTGTAATATCCCGCAAAAATAAAGCCATCTTTGGAAGGGGTTGAAACCGCAGTGATAACTTCCTCTTCTGTGGCGGTTTCGGAAGAATAAAATCCCACACCGTACTTTTCGTAAAACTTTTCAGTTCCAAGGACTGTAGCGCCCTCGCCATTTAGGGTGATTTCATAAATTTCGGGTATCCAATTGGCATAAATTGTCGCCGTTGACGAGCCTCCCGGAGTGCAAGTTGTCTCATCAAATATCATTCCCGGTGTCAGTTTTTGGGTCAAGCCCTTGTCCGCATACCAGCCTTCAAGTTTGTAATTGTCTTTTGAAAATCCGTCAGTGCTCAATTCCGGTTCGGTATATTTTGTTTCAAATTTTTTTGAAAACGTTCTGCCTTGCGGTGTGGCATCATCGCCAACTTCGTAGGTCACTGTTATTTCCACCGGCTGCCAAACAGCATAAATAGAGCCGTCTTGACTGATATTTATTGTTGGCGAGCCAATAGTGTCGTTGGCGTCTGAAGAAAAATTGTATGTATAACCGTATCTCGAAAACCACTCGCCTGAATTGGTCAGTCGGTGAGACGGCAAAATTTCATTGTCATTCCAAACCAAAAGATAGGAATTTTCATGTTCGGATTTGCCCGGCACATGATAATACATTCGCAATTTGCCCGAAAATTTGTCAGTTTCGGACTGCAAAATAGGTGTCACTTGCAAACCGTCATTTTTCACTTCGCCGTTTTGACGCTCATTAAGGTCAAAGGCCCATGTGTCGGCAAAATCCCATTGCCCGCTGAAATATATCAGTTGTCCGTTGTCATCAACATATCTCAAATCACGGAAGCCGTCGTCCGAAAGCCAACTGTAAAATTCTGTGAAAAATCCCACATCGGACATATAATCTGTCAATTTTTCAGTGGAAACATTGGCAACACGACCGTCATTTTCTTCAAAAGGTGTTGGATCTGCAGTGATATAACTTTCGACATTAGGCCCATAAACATATCTGCCTTGAAAGGAATTTTTTGGTGTTTTGTCAGAAATGCCTTTCAAAAACAAGCAATTTTCAAAGTAAACATGTTGCAGCAGATTTGTCAAGTCAATTTCACTTTCAAAGATGCAGTTTTCAAAAGTCACTTCATTAGGTCCACGCAAACCAATAGAAAAAGATACTCCTTCAGTGAATCTGCAATCTGAAAAGTAATAATAATCCGAGTCCTTGAAAAAGTAGTTTGTGTTTATCACCTTTGCATGTTCTTCATGATTGCCCAAAGCACTTGCAGCCGCCAAGTCCAAATTGAGGTGAAGTGCAGGACGTGTGTAGGCAACAATATCAACAGCAAGTTCCACGGCCCCGGGATCTAATGATGCACCATTAAGAGAAGACCTCGTGTAAAAAGTTTCATAACTGCTTTGCTTTGTTGATTTTTTTCCTATTTTTTGTGTTGGAGTGGCACGCCTGATGAGTATGTCCGAATTGTCACACTGCCACATGCCCTCTGAATCACTATATCCCAATTCTGCAAACGAAGGAATCCAAAGATAGTCATCTTTCCAGGCGTCATATCCAGTGTTGGATGAAAAACCATCTTCATCTGAAACACTAGTCTCCCAATTGTCATTTGAAAGATATAAACCCTCAATCGTTTCCCCGTTTTGTTGCCACTGCATATTCAATGGCTTTTCAAGGAAGTCGGTTATGTCGTTGTCTGATCCACTTTCCGAAACTGTGAATGGTGCAAACACACTTTCACTGCTTTTATCTGTCTGTGCAAGGTTTGTTCCGTCAGTTGTGTACTCACCGCCGTTGTTGAGTGTGACAACACGCATATAGGAAGTGCCATACATGGACCCTGGATAGTCGTCTTCCCAGTAATATCCATCTTGTTCAAAAGCGGCAAAAGAACTGAAAAGATATCCATCAGCAAAGCCATAATAATCGCCCTCGTCTGCTTGTCTTTCCAAAAAAGGCTCTTGCGCGTCTGCCGAAAGCCAAAGTGTGAGGATTCTGTCCCCATTTTTGTTTTCGGAAAGATATGTTGGCACCCATTTAAGTCCGCCAAAAGTTACGGTGTGGATATTCTGCGACAACTCTTTTGATGTGCGCACCGTTCTGTCTTGCATGAAAAGAGTTGTTGGATCAACGCCAGGATTGTCATACAACCCATGCAAAAGATCGCAGAAATTGATCCATTCAAATGCTTTTTTTTGATCGTCCCATATATCGTAAATATCTTTTGCCTCTGTGGCAGATGTTTGCTTGTCGGAATCATCTTCAACATATTCTGCCGAAGTCAAAATGCTCGGCAAAAAACTCAGGCCCATGCCAAAAGTAGCCATAAACACGCACAAAACTGACAACAACGAAAACGCCAACTTTTTTTTGAATTTGTTCACATTCTCCTCCAATTTTGCAGAGCCTGTTTGTCATGATGTTATTTTAATATATTAAACAAAAAAAGTCAAAAATATTTTGACAATTTCAAACAGAATTTTATTTTTTTGAAAGACAATTTTTTGCCGCTAAAAAAAACAACAAAAAATATTTGACAAAATTGTGTGAAAACACAGTTGGCAAAAAAATAAAAAATATTCAAAAAACCCGCAAAAATGCCCGTTTTTTGCACTTTTTTAATAAAAAATCATGTGAGTTTTGTTACAGGCATATGTTTGGTGTTGTTACAGGCATATGTCCAAAATCATCATCACCACAAAGCCGATTACAAACGACCAAACTCCCCAAGATGATTTGTCGTCACTTTGGATTTCCGGTATCATTTCCTCCACAATCACGTAAATCATCGCGCCGGCGGCAAAGGAAAGTAGCCACGGCAAAAGTGAAGTGATGTATGCTGCCAGAAAAAAGCCAAAAAGCGCAAATATCGGCTCCACGACACCGCTAAGCGTCGCCAAAACAAACGATTTTGTCTTTTTGCCGAGGGAAGTGTAAAGCGGAAGTGCAGTGGCAAGGCCTTCCGGAAAGTTTTGCAAGGCTATGCCAAGTGCAAACATGAGTGCCGCCAACACGGGTGTGCCTAGTGCAGACGCCGTGCCAATTGCAAAGCCCACTGACAGCCCCTCCGGAATGTTATGTATGGTGATGGCAGTAAACATCTTGAATGCTTTTCGTTTTTGAACTTGCATTTTTGGAAAATCGCAAAAAACACCGTTTTTTTCGCTTTTTTTGTAGTTTTTTTGCAAATTTTCATCAGTTTTTGGCTCTTTTTCCACTTTTTTGAAAAGTCTGTCAGAGACAAAATCCAAAAGCAGCATCAAAAGGCCGCCCAAAATAAAGCCAAGCACAACCGGCAAAAATGCCATGTTGCCCCATGACTGAGCAGCATTTTCAAGTGCCGGAACAAGCAGTGACCACATTGACGCCGAAAGCATTATGCCAGCAGCAAGGCCAATTGTCAACATGTTTACAATTTTTGACGTTTTTTTGAAGAAAAAGACAAGTGCAGCACCCAGCGTTGTCATCAAACATGGCAAAGTGAATCCCAAAATAGTCAAAGCAGTGTCGTTCATATCCTCTGTGCGTGCCAAAGTGCAAGCAACTTGGCATCAGCCCTCCCATAATTCAATCTATGGAAAAAAAATAAATTTGACAAAAACTGTTTAAAAAAATGTAAAAAATTAAAAAAATTTTTAGTGATAAATTAAAAATTTAAATAAATATCAAAAAAATAATTATTTTTCAAAAAAAACAAATAAAAATATCAAAAAGTATTTATCTGCCGCTAATTTACGTATTTTTGTGATTTTTACTTTTTTTTATAGAAAAATAAAAAAACAGGCTTTTTTGCCCGTTTTTTTTATATTTATTTATTTTTATTTTTTATCTGTTGAGCCAAATCCACCTTTTCGAACAATGCCGGCATTTGTCTGATCGTCATCATCGACAGTCAAAAATTTAAAGAAGAAAATTTGACCTATTTTGTCACCCGCTTTGACTTCATATGGTGTTTTGTTGAGGTTGTGAAGCAAAAAACCAATGTTTCCGTCGTTGCTTTCGTTGTCTGCATAGTCGCTTTCAATTATGCCGATGCCGTTTGCCAAGATTATGCCCTTCTTTCCAAGCCCGCTTGTTGATGCCAAAATAAATCCTTCATCGCGGTTGCAGTATGCCTTGAAGTTTATAAAAACAAGTTGTGTACTTTCCGCCGGAATTGTTATGTCAATTGGCGAAAAGCAATCATACGCCACTGCATATTTTGTGGCACGATATGGCATTTTTAATGTTTTTGGATCGACATCATATTTCAAAAACTCTTTGCGAACAAGTTGGAATTTTCTCATATTTTCTCCTATTTTTTCACTTCATCTTCGCTCAAAATAATCGTTTTTCCTTCTTTCAAACTTTTTTGCACGTCTATTACACGTTGATTTGAAGAGCCGCAATATTTCAAGCGAAAATCTTTAAGCGAGTCCACAAACTGACCATCAACAAGCACATCAACGTACTTAAGCACGCTTTTGTCCTTCAAATTTTCAAACAAAAAGCCGCTCCACACCCAAATTGATTTGTTTGGATATCTTTCTTTCCATGCTTTTGCCAATTTTTCTGTGCCAGCGATATTGTTTGGATGCATAGGCTCGCCGCCAAGTATGGAAAGTCCGACAATATGTTCCATCTCGCCAAGAGAAAGGACTTTTTGTATGGTCTCGTCAGTAAATTCTTGTCCGCCCGCAAAATCGTGCGTCTCGGGATTGAAACAATTTTTGCAATTGAATGTGCAACCTTGTATAAAGATTGAAACACGCACACCTGGACCGTTTGAAATGTCCATTTTTCTGATTTTGTTGTATCTCATATTTCACCTTTTTTTTGCAAAAAACTGCGTTTTTTGGCGGTTTTATGCGTCTTTGTTGTCCAAATGAAGCACACGCTCCTTTATTTCTTGCGTTCTGCCTCTGTTCCAGAAATTTGTGCCAATATATCCACAAGTACGTCGTGCAACGTTCATCTTGGAGTGGTCTCTGTTGCCACAGTTTGGACAATACCATTCAAGGTTGTCATCAATTTGCATTTCGCCGTCAAATCCACAAACTTGGCAATAGTCACTCTTGGTGTTTATTTCGGCATACATTATGTTTTCGTAAATGAATTTTATCACTTCAATAACGGCGTCTATGTTGTTTGTAAGGTTTGGAGCCTCAATATACGAAACGGCACCGCCCGGACTGAGTTTTTGGAACTCGCTTTCAATTCTCAGTTTTGAAAAGGCATCAATTTCCTCAAATACAGGCACATGATAGGAGTTTGTGATGTAGTCGCGGTCGGTGATCCCCTCAACCGTGCCAAAACGCTTTTTAAGCCCTTTGGCAAACTTGTAGGTTGTGCTTTCAATTGGTGTGCCATACACACTGTAATCAATCTTTTCTGCCTCTTTCCATTCTTTGCACTTGTCGTTCATGTGTTGCATAACTTTCAAGCCAAATTCTTTGCCTTCCGCACCATCTGTATGGCTGTGGCCGGTCATGAATTTGACGCATTCATAAAGTCCGGCATAGCCCAAAGAAATCGTGGAATAGCCATTGTGCAAAAGTTCATGAATGCTTTCACCCTTTTTCAGCCTTGCAAGTGCACCATGTTGCCACAAAATTGGCGCAACATCGCTTGTGGCAGCGCTCAAACGTTCGTGACGGAGTTTAAGGGCACGATGGCAAAGTTCCAATCTCTCGTCAAATATCTTCCAAAAATCGTCCATATTCTTATCTGATGAAAGTGCCACATCAACAAGATTGATTGTCACAACACCTTGATTAAATCTGCCATAATATTTTGGTTTGCCGTTGGCATCTACGTATGGAGTAAGGAAACTGCGGCATCCCATACATGGGTAGCATTGTCCGTTGCCGTTTTTGTCAATCTTGAGTTTTTTCATCACTTTTTCACTGATATAGTCAGGCACCATACGTTTTGCACTGCACTGTGCAGCAAGTTGTGTCAAATACCAATATTTGCTGTCTTCGTGAATGTTGTCTTCCTCCAAAACATACAAAAGTTTTGGAAAGGCCGGAGTGATATAAACGCCTTTTTCGTTTTTCATGCCTTGCATACGTTGACGGAGGACTTCCTCAATCATCATTGCAAGTTCTTTTTTGTATTCTTCTGTTTCGCCCAAATACATACAAACAGAAAGGAAAGGTGCTTGTCCGTTTGTGGTTGTCATGGAGTTTATTTGATATTGGAAAGTTTGCACGCCATCGGTGATTTCTTTCTTCAAATCCTCTTGAGCAAACTGCTCAACTTGTTCGGGTGTAAGTCCGCGATTGGTGTATCTGCGCAAATAATAGTTGTAACTGTCACGCACAAATGGAGCAAGGTGAGCAAGCGAAATTGTTGCGCCGCCATATTGGCTTGACGAAACTGCTGTGATAAGTTGCGTTGCAATTGTCATGGCGGTCAAAAAACGGTGTGGCTTTTCAATCATAACGCCATTGATGTTTGTGCCATTTTGGAGCATGTCCTCCAAATTGATAAGGTCACAGTTATGCAAAGCATTCTGAGCAAAATAGTCAGCATCATGGAAATGAATGATGCCTTCATCATGTGCTTTTACGATATCTGGTGGAAGCAAAAATCTGCGTGTGATATCCGTGCTTGTAATTCCGGCAATATAGTCGCGCTGTGTTGTGACAATATGAGCATTTTTGTTGGAGTTTTCTGTGTTCCAATACTCATTTTCGCCATCAATCAATTCTTTGATTGCAAGGTCGGTTGTGTTGGCTTTGCGAACAAGCGCACGCGTGTAGCGATAAATGATGTATTTCTTAGCCAAATCATAGTGGCCATATGACATCAGTTTTTCTTCAATAATGTCCTGAATGTCTTCAACAAGCAGACGCTGTTTGCCAAGTCCTTCAATGTACTTCAAAATTTCTTTAATTTCGGCATTTGTTGCTCGTTCCTTGCCATCAACCTCGTTGTTTGCTTTTTCAATAGCGGCTTTTATCTTTGACGGATCATAGTCCACAAAGTTGCCATTTCTTTTGATTACTTGCATGATTTTGCCTCCTGAAATTTTCAATTCCAGAATTGATTTTACTATATATATAGTGGTAAAGTCAAACAAAAATCACAAGATGTTGTATTTTTGACAAAATTCGAGTTTTATAAAATTTTTCAAAATTTTTGTGTTTGCTAAAGTATCGTAAACGCAAAATCTGTTGTTATAAAACAATAACAAAAGTCAATAAAAAAATTTTTTAACAAAACTATTCGCAAAAATAAAATCCTCCTGTTGAGGCAAAATTTTGGTGGTTTTTGGACATCAAAAAACTATGCAAACAGAAAAAAGAACGGTTGTTGCCCGTTCTTTTTTACTTTCCCCAAATTGCATACAGTTTTGTATCTGAATGGACTGCAAATGGTTGTAAAGTGTCATATCCATGAATATTTGTAGCACCATCTGATGCATTTTGGCAATTTGTCAAACTCCAAGACAAAATTTTAAAATTATATTTTATTACATATCTACATACGCATGTTCTTGTATAGTTTGAAGGCGTAAAAGTTTCTCCATCAAGAATAGCAACTTCAGAGATAGGTTTTGGAGATTCAACTATAGAATAGTCAAACAACCAAGCACTTGGTTTTACAAATGTCACGTCAAAGGTAATATAGTACCAATTTTGCTTACTGATGTTTACAATCGATGAGAAGATCATGTCTTGATTGTCAACGCGTGCCGTCTTTCCGCTTAAACTAAATGGAGCATAGTTGTAACCAGCAAAGGTGTAAGTCGTTCTGTAATCAAGCCAGTCGCTGTTTGCTCGTTTTGTGTCAATATAATAGTTCTGCTGACCCAAAAGTTCAAATGTTTCGCCTTGATACATATCCGCCTTGAAAGTTTTCTTTGTGTGAACATTATTCACAAGTTCGTAGTAAGTGTATTCCACATGATATTTGTTTCTTACGTACAAGGTCAAGTCGTTGTTTGGCATTTCGTCCGGCAAGAAGGTTTCTTGTGCAAAGCCCGCATCCAAATACCACTTTGTTGTGTCAGAAATTCGTACAGTTTCTGGCAAAGCATACACCATATCTTGTGTCAAACTTGCATCTTGGACTATCTTTGTTCCGGTTTGCAATTTGGTGTCAACAAGAAGTTGCTCGTCGTCATAGATTTTCAATTGCCATTCATAAACAACGCTGACAATATCCCATTTTGCGTACAAAGTTTGGTCACAATGCGGCATAATGTCGTTGAACGGCAGTTCAAACGCTTGGTCGGTGAACCAACCTGCAAAGTGATATGTTGTCGTTGCGCCGCTGTCATAGATCACAATATCTTCTTTGCCATAATCCCTAAATGTTCCTTTGGCTTCTTCTCCGCCATAAACTTTAATTGGATCAAGTTTTTCGCCGACACCGGTATCAAAACTGAGAGTATATTCAATCAAAGTTTCATAGGTTTCGTAATTTGCATAGAGTGTGGTACTTTCATTTGGAATAACAGTAAGAGGAATTCCTTGATCATCTTGCCAGCCTTTAAAGCGTTTCTTATACAAGTAAATCCCGTTCTTTTCTTCGATTTCCGATTTTTGATTCAAGGTTTCTATGTCGACAAGTTCAGTCCCCGCAATATAATCACCATACTGTGTGCCAAGTACTTTGCCGTTGTACATAAAGGTCATTGTTCGCCAAGCCTCAACAACTTCCCATTTTGCATACAGTGTGACATTGTATCTTGGAATCTTTCCGGTTGTAAATTCTGTGCCAGCGGCAAAGTTTGCGTCAGTGTACCAGCCTGCAAATTTATAGATTGTGTAATCAGTGCCTGACTGTTTCTGTCCAACAACGTGATTCTGTGTGTAATTTGGCAAGGTGAATGTTTGACCAATCTTGCCGGTCACATTTTCGGCTGTCAAGCCATCTACATTGGTCTGGAAAGTCACTGTAAATTCACGCTCTGCCGCTTTTTTCCATTCACCTTTCTCTGCATCCCATTCCTCATTTTCTGGATACGTATAGTTGTTGATGAATTCGTCAAAAGAGGTGAAATCAAGGTCTTTGTCAAGTGTAAGGTTCATATCTTGAGAGTTGTCATTTGTGGTCTTTAAATCAAGTTGAACAGCGTCTGCAAACGGCATGTTTAAACCAAAATTTAAACTTCCAATCACTTTCTGTTCAACAGTTTTGCCATCGTCGAGTTGTTTTTTGAAATCAGCAAGTTCAATTCCGATTGACATATCACCCATGTTTTTGTCGCCAGTAATTTCTTTCATGTTGAGCGAAAGTGTGTAATGAGGGTTGTTGTCATTAGGTAAGTCAAAACTGTTGATAATGTTTCCTAGGTCAACGGTATGCTCTATTTCCAAACTCTTTCTGATTGCATCAATAATCAAATCTGAGAATCCCGTACCCCATTGCAAGTAGTAGATTGGGTCGTCCAAAACAGTGTCTACGTGTGCTTTAAGTTTCTTCTCATAAGAGCCTTTTTCTTGTTTTGACCCACGGTCTTCGTGGCGATAGAAGTAAACAAACTCATCTTTATAGTAGATATACAACATACGGTTGTTGACTGTAGGCAGTATCCACGGAGTATCATTGTTTATCATAATCAATTCAGCCACCTTTGGAACTGGTATTACTCCTATTTCGGCATAAATTTGAGGTTTGTTGTCAACAAGTTTAAGTTGTATTTTCACTGGAATATCCCAAGTTACATGATACTGCTTCACTATTGTAAATGTTAAATCAACTTTAAGTTTTCCAGTAAGTTCAAAAGTCTTGTGAGTTGCGGTGTTGATTACTGCGGCGATAAGATCTTCTGCGCCTGAAAGGTCGATATATTTCAATGAGGTGTCAGGTTTCGTCATGGTCTTCAATTCTTTGAAGTTTATTACAAGATTGAAGTGTTCGTTGTTTGTAACGCCTGTGTAAAGATTTTTGATCACAAGTTTTGACAAGTTCTGTCCGTCAAGCACAATTTGTATATCCATATATTCAGCACGCTCTGCCGACGAAATGAAACTGCCGTCCAAACTTATATCCAAAGTGTTGCCCTTTACCTTGAACGATTTAATAATGCTTATCATAGAAAGTGGATTGCTTGTGTCAAGTTTTGGCAACAATTTGTTGACAACAGAGCCGTCAAGTCCGCTGTCGCCACTCTCTTCTCCCGTGATGAAAGACACCATAGATGGGTCAATTCCAAGAATCTCGCAAACCATTGTCAGCAAGCCTTGTAAGCCACTTGTGTTGATTTTAAGTTTAAGTCCGTTGTAGTTTACATATAGATAATTTTCAAAAATGCTTAGGTTGAGGTTCAAGTCAAACCCTGCCGCTTTTGTACCGTCAACTCCTGTCACTTTTGCATCGCCGTAGAATTTGAGAGTGTCGGTTATGTCCACTTGAAGAACAATTCTTTTTGCATCGTAGATTTGTGTCAGCCCTTCATAAACCTCTGCATCAGCAGTCAAGTTGTACTTTTTGCCCATAACATACGATTTTATGCTGGTGACAAATGGCAAGACATCCATAACATCAAAATAATCGCCTTCAACTGAAACAGTTTCTTTTTTGTCAACCGTTGCAGTGGCATCAATGCCTTCCGCTTGAATCTTAACAGACTGGATCATGTCACTTTCACTGAACGTTACAAATGCAGAAAGTTGTGGCAACATTATATCAAGATTTGAGTCTGAAAGTGATATCTGCAAATCGCTGAGCAATTGTTTTATGTCCAAACTGCCAATGTCGATGTCGGTCGAATCCTTAAGACCATTCAATTTGTCTTTGATTTCGTTATACTTTGTCAACAAATCTTTGTTGAACTCGTCTTTTATATATTGCAAAACATTTTCTATGTCGCCAAGGTTGAATTTCAGTTTCAAATTGTCAACATCTAAGTAAACAACGTTATCAAGCAAATATGCTTTGATTGAAAGTCCGTCGATGGTTGCAGAAAGGCTCGCCGAAAATCCGTCAACATCATAATTTACATGTCCCAAGACTTTGAATCCTAAATCTGCTTCAAGTTTGATATAAAAAATGTTGTTTTTGATATAACTGTAAACTTCGCCCGCTTTGTCAATAAGGTCAAGTGCAGAGACATATGTCACTTCCTCATCCAATGCTGTAACGTCTTGTGCTTCATTCTTTCTCGTTATCTCTGCAAAAAGTTCTCCGTAGGACACTACAATCTTTTCCAACCTGTCCCCTACAAAGTTCACTGACGCTTCAACACCTTTGTATCCCGCCGTCAATAAGCCGTCTTTGTATCCAAGCAGCATTTCTGCAATAATCTCTTCAATTTTGGTGTCTTGATTTACAGATTGAAGTTTTTCTTTGATATCAAATCCAAACTTATCCTTAATCTTGGCCATTATGTCGTCAAGGTCGTCTAAATCCAGCAAAATGTGAATGCCCTTGAAATCAACATATAAAAGTTTGTCAAAGATTTTTATCGTCGCAGTTTGCTCATATGCAACAACTTTTATCTCTGCACTCAGTTTGCCGCCGACATAATTCACTGCGCCGGTGATTGAAATGTCTTTGTAATTTCCGCTTATTGTAACATAATACTCATTGCCCGTAATGTATTTGTATACATCTGAAATTTTGCCGAGCAGATCTTGCATTGGTGTGTAAATTTTTTCGTCAGCAGACTTGTCGATCTCGGTCGCTTCGTCAAGTTTTGTCACTGTTGCAAAAATGTCTTTGTAGCCTATTTCCGCTTTCTGCAAATTGTCCTCTTCAAAGAACACTTTTGCCGTTATATCGTTGTATTTTGCGGAAAGAATATCGTTTGCATAACCGATTTCAAGTTCTTTCAAAACCGCAAATATGATATCTGCTTTGGATTTTTCTTCCAAACTCTTGGCGTCGATTTCTATTCCAAATGTATCTTCCAAAAATGCCATCAGGCTGTCAAGTTCATCCAAACTTGCACAAATGTGTATATCTTTTACATCTACATAAACTTCTTTGTCAAACACACGAATTGAGGCTTCTATTCCTTTGTATTCTGCCTTCAATATTGCACTCAGCCCGTTTGTGTCGTAGTTTATTGCACCTTTTATTTCAATGCCCTGCACATTTGCTTCTATTTTTGCATAGTACTTTCCGGCATCAACATAACTCATCAAAGTAGCAGCCTTTGTTAGTATTTCCGTCGCACAAGTGTATTCGTTGTTTGGCTTTTCTACATTCGTTGCTTCGTCAACTCGCGTTACTGTTACAGTAATATCTTTGTAAGTAATTACAACAGACTTCAACTTCTCTTTATCAAAGTTTATGTTCGCTGTTATATCTTTAAAACTAAATTGCAAACTATTGTTTTTGTATCCAAGTGCCAAAGCAGTCAGTATTCCTGCAATATCCACGTCTTTGACATCTTTAAGACCTTCAAGTTCTGCTTTTATATCAACATTCAACTGTTGTTTCAAAAATTCTGCCAAAGCATCTAATTCTGTAAATGCAAAACTTACATGCAAATCCTTAAAATCAATATAAACAACTTCGTCAACCACTTTGACTGACGCTTCAAGTCCTTTGGCATTCAGTTTTATGTCTGCACTAAATCCGTCTGTGTTGTAGTTCACTTTGCCTGTCAAGCATACATCTTCATCAATCTCAACTTTGACATCTGCATAATATTCCCCTGACTGTACATAGTCCACAAGCCAAAGAGCCTTGTCAACAAAGTCAGAAAGTGGAACATATTTTTCACTGTCTTGAATTGGTGTGATTGCTCTTGCTGTGTTTTTAATGTCAGCAGTAAATACAAAATCTTTGTAATTTACGTTCAATGAAGATGGGGCGTTTCCAACAAAGCGAATCTGTGCAAAAAGATCTTGCCCGTCAACAAACAATCCTTCCTCGTTGCAATGAATTTGAATATTTTCCAAAAGTTGTTCAAGCGAAACGCTTTCCAAAATGTTTTCCGGCAGTTCTGTTGTTTCAAATTTTGCAAATATACTGCCAATCAAAGTTTTTAAATCTTCAAAATTACATTCAACATGCAAATCTTTTATGTCAAAATAAACATCGTCGCCAATAATATTGATTATTGCTGTTTGCTCAAACGCTGAAATCACAATTTGTGCCCTCAGACCATCTTCGTCAAAATTGAGTGCCCCTGTCAAAGCAAAATCTTTGTAAGTTGCAGTAATATCCAAGTAATATTTTTGTTGCTTGATATAATTGTACAAACCTTCAACTTCTTCAGCAACTTCACTTATGTGCATAAAATCAGCGACATCATATTTATCAATCTCAACTTTTTTGTAAGAAAGTTGGATGTCCGCATCAATTTTTTCACTTTCAACAACAACTTCGTTGAGAAGTGTGTCATATTTTATTGTTGCAAAAATTTTGTCAAGGAGACCTATTTTCAGTCCGTTTTCTGTGTCTTCAAGAGAGATAAATCTTGCATAATTGTTGCTGTCCAACATTTGTTTTACAGTATCCACAACACTTTGCGAGTCTTCTGCTCCTGCCACAGAAACAATCATCTTCAGCACATCGCCGATTTCTTCCAAAGAGCCGCAAATTTTAAGACCGGCAAACTCCAAGAAAAACATTTCATTTTGATAGTTCAAAACAAGTTGTTTTCCCAAAATATTTGCTTCGACTTGTGCCTGTATGCCATTTTCAGTTTTTGCATAAGCAAAATTTGCCACAAAATTTGTTAAGCCAATGTTGATTTGAGCCGTTCCAGAAATATAATCTTGCTCAATCGTCTGCAAAACAGCATCGACAGCAGGAATAACTTGCGCGATATCGGCATGTTTTTGCGAGGAAACATTGATTTCTTTTGCTTGAGTTGTTGAAAGGTTGATATTCAAGGAATTTCCTTCAAAAGACACTTCCTTAAATTTGTTTTCCGTCAAGAGAATGTCAATTTCGCCAATGTCTCGCAAGGAAATAACAAATTTGTCACCCTGATGTGTCAAACTTTGCAAAACACTCAAATCAACGCTGTCCAAACTTGCATCGCCAAGTCCAAGCCCACCAATAAGAGTGGCAAAATTGCCTTCTTTCAAGCAAGAAAGAATGACAGCGATCTTTTCCATAGGCAAAGATTTATCAAAATGTTTTTCAAGCAAGGCTGCAACTTGGTCAAGATCAGAAAGAGCAAATTTTAAATAAATATTGCCATATTCAAGATAAAAAACATCATCAACAAAGGATACTTTAAGTGGTAAATCCAAAATAATTGTCTCGAACATCGCTTTTTTGTTTGACGCATCAACATTTATTGTGCCGCCAATAGCAAAATCATTAGCCGCAACATCCACATCAAACGCAAAATTATCGGCGCTTATTGTGTCAATCACAGCGGTCGCGATGTCCAAAAGTTCGGTCACCTCAATAAATTCTTCTTGTGCTGGCTGAACGATTTCAATATTTTGTGGATAATCTATGTTTGCAGAAAGACGCAGCCCCATTCCTGAAATGTCTGTTCGAGGCAAAGAAATTGATTTCAAACTGTAATCAAGGTCGCAAACAATCGTCAATGCACCAACAACAGGCACATTGATGACGATCGTGCTTGTGTTTCCGTTGATTGTTTCTGTAAGGTCACTGAGCATACCCAAAATCATGTTGATATCCATACCGGCAAGATCAACTCCGTCCAAACTTGGCATAGAAACGCCCAAAAGGCCGGTTATTTTGGTGACCGCTTCCATAATATTGTCGGTTTCCATGCAAAATTTGCCATTGAAAAGTTGAACAAATATGTGCGTGCCGTCATATGCAATTTTTATATCAAATTTTTGATCGTCAAGGTCAAGCGAAATATTTCCATCTGCTTTAAGGTCGGAAAACCCGCCCGAAAGGTCCAATTGCCCATCAACTCTGATTTTAATATTCTTTGCACCGGTGTCAATTTCGGCATCAAGGTTGATATCCAAAGCCTTGGCACTTTTAAATCTTTCAACAATGCTCAAAAGTTGAGCAGGAATTTCTGTCGCCGATGCGTCCTCTTTGACCTCTGCAGGCGAAAGAAAGATAATTCCCGCTGCTGTGCCAACGGCAATCAACAAATAAAGAACAACCATGCCTGCAACTTTGCCTACACGTTTGAAAAACTTTTTCATGCGGCACCTCCAACAGGCAAAGTCACATTTTGATTGAAGACAAAATCAGTGTTTAATGTGCCGGTGCATTCTGCCGGGATTCCAAATGCAACAACAGTGTAATGCTCCAAAACTTCTGTCCTGACAAAATTCCAATTTTCGTCCAAAATCACTTTCACTTGAACGTCATAAAATTTGGGTGCGCTTTCCAAACCACTTGTTTGCATAACTTGTCTGTAATATCTAAGTACCGATGTCACGGGGTCAAGTTGCATCGTAAACTCATATGCTTTTTTGTCATTGAATGTTGTTTCAACAACCTGAACATTTGCTTCGTCAATAATTGTTTTGGAGGAAACAACATATGGCAAAAGTCTGTCTGGTTGCATACCGTTAAGTTGCTCGTACTCGGTCAATGGAAGACTTTTGTCTTTTTTCCATACTGCAGTGTGAATTTTGGTTGTTTCATCTTGTTGCAGCCCGTCACCTTTGTATAACTGAACGTTTGAGCCGCCTTTTTGCATGACAGCGCAAGTTGCAACGGTAAGCATGCCCGCACTCATACTTTCAAACGTGTATGTGCTTCCGTCAAATTTTTTGCTGCTTGTGATATCTTGGTTTGCAATCGTGTCCACAACGCCAACACCAACAGCCTGATAAGAGGTCGCTTTTGATGCCAAAAAGTCGGCAATAGCAAAGTTTTGACTTGCAGAAAGTTTGCAAGGATTCAGTTTTCCGTTTGATTTTAAAATGGCAACTATGTCACCTATTTCGTTTTCACTTGAAAACTTTTGACCTGTGACAGAATTAAGCACGTTAATTCGATTGATTTCGTAGTCTTCAAGATTGTAATTTGAATAGTCAACAGACTGACCAGAAATATAGTCTTTGTACCAGCCACCAAGCCAAACACCGGAAGAAACTCCAAGCACAACAACCATTGCAAACGAAAAAACACGGCGTTGCCAAAAATGTTTTTTGCGTTGAAGTTTTTTTGCAGACGAAAAAGTTTCAGCACCAACATTGTTTGCTTTTTTAAGTCTCTTTTTTTTGTGGAACTTTAAGATTGGCTTAAAGTCCAAATTATCTTCAGGTTGTTTACCTAATATTTTACTCATCAATCGCCTTTTAAGAGGTTTTTATGTTTTAAGTAATGATTTGTCAGTTTTGAGTAAGTCTTGTTGTCAAACAAAACTCTTAATACATTATATAATGCATAGTGCATAAAAATCAAGTATTTTGAATAAATAGTTAAAATTTTTTAAATGTTTTTCTTTCAACTTATTCAATATTTGATATTGACAACAAGCCTTGATTGTGATAAACTATTTGCATGAAAAAGCCTAAAGATAAAAAAATTGAAAACAAAAAGATAAACAAATCAAAAAAGAAAACTGTCTTTAAAGCGGTTGGGATTCCGGTCGTGGTTATTGCTTTAGCAGGATCTGCTTTTTTGCTTTACAATTGTATCGCAAACAATCACTACAACAGCACCCCGCCTGCCAAGGACCCTTTTACAAGCGACCATGTTTGGGACAACAACGGCAATGATATTCAAATCGGGGACGACGGCAACATAATCACAGATCAACTTTCAGAAACCGACAAACAAATTTTGACTGCTCAAATGAAAAATCTAGTATTGCAGGACGCAAATTCACGTTTGGAAAACAGTATAGATTCAGTTGATGACATTCTTTCAATTTCGTTGCTGCCTTACAATCTTTTTGAAAAAGACAACGAATTTGACAAATACTATCTTTCAATTTTGTTTTCTGACAAAGGCGAAACATATACCTTAAATTATCTTACCGGAAAAGACTCGCCTGTCACAACGCAAGATTTTTGTAAAGACAGCAGTTCAAAAGATACGTTTGCAGACTTTATACATTTTTTGAATTACGAATGTGCACTTGACACTTGCGAAAAAATGAATGGCTCCGCACTTGCCGTCAAAAATGCTTTGCAAGGTGATGTGGTGCATGTTGGAAACACATATTGTGGATACGAAAAAAGTGGCGATGAATATTATTACATTCCAATATATCATCAAGATGGCACATGCACGATTTACAACTCTTGGACTTCACCAATCGACGGTCAAGATTTGGATCCTATGGAAGAATTTTTGAAAGAAATCACAAACCCAACGATTGAAAGCAACAAAAAATATTTTCAATGCCTTACAGACTGGACAACTGAAAATTCACAAACAATCGAAAATTTAAACAACATAGTTCAACTTTGGCAGAAAATTAAAACGCCAGAACAACAAAATTCTGCCCAAAATGAAAGTTCAACGAAAAACAATGTTGTTGTAAAAAAACAATTCAAAGAAAAAGACTTGTCAAAATAAAAAACTCTTTCTGATTTTGAAAGAGTTTTTTTTTAAAACTTGATTTTCCTTGCATTCTTTTTTCTGAAAATGATCACAATCACGCCAATGATTGTCAAGATTATTACTGCAATTGAAATATATGAAGCATAATCAAGCCAAGTTTCATCTTCTATAACGATGTAAAATTCGCCGAGTTGATCACAAGATATCCAAAGTTGATTGTCGTCATTTTTCTGGCATGCAAGAAGATTGTAATTTTGCCCATTTTTTTGATAAACGCGAATATTGTTTTTTTCAAAAAGTTTTTTGGAAATGTTCATTTTGATTGTAAACATGCCATCAACATCAACAACTTCGCCATTTTCCGCAATCCATATATTAAGTTTAAGAGCTATGCGATATTTTTCTATCTTTTGTGTGTTCTCAACAACTTCAGTCACATAATCAAGAGTGTAATCTTTTTCCAAAACGGGATCGTTTGTTGTTATCACAATTTCATTATTTTTAATAGCATCAAAAGTGATATCTGCAAGCAATTTTTCTGGATAAATCAAATTGTAATTGTTTGACTTTTCTCCTGTCAGTTTTATGTCGTCAATACGCACTTCAATATTTTTTCCTATCTCTGTGCTGACAAAATGAGCACTGTTTTTTCGGTCATAATCAAGATAAACATCATCTACAAGCCCAGAAACATATGCATTTTTGATGTATGCGTTTGTTGTGCCGTCATAAATTTTGTCGGAAACGCTGACAATCAAGTAAACATCTTTTTTCAATATTTCAAGTTTTGCAGGTAGAAATTCAATGTTGTAGTTGTCATTGTAAACACTTGCCACAAGATCATAAGTGCCGATGTTTTCCCCTCCTTGTCTTGTTATTGCACCATAAAGTTCATCACCGTTGATCAACTCACCTTCAACAATACTGTAGGTGAATGAAGGATCTTCCTGCCCGTATATTTTTTGATAATCGTCACACTTGAGTGTAAGTTTGATCGGCAAAATGGTGACTGTTCCTTTTTGGAATTTTATTGTGTAGTTTCTTCCGGCGGTGAGAGTGCTGATAATATCATACACACCAACGGAGTTTCCGCTCATTCTGTACAACCCACCAGAAAGATTGTCGCCGTCCAAAATCTCGCCAGAAACAATTTTGTAAGAAAGTTCAGGCTCCTTGTCGCCATAACTTATTTGGAAACTGTCTGCCTCTATGACAATCTCTCGAGGCAAAATACTGAAATAATAGTCAGCAAAAACAATTTCATAGTTTGGATTTGTCAAAGTGCAAAAAATTTTGTATCTGCCAACGTTTTCTATGGTTCCGTCTGATTTTTGTCTGTACAAAGTTCCGTCCAAGTGGTCGCCCTCAAGCAAATCACCTTTGATTTGATATGTAATTTCTGTGTCGGGATCGCCAAATTGTTTGGAAATATTTGTTGGAATTATCTCAATCTGCCTTGGCAAAATTTGATATACGCCTTCAACAAAATCAACCTGATAGTTTGAATTGAGTGACAAACTGCCTTTGTGAATTTTGTATTGTCCAACATCTTCGCCCTCATCTCTTTCAAGGCTGCCTTCAATTTGGTCAGAAAAAGCCAATCCATTTTCGGATATTTTGTATGTCAAATTGTTGTCATCATCACCGTATATCTTGCTTGTTGCAATTGCAGAAATTGTGACCTGGCGTTTGATAATTGTCAAACTTCCGCCCTCAAATGTCAAATTGTAATTTTTTCCAAATGAAAAGTCTCCTTGACTTATGATGTAAACTCCTGTTTGCTCCCCCTCTTGTCTTGTCATGCTGCCGGTTGCAATATTTTCCACTCGGTCATTGTTTTTCAAAAGTCCGTCTGTGACAGTGACACTGAAATATGGATCGTTGTCTCCATATATCTTGATTTTTTCGTCCGCTTTGATGCTTATGTCACTTGGAATAATTTCTAGATATGCCTCAACAAAAGTGATTGCATATCGAGAATCATTGGTGTTGCAATAGAGTAAATATTTTCCAACATCTTCGCCATATTCACGTAAAATATCAACTGAAAGATGCTGCCCATCAACTTCGTTTGAAACTTCATAAGAAAATTTTGGATCATCTTCGCCATAAATTTTTGTGGAATCAAAACTTGTCACAACAACAGGTCTTTTGTTTATGATAAAATTTGTGTTGCTTGTGTTTGTAAAGAAATAGTTTTTGTTTGAAGACAGACCGTTCAAGTCATATTCATAAACGCCAACAACTTCACCCTCTTTTCTTGAAATTTTGCCGTCCAGAATGCTTTCATCGTCATCAAAACAAAATTTGCCTTCAAGTTTGTATTCAATCTCAGGGTCTTCATCTCCAAAATATTTGCTGTAACTGTCGATAGAAATAGCAACTTCTTTTGGCAAAATTTCAAAATAAGAATTTGTCAAAGCAAGGTCATAATATGATTGAACATTGTCACCCTCCATCACAAACTGATATTGTCCAACTTCTTCACCTGGATTTCGAGCAATATTTATTTGCAAAGAGTCGCCTTCCAAAACATTTCGCGCAGTGTAAACAAATTCTGGATCGTGTTCGCCATAAATTTTGGTGGTGTTTGTGACAAATATGTTGACCTTGCGCTTTGAAATTTGTATGCTTGAATTAAGAAACTTAAATTCAAAATCAAAATTCTCTTTTTTGTCACATTCAACATCGAAACTTTCTATATTGATTGTTGCAACGCCACATTTGATGCTGTTTAATTTTGCGTCCAAATTTAACGCAAATTGTGCCTCTGTGATATTGTTTTTGTAAGTTACATCAAACTCAACAGAATTGCCACCATCATATTCTTTGTCCTTAAAGCCAACTTCAACAACAATTTGCCTTTTTGTGATATTGAGGACATTTGTTGTGAAAATTATCTCATAATTTGTATTTGAAAGTGTGCCAAGTTGGATGAAATACTGTCCAACATCTTCCCCATCTTCACGATCAAGGTTTCCAAAAATCTCATCATCTCCTACAAGATTTTCAACTTGATATGTTAGTTGTGGGTCATCTTCGCCAAATATTTTAAACTGCTCATCTGCCACCACAAAAGCATTTCGCGGTGTTATTGTGCAAATTGCACTTTCAAAACTGATAACATAATTTGAATTTGACAGTGTGCCGAGTTTGATTTCTTGCTTGCCAACATTTTTATCCGCAATCTCCAAATTTCCGGAAAAATTGTCACCCGGCAACAGACCATCACAAGTGTATTGCAACTGCAATTCATCACCATACACATTTGTGCAAGACAATGCCTTTACAGTGACTTGTTTTGCATAAATTGTGCTGAATATTTGCTCGGAATAATCTTCAAGCACATAGTTGTCTTTGTCCTGTCCAACAAGTTCCGTTTTTGTGATTTTCACTTCAACATTTGCGTTGACATCTTTGGTGACAAATTCACCAAAAACTTCAACATCAACATCTTCGTTGTTGTAAATATTTCTAAGTCCGGCCTTTATGTGTGCCTCTGTTGTTCCGTCATATGTTTTTTCGTCAACCACAACATTATCCAAAGAAAGTGTGCGCGGCAATATCTCAAAGAAAACTGAGTCGTCAAAAATGATGTTGTAGTTTGAATTTCGTTCTGGCAAATCCCCCAAAAGAATTTTGTATTTGCCTATAGCCTCGCCCGTTTCTCTTGCAAGGCTGCCCGTCAGCGACTCACCCTCAACAAGATTTGTTGCGGTGTAAGAAATGGCATGATCCTGATAGCCGTATTCTTTTGTGGATATGTTTGGTGTAAGGAATATTTCTCGTTTTGAAATTGTGCCATACGCAAGTGGTATTATTTCGGTTTCCAAGTAATAAATATCACTGTTTTGACCTGCAAGCGACAATGTGTCAAAGATAGCATTTGCAAACTTGTTCTGTCCAACATTGGCGTCCTTGTAAGCGAGATTTAATCCAACAATTGAAACTTCATGTCCTGATTCAATGCCAGAAAAGTCCATTCTGATCAAACTTGAATCAATTGTCGTTGTGCCGTCATACTCGCGGTCAGAAATTGTGATGCTCTTTACGGAAATGCCTTTTTGAAATTTTGCATAAATATCCTTTCCAAATTCGGCATCTACTATCAGTTTATTTTCACTTGTTTGAAAGGCATCATTTATGTACCACCCCAAAAATTGATAACCTTGATTGGTCTTTGCCCTAAGTGTCACTCTCTTTCCTGGCACATACGAGCCCTGACCGGTTATTGTTGCGGCTTCTTTAAAATCCGTTCTCACTTTGATATTGACTTTTTCGGAGTCCACAACAAGTTCAACATAGTTGTCAGAATATTGCTTTTCTTCTGAATAGGAGTTTTTGTTTGCACATGCTCTGAATGTTATCTTTGCGCCATTTGGTGCATTTTGTGAAATAACAAAATTTGAGCCGACAACTTCAACATATTCTCCGCCTTCCAAAAAGTCATAGCAAATTTGATGGTTGATTTTAGAAAAACTTGTAAAATTGCCGGAAATTCCAGAAATATTTGTAACTTCGTTAAAGGCATCTATCTTCAAAATTTGACCCGGTGAGACTTTTTGATTTTCTGTCAACAAAGTGACCGAATCGATGATTGTGTAAAGATGAATTGTAGGTTCGTCCATCACAAAATCATTTTTCTTGCCAGAACTTTCAAAAGAAAATCTTATATTTTGTTGAACATCTTCAAGTTTGAGCAACGGGGTTGCAAGTGCTCCATTCATAGTGCTTGCCTCTTGAGAATTTTCTCCCGCTGAAATTGTGATTTTTATGGTTGTGTTTTTTGAAGAAATATTTGCAGTGGCACAAGCATACAACAAGCCTTTTTCTATAAAATATTGCATTTCCGTTGTTGGCTTAAACTCTGCCCAGCCGGAACTAGTTTTTCCGCCGTCAGAACAAATAGAGTAAAATTCCCCAGAAGACTGCTTTGTTTTGGCATTTACAAGTGTACTCTGATCGCTCGCATCAAAGAAGTAATGCTCTGGGCTGTTTCCGCAAAGGCCTGTCAAAACAAATTTGTTTCCGGAGACACCTTCAACAATGGCGTTGGCAGAATCAATTGACAAAATAGGAAAAAACATGCAAGCAATTGCAAGCAAAAGCACAAATATTGATGCAGTGAAAATTTGCTTTTTCATGTTTTCTCCTTTTTTGTTTTAATATCTGCAAGGTTGCCTGATAAGTCCAAGCAAAACTGAGTTGCCTATGTAAGAATCTTTTGGTTTTATGAATGCATCGTCTGTTGCGGAAATTGAAAGCAAGGATATTTCTATTGGCACCATAACCGCCAAATCCAACGCCCCCTTAACTTCAAGTGGTGAATAGCCCGCCCTAAGTTTTGATCGGTCAATTGTTCCCATTGAATTGTGATTGTTTGTCGGAATTTTTGCGTTCATGAGCATTACGCCAAAATTGAAGTATTCCACGCCGTTTTCTTTGTAAGAATAAGTAGAATTTTTCGATGCAATTTCTCTTAATTGCTTGAAAATTTCGTCAGCAAGGAATCCAACACCTGCCTCTCGTAAAATTCTTTCCAAATCAAGTGACTGTTGCATTTGCTCCAAGGTTGACCAGTTGTAGAACCAAACCTCTCCTTCCAAAGTTAACTTGCTTTTGTTTGGATTTTGAAAATTGTCCATAGTAAAGAATATACCTGAAAAACTTGATGTGAAGATGCTATCTTTGACTGTGACATCACATACGGCGTCTTCTGTTCTTGTGATGTTTAAACCAACTGACAGACAGTTACGGAAGATACAGCCCTCAACAGTTATATTTGAACTGAGCACACGTAATCCAATCTCGGCATTTTCTATTATGGTGTTGTACAAAAGAATATTGTTACAAAAATCTATACTCAAAGTCACATCGGCATTCTTCAATTCTTCTCCATGTGTGAAAGATGTTCCGCGCAATATAACGTTGTCCACAACACAGTTGTTCATGTTTGCAATTCTAAAGTGATCCCAATTCGTAGCGCCTGGAGAAGCATCAAAAGTGTAGCCATTTCCGTGAAGATTGTA
Organism: uncultured Clostridia bacterium; assembly: GCA_947588355.1. Taxonomy (GTDB): domain Bacteria; phylum Bacillota; class Clostridia; order Christensenellales; family UBA1242; genus Caccovivens. The sequence goes on from CANPYI010000006.1 coordinate 55,217, forward strand.
TGTAATAATAACGACATCAGAGCCTTTATCTACAACAATGTCGCTTTGCATAACTATTCCCGCGTAACCGTCCTGTCTTCCAGCATTTAATTGCTCAAGTTTTGGAAGTGCAATCTTGTACTGCTCAAAGTTCCAAATGTTGACACCTTCAACAATTTTAAATTCATAACTATCGCCAAAAACATTTGCTCCTTCGTACAAAACTTTTTGTTGAACACTGATTGTCACAGTTCCGGTGCTGTGGAATGTCACCGTGCCATTTGGGTCAACCGTTGCAACAGACTGATTACTTGAACTCCACTCAAGCAAATCTTTTGTGCATATCTCTGGATACAGAGAAACATTCATGTTGTAAGTATTTACAATTCGGTCGCCATCTACAAAGTACATTCCCCAAACTCTGTAACCGCCATGCCCGTGCTTGTCACCTGAATTGTCAAGTTCAAGTTTAACGTCGCTTATACGGTTGTAGAAGTGGAATGTTTTGCTGACCTTGATATCCTTGTTTTTCACTTGCGCTGTCACAACAACTTCTCCTTGTGAAAGTCCAAAAAGTCGGAAACTGCCTGTGCGTTTTGTCAATTGTGCAACTTCTGGATTGTCGATAGTCATCTCATATTCAAACTTGTCAGCATCAAGCGGCATTGCAATTACAGAAAGGTCAATATATTCGCCAACAAACAAGTTGTCACGAGTGTTGTTGAATTTAATTGCCTGCAATTCTTTTGTATAAACAACTTCTATGTTTTTGAAGATTGACGGATTGTCAACAACATAAACAGTGACAGTGCATTTTCCAAGTTGAGTGAAAGTCAAAATGCCATCTTGCGTTATGCTTGCAACATTCTGATTGTTCAATTTGTATCCAAGCAAAACTTGATGAGTGTCACTTGGCAAAGCACGAGCCTTGACAGCATAATAAGGTTCTGAAACATACACATTCTGCCCATCTTCAAGCAAAATATCTGTGGCATCAACACTTACAATAAGCGTCAAAGTTTCAAGTTTCAAGTTGTTTACAAAAAGTGTAAATCTGAATTGTCCGCCGTTTAAGGCATTCAAAGTTCCATATTCAAAACTTGCAACAGGTTTGTTTAAATCGTTTCTTTGCTCCGAAATGTCGCGAATCGAGAATGAAATATTTGCGTTGTCGTTTGGATAAACATTTTTAAGTTTAAATTTGAAACTTTCTCCAGCCCTGAGACGGATTGTGTTGTTTTCAATTTGAGTTTTGTCTAGTTTTGCATCTACAATATCATCGCCAACATAGTAGAAATTGTAAGTTTTGGATTTTTCTCCATATGTAGTGTCGCTGCTTATAATTTTGATGGAAGCGCGACCTTTTTGTAAGAATATAATTTTGTTTCCTTCAATTTTTGCTATTGAATTGTCGGAAATTTGATATGTAAAGTCTTTGATGACCGCATCTTGCGGAGAGATGACAACTTTAAATCCAATTTTGCTTTTGCTTGTGATGAAAGTGCTTTGATTTTGATAATTTTGCATTTCATTTTCAAATTTAAGTTCGATTCCTGAAACAGCAGAATATACATAAATCTTGCATTCGGCAAAAACTTCAGTGCTCTGCTCGGCATAAACTCTCACGATGGCAGTTCCGCCATACAATCCAACGATTTCTCCATTGTCAGAAAGCCCAATAACTTGATTGTCGGACAAATCTGCTGCCGTTTGCGAAACAATCTCATATCTTATGCTGTTGTAAACGGCATCTTGAGGATATTTTTGAACATTCAAAACAAACTTGTCGCCTTTGTTGATTTTGTATTCCTTGGAATACAAAACAATTTGACTCAAATATCCTAATGTGCTTGTGATTGCAATATTTTTTTGTATATTGCTGCCATCTGTGGAACGAACAGTCACAATAACTGTGCCAGGTTTTGAAAAATGCAAAGTGTTTCCGTCAAGTCGAGCGATATCGGTTTGCTGAAGTGAAAATTCAAGTTGTTTTATAGTCGCCGTTTGTGGCAATACAACGGCTTCAATCGTGTAGGTGTCTTTTGCTGTCAAAACATTTTCTTGCACAACGATATCTGTCACTTTGTTTAAGCAGACAATATAAATTTCTTTTACAATCTCACTTGAAAGTTGAACAATAAGTTTTGTCTCTCCACTGTTCACTGCAGTGATTGTGTTTGTTTTTGTGTTTATTTCAATAACTTTCTTGCCAGAAGAATTGCTTTCGCTCAAAGAAATTCTGTCATTTTTCAAATCAAACGGTGTCCATTTCAAAACATCTATCTTCACCTGCTGACCAATATTTAACATCAAATTTTCTTCCACATTAAGTTGAGCATCAACAGCATTGCCGCCGGTGTATCTTATCTGCATAATAAGCGAGCAATTTCCGTCTTTGGATTGCGCTTGAAGTGTCACACTTCCTTCTGTCGTGAAATGTAAAGTTGTTCCATTTAAATATGCTATGTCGTTAAAATCGTTTTTGGAAGAAATTATGGAGAGTTTTATGTCTTTGTTGTCGGCATAAGTTGGTAAAACTTCAAAACTCAAATCAATGGCATTGCATCCTACAACATATTCGCCGTCAAACTTATCCATTTTTGTTGACAGAGTTATTTCTTCAACAAGTTGTTTGACTTGTATCAATATGTTATGTACTTGGCCTGAAATCGACACTTGAGCGGTAAATGTTCCCGCAGAAAGTGTCCTGATGTATTTGCCCTCAACTCTTGCAACTTGCTGACCATCAACAATGGCACTCTCGTTTATGATTGTCACCGAATAATCATCGTCTGTTTCAACCATCAAAACATCACCCTTGTTGACAGAAAGATTTGTTTGGTCTGTTTTGAAATAAACGATGTCTTTTTCAACTTTTTCTATATCAAAATCATATGTGATACTTTCTTTTGCTTCACAAATGGCTGTTATGTGTGCAATTCCGTTTTGTTTGAAAGTCAAAACACTGCCTTCGACGGTTGCAATATCGGTGTTTTTGACAACATATCTGACTTTTTGATTTGTGGCGTCATACGGCAAGACACTTGAAACAAGGTTGACAGTTGAAGTTGTCACTTGAGTGTTTGCTTGAAAGACTGAAACACTTTCCGGCAATTTTTCCACCAATATCGAAAAACTCAGCCAAATGGAACTTGAAATATTTGCCACAAGCGTTGCTGTTCCGCCGGCAACACCCGTCACGGTGTTTCCTTCTATTTTCAAAACTATGCCCGATTCATTTGCAGTATGTTGATTTTTTACCTGCAAATTTAAAAGAGGATTTGTGATATTGTTTGGAATAACTTCGCTTATCACAACATCAAAACTTTCGCCCAAACTTATTTTTTCCGGAATAGTTGTATGTTCGTCATCAAAAATTGCTTCCACCTGTCCAAAAACAGGATTTGCGCCCGTGTAGTAAATCTCAACTGAATTGGAAATATTTCCAACAGATGCCGTCAAAGTGACATATCCCGCTTGATAGAATATAAGTGTATTTTCGCTTATGAAGGCGATATTCCTGTCGCTAATGGACCAATTTATTTTTGTGTCTGTTGCATCAAGAGGACTCACTGTGCCACTGAACGGCACGATGTACTGACCTGTGACATACTGATAGTTGTAATATTCAAGATCCAAATTTATTTCAATTTGTTCGGCATCGCGAACAACAGTTATATCGCAATATTCAGTGACAACTGTGTTGTCATAAAGTGTGATTGTTGCACAAACCTTTGCAGTTCCGCTTCCAACTGCGACAATGGCGCCATCATCTGCAATTTCAACAACTTTGCCTCCAATCTTTGGATTGTTGTACACCACACTAAACTGCGGTTTCACAGAACAATTTGTTGGATTGATAGTGTAATTTAAATATGCCTTTTGACCATGTTTCAACTCAATATCTTTATCTTTCAACTCAAAGTCGCCAGCGCCACCCGCAGTGTAGGTGATATAAACTGTCCTTGCCACTGCGCTGTAATCTTTGTTGGCATACACAGTCACCATAACCGTGCAAGGTGAATCGGTGAGGAATGTCACCAAGCCACTATCGGATACTGTGGCAGTTTCTGTGTCATCTATGTGATAAAAGTAAGATGTGTTTGTGGAACTTTCCGGCAAAGACTTTGGCTGAAGTTGGAAAGTTGGCTCTGCCGTTATGGCATCTTGAATTTCAATATCTTCGGCAGGGCTGATAACATTTACATATATTTGTTTTTCAATCACTTCGTCAGCGTTCTTGTTGGCTCTTATTCTCACAACTGTGCTTCCACCTTTCACAGCGTTGAGATAACCACTTGCATCAACATATGCCACACTTTCATCATCAGAAGTGATACGTAAATTGGTCAATTCTGGATTAAAATTTTCTGGCAAGGTGTTGTATTGAATAAACAAAGCACCTTCATCAATGTTCATTTCAATGAATTGTTGTTGCAATATCAAATCATAGGCGTAGCCACCCGTGTAAATATATTTTACAGTTCTTTCAAAGCCACCGTCATTTGTTTTTATTGTAATATTCACTTCGCCCGGCTTCAAGAAAGTTATGCGGCCAAGATGATTTATTTGTGCCACTTCTGAATTGTCGACAGAAAAAGTGACATTTTTATTTGTGGCATCAAAAGGCTCTATCTTAAATTCGGCCTGAATAGTTTGTGAAGCGGTGATGATTTCAGTTTTGTCCACAACAAGTCCTGTGACAGGTTTGGAAACAAGCAAATTGACAAAGTCGGTGTAGCTTCCGTCTTGAGAAGTGGCTGTGATTGTGACATAGCCCTCTTGAATGCCTGTGACAAGTCCGTTGGAATCAACAGTTGCTTTGCCTTCATCGCTTGAAGAGAACAAAATCTCCTTATTTAGGGCCTCGCTTGGCAGAATTGTTGCCGTCAATTGAAGTGTTTTGCCTATGTGAACATAATTTTGCGGAGCGGTTAACTGAACTTGATGCACTTTTGTGTCATACACATGAAAATAGCATTGTGCACGCATGTTGCCATCTTGTGTCACGGCAGAGATGTAACCGGAGCCTATGCCGACAAACTCAACATGACCGTTTGCGTCAACTGTTGCTGACTTCTCGTTGTCGCTGTGCCACTCAACCTCTTTGTTTGTGGCATACTTTGGATATATCTCATAACTTAAGTCAGCACTATCGCCAATCATTGCAACAATAGAACTCGGATTGAGTGTGACAGATTGAACAGACACAAAAACATCACCGACAGCAACGCTTGCCGTCAGTTTGACAACCAACACAACCAGTATAGGTATTGTAACCATCAAAAACAACAGCAGTTTTTTCATGCCTACACCTCAATTTCATTATACCGCTTTTCGAGGCGATAAAACAAGCGAAACGACTCAATCGCAGCAAATGGAATGCCAAAAGCAAACAAAACCAAGTACATTGCAGGGATGTTTACAAAATAAGACACCACAATTCCGCCAACGCCCATAACGATGGCGATTGCAAAGCCCAGACCAATTGATGCAGAAATGTTTCTGTTGTTTGAAGAGACTTCTCCGTTTTCCAGATAAAGAAATTGCGGTTTTTTTACGTCCAGAGAAATAGAGTGGCATATGCTTCCAATTGTGACAAAACTCAGTGCCAAAGCAATCAGAAAGGCAGCGAGATAGTCAATAAATCCGGCGAACGCCAAAACAAAGCATGAGATGAAAATCGCAGGGATAGAAACGATAAGATATATCAAAAATTTCACAAGCACCTGCTTTGTGAAGGAAACAGGTATGATTTTTGTGAGAAAGAAATTTCCGCCTTCACGGGTGATTGAAGTCGCTGAAAACGATGTTCCCATGCTGAGAAACATTATCAAAATCAACACAACTATTCCAGGCAAAATTCCAGCGCCCAACATTGGTGCTCCAACACTTGATGCAATTTCACTTGAAAAATACACCATAAGCGGAGTTGAAACAACTATTGTAAAGTACTGAAAAGAATAATTTATTGAACGGAAGATATTTTTAAATTCCTTTGAAAAAAGTGCTCTGCCCGTCTTTTGATGTTTTACTTTGATTTTCTTTTTGAAAGTTTTTTCTTGCATTGTGGCATAAATAACATTCAAATAGCACTTGTCCGCAAACAAAAAGACCAAAAATCCAAGTATCGCTGCCATGGCAACATTTATGGAAATGCTTCGCCAAAAATTGTAGAAAAACAGGGTGTTTTTCAAAAGTTCAGGAACATAAAGATAGGAAACAAAGTTTTTTATCGAAAAAACCGTTTGTGCATCAAAAACATTTGAAAAATCACCACTTTCAAGGATATTTAAAACAAATCTCAAAGCAAATATATATATGACAAAAGCAGCAATGAGTATAAGTGTGTAAAGAGCAAACAAAACAACAAATTTTGTTTTAAAAATTCTTATCACCCACATAACAGGCACTGACAAAAGCACCGACAATAAAAATGGTACAACCGGCAAAAACACCGCATTTGGCAAACATAACACATAAAAAAGTGCATTTTGCCCTGTTTTTACGCCAAAAAGTATAAAAACTGGCAAGGCAATAAGCAAACAAAAGGACAATTCTTTCAAAAAAACATAAACGCATTTTGCAGCAAAAATATTTATTCCGCTGACCGGCAGTTTCAACATAGACAAGTTTATTTTCAAATAAAAAGTTTTTGTGACAAGCACAATGCCAAGCAAAAAGCATGCAAGCATCATAAGTGCAACAAACAAAGTGACAAATTCGTGTTGCATATCCACTGCAAGAAAGACATTCAAGATGGCGTTTATTGCAAAAAGAAAGATTGCCACCATGCAGCATGCACCCACCAAAGTGAAAAACACCTTTCTTATGCGCAGAAAAAGTTTATCATCTTTAAAACGCGATGAATTTGACAAAAATTCAAGTTTCAAAAGTGACAAAAATTTTCCCAATTTTTTCTCCTTTTCAGTCTTTTGTCAGATCAAGAAAATGTTCTTCCAAAGATTTTCCTGTTTTGGCAAACTTTTTCACATCGATCACTTCCAAAAGTTGTCCTTTGTGCATAATTCCCACTCTGTCGCACAGCTTTTCCACCATGTCGATGTTGTGTGAGGAAAAGAAAACCGAATTGCCAAGTTTTTTATGCTCAAGCATGTATCCTTTAATCTCGGCCATGCTTTGTGGGTCAAGCCCCATAAGTGGTTCGTCCAGCACCCAAAATCGCGGATTGTGAATAAGTGCGGCAATAATACAAATCTTTTGCTTCATTCCATGAGAATAAGACCTGATTTGCCTGTCCAAAAATTTGCTCATCGAAAACAATTCGGCAAATTTGTCAATTCGTTTTGCCAAGGTTTCTTTGTCAACACCATATATATTGCCCATAAACACGGCATATTCTTTTCCGGTCAGATTGTCGTAAACAGCATGATCGTCCGGAACATATCCTATGTTCATCTTTGCCTGAATAGGATTTTTTTTGATATCAAAGCCGCAAATAGAGATCTCCCCTTCGTCAAAAGGAATGATGCCAGTCAAACATTTTATTGTTGTACTTTTTCCTGCACCATTTTTGCCCAAAAAACCAAATATTTCGCCCTCGTTTAGCGACAAATTAAGGTTTCTGACGGAATATTTGTCGTTGTTTTTGTATTTTTTGCTTAAGTTTTTTATTGTCAACATTTGTTTTATCCTCAAGTACGTTATTATTATAACAATAAAGTGTGCTGTTGTCAATAGGCAATTTAAGCCATTTTTGCGCACAAAATCTACTTGTTAATAAAAAATCTCAAATATTTGAACATGCATTTATTACAAACATAAAATTGTTGTACAGCAACCACAAATTACAACTGCATTTTAAATAATTATGGCAACAAAAAAAGAGACGGCCGTCTCTTTTTTTTGTTTTGGTTATTTTTCAACATATTTAACATCTATTGCAGTAACTTCACCATCGCCAAGTTTAAGTGTGCACTTTCCTTGACTAAATTTTGAAAAGTCAAGTGCATGAGTAGGTTTTTGATCTTTTTTTGGATCGCTGTCCTTAGGTGTTACAACAACACCAACAACATTTCCTGCGTTAACATCTGCTTTCGCATTTACAACGAAGTCAACATCTGTTTTTCCGCCGTCAACAACAATTTCATATTCGCGCTTCACACTTCCGCCAACAACTCCGCCAACATTAACTGTTGAGCCAAACATAGGTGGATTGTTGTAATCAGCAGCTTCATCGCCTGCGTTGTTTATTGTCACCTTGCCGTCCACCTGGCAGTTTTTATAAGTCACTCTTTCCCAGTTTGATTGTCCAACAACGCCGCCAACAAAAATTGCACCGCCGCCCATGTTAACTTTGACATCAAGGTTTTTGACAGTTATGTTTTCACGCATAGCCATTGTTGTGTTAGGTTGCAAAAATTCACCACGCTGGAGTGTGTCAGCATCCAAGCCAATAAGTCCGCCGATAGCCATAGGAAATTCGCTGTTTGTGTTTGCCTTGCCATTTATTGTTATATCAACGGTCATATTTGTGAGTTTTACATTTTTGTAAACATTTGTTTTTTCTATAGTATTTGTCTCATCTGATGCTGCGCCTGAAGATTTTGAATATCCGACAAGTCCAACATGCAAACTTGATGCCGCTTCCCAATCAGTACCTTTATCAAAAACGCTATTAACTTCGTTTTCGTTCAGATTACCTTCCAATTTAAAGTCCGCAAATTCAATATTTACAAGTTCTCCGCCATTTGCTTTCGGGAAAAGTCCCAAAACTTTGATTCCTGCTGACGCAGTTCCTGTCGCTGTTCCAACTTCTTTCACTTCGTTAATTTTAAAGTTTGAGATTTTGTGCCCAGCGCCATCAAATTTAAATGCAAGTCCGTAGTGGTCGGTTGATAGGATAGGTGCAAGGACATCTCCACCGCAGTCAATATCCTTTGCAAGATAGAGATATTTGCCTTCTTCCGAAATTTCAGAATCAAGATAGGCTTTTGAATTGTAATCTTCAATAAAAGCTTTAAACTGGTCATAAGTTTCTATAATTATTGCACCCTCACCTGGGGCTAAGTTGGGGCCACAAGCAGCAAGACCTGCAATGCTTAAGCCAAGTATTGCTGCAAGCGCAACTGCTTTTGTAATGTTTGAAAAGATTTTTTTGACTTTCATTTTTTTCTCCTTTTATTTTTTTAAATCAAATCAATGCTTCATATTCTGGAATAGGGTCCACGTGTCTAGTGATTATGTTACTCTCTTTCCACTTCACCTCCCAATCAAAATTGCTTTCGCATATATTCATTGCATCAAAATAAGATGTTACATTTCCGCGCGCTTTGCTATATCTTACTTTGTCCTTATAGAAGACAATTTTATCTAAATACTGATTTGCAACGACAAACGAATATTGAGTGTCAAGATATTTGAAAACTTCGTAAGAAGGTTTGATAGCATTTTGGTCTGGATAACCGGTTGTATATAAGCCGAAAGTTAATGCAGAGCCATCACCCAGATTGTCAACGCCTCTGTAATAAATAAACGCGTCAACACAATCAAGGCTGACTGTTTTATAGTAAGCGTAAGCGATACCAGCAGCCTGTGCAGCAAGTGTGTATTCAGTTTGCAATGCACCACTGGCAACACCACCTTCTGTCAAATACAATCTTCGGAGTTGGCCATTAAATTTTAATGCTTCCTGTGAAAGATATTGGTCATAAACTTCCAAATTTGTCCAAGTTATAACCTGTGTGGTTTTGAAATCTCCAGTTATTGAAGGATCTCTTGATTCCTTTTCCAAGAACACTGTTTCGCCAAGGTCTATTGGATAATTGTGTCCAGCAAGCCCCCAGTTAAAGTTTCCGGAATAACTTGTCTTTTCATTCAAAGTGTTCAAAAGATCATAAGGTGCATAAGATCCGTTCTCATTGCCATGACTATTCCAATAGTGAGCCAGAGAGACAAGAACCATTGAGTCGTGATAATATTTTTTAAGTGCTTGGTCTGCAATGCGTAAAGCCCGCAAATATTCTTCAACATAATTGTTCACTTGCAACTCATCATGTTTTCCATAATCAAAAGTTGGATTCCACTCAGCGCTTAAGTCCACTTCATTTCCGATAACATATCTATGTACCCAACCATATTTGCCGTCTTCACGTGAATAGCGTTCGCCCAAGAATTCCATAACGGCAGCAAAGTATTCCATGCCTTTTTCAGTTGAAGTGTCAAAAGCTCTTAATCTTGCATTTGAGTTTGTATCTTTGTATCCCATGTAATATGGTGTGTTGTCATAATCAGTTGTATTGCCATTAAGACAAATCAAGACAACTTTGATATCATGTTTTTTACACTCCAAGAAGCGATCTTCCAAGGAATTTATGTAATTTTTGTCCATATAAAAGGTTTTGCCATTAAATTCAAATGTTTCTATGGAATCTGCCGGGCGAAGAGAGTTGTCTATTAAAATATCTTCACCATTCGGACCTGGCTTTTCATTTGGATAGATCACGTCGCTTAAGGCAATGTTATAAGCTGTCCAGCCGCAGCCTGTGTCTTGCAAAATCATATCAGAATCGCCAATCACACCCTTTTTTGTGGCTGTTACAGTTTTTTGTTCAAAGTTGCGCTCTGAATCAATTTGAGAAACATAAAACGGACCCGCTACCAAACTTCCATCTTTTGCCAAAACAAATTTGTTGTAAAGTTGATCATAATCGCCGGAATATCTGTCAATCTTTAAGGTTGCTTCATTTCCAACTGTATAATTGCCAATCATCAAACCGGCATCTGCTTTTTCAGTACCTTCAAATATTCCTAGGTCGACTTCGCCTTTATAATATTCATATGGCTTCAACATAACCACATCAAGTTGGTCGCCACTTGAATAACCTTTCGGCTTTTCTATGTTTTTTATGTTCAAGCTTATTTTATCTTGCTGTGCGCTAGCCGAAATTTTGAAATCCGTGTTATAACGTGATGTTTGTTTATTGTCGCCGCCACACCCAGTCAATATGAACGCCGGCACAAACAATAACAGTGACAACACAAATGCTATTCGTTTAAGCACCTTCCCCCCCACCATCTTTTTAATATCTTGCTATAAAGTTATAAGATATTCTACATCATTTTGCGGTTTGTCGTCAAGCAAATTTAATGCTTTGGTGACAAGTTGGTTCCTATTTGCTCCATAGGGATAGGACAAAAAGAAAAACGACGTAACCGTTTCAGTTACGCCGTTCGGCTATGTTT
>CANPYI010000007.1 GCA_947588355.1 uncultured Clostridia bacterium
TTTATCAAATTTAGATTATAATAAGTGTAGCGATTTGCAAAAAAATTTTCAACTGGAAAATACATCTGGTTCACCAAGAAAACAAGTCAGCAATGACTTGTTTTTTTACTTCTTCACTTTTCACTCTTCACTTTATATAGCAAGTATCAATAAGCAAGAAAAACACAAAAAATTTTTTTGCAAAATCATTTTGATTTTAAGAACAGTTAGTGATATCATGTTGCATAAGGATTTTTATGGCACTTAAAAGAAAATTTAATGCAACCTTTCGTAAAATAAAGTTGATTTTGTATCGCAGTTTGTTTAAAAAGATAAAAAACAACGGCGATGCTTTGTCATCGACCGAACTTTTGTGTTTGGAATGCATCTACTTGATGGACAAGCCAACGGTGTCACAATTTGCAGATTTTTTGGAAATTTCTCCGCCTAATGCCGCTTACAAAATAAAAATTTTGATAAAAAAAGGTTTTTTGACAAAGGAAAGGTCAAAGCAAGATGGCAGAGAGTATCGACTTGTTCCAACGCAAAAGTTTTTTGACCATTATGAAAACAAAGATAGTGATGAAAGCACAATCACAAGCATGAAAACCGAGCTCGACAAAGACGAAACAAAAAAAATGGAAAAAATATTGAATATCATCAGTGACAAAGCATAAAAAAAATCACCAGAAAGGTGATTTTTTATTGATCATAGTTTTTCAGTTTAAGCACAGCATCTTTTTTGTTTTTGCTTGAATAAACAAAATTTCCACTCACAATTATGTCTGCACCATTTTCGACAATTTGACGAACATTCTGTTCGTTGACACCTCCATCAAATTCTATCTTGAAGGCAAGATTGTTGCTTCGTCGAAATTCGTCAATTTCTTTCACCCTGTCAATCATTTCAGGCAAAGTTGTTTGCCCACTTGCACCAGGCTCAACACCCATCACAAGCACCACGTCACAGCCAAACACAAACGACTTTATCTCCTTGAACGGTGTGGCTGGCTTCAAAGAAATCCCCGCCAAAGTGTGACTATCTTTGATAAATTTGAGTGCAGCAACAAGATCCTCTTTGTTTTCAAATGCTTCATAGTGCACAGTGACAATGTTTGCACCCGCCTGAATATATTTTGAAATGTCTTCACTTGGCTCATTTTGCATAAGATGGACATCAAGCATGATTACACTGCTTCTGTTTATGCTTCCGACCAAAGAGTAGTCAAACGTGTTTTTCTTGACAAAATTTTCATTCATAATATCGCAATGCAAAAACTCTGCCACCCCTTGCATTGAGCGAGCATATTCCACAATGTTTTGATAATCTTCAATCGGCTCGGTTGAAACAGATATGTCCACATTTTTTTTCATAGTTCTGTCCTTTCAAACAAAAAGATTTTAGCAAAAAAATCCAAATTTTCAAAATAAATCAGTACTTTTTTATATTTTTTAAAATTTCATAAAGTTTCAAGTAGTTTGAATATCTTTCTTTTGATATCTTTCCGTCTTCAACTGCTTTCGCAACACCGCAATCTTTATCTTTGATATGTTGGCAAGAAGAATATTTGCAATCGCTTGAAAATGGAAGAAACTCTTGAAAATAATTTTTTGCTTGACGGCAATCAAGATTAAGCAAATGCTCGTCAAGTTTGGAAAAACCCGCCGTGTCTGCCAAAAAATTACCGCGATTTATGTTGTAAAGTTGCACCGTGCGTGTGGTCTGTTTTCCTCGCTCAATTTTTTTGCTGAAAGTGTCAATTTTTGCGACATTTTTTCCCAAAATTGCATTTATGATAGAAGATTTCCCAACGGCACTTTGTCCAGCAAGAGCACAAACGCCTTTTATTTGTGGAACAATCTTCAAAACACTGTCGTCAATTGTGGAGAAAATAATTGTTTTTGCCAGATTTTTGTAAATTTTTTCAATTTCCTTGCAATATTTTTCATCTAAGTCTCGTTTGTTGACACACAAAATTGGCTCAATATTGTTCAATTTGCAAAAAATAAGCAATTTGTCAAGTGTATATAGGTCGGCCTTTGGCACGGGAGCGACAACAATAAACATTCTGTCAACGTTTGCAAGTGGCGGTCTTACAAGCAGATTTTTGCGATGTTGAATTTGACTGATCATATTTTCATCGTCCAAAACAACATGGTCACCAACAAAAACGCCATCTTTTTTGAGATTTTTACGTGCTTTTGTGACAACATTTTGCCCGTTTTCAAGACAGACAACAAATTCGTCCGCTTGTTTTTTCAAAACGAGGCCGTTCATTTTGCACCTCCCAAGCGATTGCGAAGTTGTCCACATGCACCGTCAATGTCTTCGCCCAAACTTCGGCGAACGGTGGCACTTACGCCCAATTTTTGAAGTTTTTCTGCAATAGCATATGCTCTTTTGCGCGTAACTCCCAAAAGTTTTTTCTCCTTAACGGAATTAAGGGGTATCAAGTTGACATGGCACGTTCGCCCTTGAAGGATTTTTGATAACTTTAAAATACAATCATCTGTGTCATTCACGCCTTCAATCAGGGAATATTCAAAGCAAATTCTTCGACCCGTCTTGTTGAAATAATAATCGCATGCTTGCAAAATTTCCTCAATTTTGTAAGCGTTGGCAATTGGCATTATTGTTTTTCGCAAATCATCATCAGGTGCGTGCAAAGAGATTGTCAACGTGACAGAAAATCCATCGTCAGCAAGTTTGTATATGTTTGGAACAAGTCCGCAAGTAGAAAGTGAAATGTTGCGTTGACTGACATTCAAACCATCTTCGGCACAAACAAGCCTCAAAAACTTTGTCACATTGTCATAATTGTCCAAAGGCTCGCCGCATCCCATAAGTACAATATTGGTGATTTTACGTTCCTTAAGTGTCCCACCAAGATAAGCGTTGAAAAAGAGTACTTGAAGCAAAATCTCTCCAGAGGTCAAATTGCGCTGCAGACCATTTAATGTGGAGGCACAAAATTTGCACCCCATTCTGCAACCGACTTGCGTTGAAACGCAAACTGTATGGCCATATTTGTAAGAAAGCAGCACGCTTTCCACAACACTGCCGTCGGAAAGTTTGATTGCCACTTTTTCTGTGCCGTCTTTGGACTTTAAGTGAGCCAAAACTTCATACGAAAAATAGTCTTTTTGCACTTTTTCCTTAAATGATTTTGAAAGTGTGGAAATATCTTGCAAATTTTTCAGCATATAGGCGCCCTCAAAAAGTTGTTTTGCACGGAATTTTTGCTCGCCCAAACCACAAACATATTCTTCCATTTCTTTCAAACTTAAATCCAAAATCATACGTCCACCACCATTTTTGTGAAATGAAAACCATTCAAAAAAGAAGAAGCGTCCAAAATTTTGCCGCCGGCTGACTGACATTTCAAAATCTCAAAAATGCCATTTTGTGTATTTATCAAAAATCGCTTTTTTGTACACAAAATCTCGCCAAAAACAGTGCTTCCTTGCAATTTTTTTGCAAATTCATCTTCTGCAGATTTGGCTTTGAAAACCTTTATACGCTCGCCGCCAACAAAAAAGTATGCCACCGGCCCGCCAACAAAAGCACGGACCTTGTTCACAAGTTTTTGTGCAGACTGCGAAAAATCCAAAAGTCCATCTTCTTTGTATATCGGTTTCACAAAGGTTGCTTTCAAACTGTCTTGAGGCGTTCTTTTTGCAGTGCCGTTTTCCAATTTTGCCAAGGTTTCAAGCAAAAGTTTTGAGCCAACTTCTGCAAGTTTTGGAAGAAGTGTGTTGTAATCATCATCTGGCAAAATTTCCACTTTTTGTTGCGAAAAAATGTCGCCATCATCCATGCCAACCTCAGTCTTCATAATGGAAACACCTGTGATTGTGTCGCCATTTAATAGCGCACTTTGTATAGGCGTTGCGCCACGATATTTTGGAAGAAGTGACGGGTGAACATTTATGCAAAGTTTGAGGTCCAAAAGTGCCTTTGGCAAAATTTTTCCATAAGAAGCCGTGACAAAAATGTCACAATCAATTTGTTTAAACTGTTCAAGGTGCTGTGACAATTTTTCAAACTGAAAAACAGGAATATTGTGAGCCTCCGCCAAAGATTTGATGTGCGGAGAAACAAGTTTGTTCCCTCGCCCTGCCGGTTTGTCCGTTTGACAAACCACGGCCACAACTTTGTGAGTGGAATTTATCAATTTTTCAAGCACAATTTCGGCAAAAATAGGCGTTCCAAAAAATAAAATCTTCATCAAACAACTCCATGCGACTTTTTGTATTCTTTTCCTTCGTCAGTAAGGTCAACAAACAAAACACCATTAAGGTGGTCAATCTCGTGGCATATGCAACGTGCAACATAGTCCTCACCTTCAAATTCAAAAGGCTTGCCATTGCGGTCAAACGCCGAAATTTTGACATAGCGCGGACGTGTGACATCACAATAAAAACCTGGCACACTCAAGCAACCCTCGCTGTCGGTGACTTTGCCTTTTGTTTTGATAATCTCGGGATTGATAATCTCCAAAAATTCGTCATCTCCCAAATCAATGACAATAGCACGGCGCAAAACTCCAACCTGAACAGCAGAAATTCCCATGCCTTTTTTTGACAGCATGGTGGCCTTCATATCGTCCAAAAGTTGCCCCAAAGACTCATCAAAACTCACAACCGGCTTGGACTTTTTTCTTAATGTTTCATTTCCCAAAACAACAATTCTTCTGGTGGTCATAAAAATTCTCCTTTTCAACTCAAATTGTTTGGATTTATCTCAAAAAACACCGAACTTTTGCATTTTTGGTCAATGCAATCAAAAACTTGTTTTTCAAGTTGGTCGGCTTTTGAAAGTGCAAAACGCATCATAATTTGATAGCGAAATTTGTTTTTAATTTTGTTGAGCGGTGCTTTCATAACATCAAGATAAACAAATTCCTCGGGTGAAGCATCTTTGATTTGCTTGATTTTATTATAGCACGCTTTACACTCATCGGCAACTGTCTTTTCGTTTTCATGAGAGAACAATATTCTGACAATTCTTGCGTAAGGCGGAAATTTGGTAACCTTTCGCAAATTAGTTTCCTTTTTGAAAAAACCTTTATAGTCATAGTTTGTTGCAAAACGATAAACATAGTGCCTTGGCGAATATGTTTGCAAAATCACCTTCCCTTGAGTTCCGCTTCTGCCAGCCCGCCCCGCAACCTGCGTGATAAGTTGAAAAGTCCTTTCGATCGAACGAAAATCCGCCTGATACAAACTTTGGTCGGCATCAACAATTCCAACAAGCAACACATCTTCAAAATCATGCCCTTTTGCAATCATTTGAGTGCCAACAAGTATTCCGGGCTTGCAATTTCGGAATTCATTCAAAATTTTTCGGTGACCATTTTTTTGAGAAGTGGTGTCGTTGTCCATTCTCAGCACCGGAACATCTG
Source organism: uncultured Clostridia bacterium (assembly GCA_947588355.1). GTDB lineage: Bacteria > Bacillota > Clostridia > Christensenellales > UBA1242 > Caccovivens. The sequence continues at coordinate 5,385 of CANPYI010000007.1, forward strand.
GAAACATCTTGTGAAGTTCTTCCACCACTCTTTCGGTGCCAATTGCGCCCTGCTTTATATCTCGGCTTCCGCAACTTGGACAGACATCAAGCGCGTGATAACGTTTCCCGCAATAGTGACATTTCAAGCGATTTTCAAAGCGGTGATAAACAAGTGAAACATCACAATCGCTGCATTTTGCAACATAGCCACACTGTCTGCACCTTTGAAAAGAGGAAAAACCACGGCGGTTGATAAAAATCATTGCTTGTTTTTTCTTTTCAACGATATCTTTAAGTTCAAATATCAGCGGAAGAGAAAAAATGTTGTTGTTGCCGTGCCTTAGTTCCATAAGCATGTCAATAATTTGTATTTTTGGCATGTCCATACCATTCACGCGTTCCGGCATTTCCACAAGAGTAAACTCTCCGTCAATCGCTTTGGCATAACTTTCAATAGACGGCGTGGCACTTCCAAGCACCAAAGTGCAGTTGTTGTATTTTTGTCTAAACTGCGCAATATCTCGGGTGTCATATCTTGGATTGCTCTCCGAAACATAACTTTGGTCATGCTCTTCGTCAATGATAATAATTCCAAGATTTTCTATCGGCGAAAATATTGCTGAACGCGCACCAACAACAACGCGTGCTTGTCCAAAGAAAATACGCTTCCATTCGTCAAATCTCTCGCCTGCGGAAAGGCCGCTATGAATAAGTGCCACTTGCCCACCAAAGCGTGCCTTGAAATTTGAAACAACTTGTGGCGTAAGCGAAATTTCTGGCACAAGCATAAGTGCTGTTTTTCCGGCAGCAAGTTGCCTTTCAATCAAGTGCATATAAACTTCCGTTTTTCCGCTTCCTGTCACGCCATGCAAAAGATAGGTTTTGTTTTCGCAGATGGTGTCCACTGCCCTCTGTTGCAAGGCAGTAAGTTTGTGTTGAGCATTTTGAACAACATCGATTTCAGGATTTCTGTTGATTTGCTCATTTTCAACGACAACCGTTCCATTTTTCACCAAAGCACTCAATGGCGCATAGCCAAACTGTGCCGAAATATCCGAAAATTTCTGACGGCCATTTTTTTGCAAAAACTGAACAATTTCAAGTTGTTTTTTTGCACGATTTGACGGCATCTGAAAATTTTCTGCCAAAAAAACATATCTGACGACAAGTTCCTTAACTTTGTCCGTGCGCATTTCTGCCGGAAGAAACAGTCGTAAACAACTTGCAAGTTTAAGATGCAATTTGTCTGCCATGTAAAACATAAGTTGCAACATCTCGGGCTTGATTACAGCAAAATCCTCTATCTTTTGAGAGATTTCTTTAAGTTTTTTCTCGTCATATTCGCACTTTTCGGAAAGTCCAACCACAAAGCCTTGCAAAAGTCTGACGCCAAAAGGAACAAGCACGCGTTCGCCAACGCTTACTTGCAAATCATGTGGCACAATGTATTCAAATTCTCGGTCAAGCGCCTTTGCGTCTTGGTCGATTATCACTTTTGCAAACACAAAAACTCCTTAAAAAAATCACTGAAACTGCTTTCAGTGACATTTTAACATAAAACAAACAAAAACTCAAATAAAAACTTCAGTCGTCAATTTCGCTTGGAACAATTTTGCCTTCATATATCTCATCAAGAGCGATACTGATCGCCTTTTTGTCGGCGGTGGCAAGTTCGCTGCGACGAGTTGTTTCAATCTCTTTTGCGCGCTTTGCTGCCAACACAGAAAGAACATATTTGTTTCCGCCAGTCTTTTGTGCAAGTTCGTCAATAGGTGGTTCAATCATCATAAGCCAAAAATCTCCTTCAAAATAAATCTTTGCCATTTTAACACAAAAAAAAAGAAAAATCAAGTATTTTTCTTAAAATATAAACAAAATCAACTTACAAAGCCCAAAGAAATCAAAAGGGCACGGTTGACCTCTTTCATTTTGTGAGCATCAAGGGTGGTCACTTTTTCCTTCAAACGTCTTTTGTCAAGTGTGCGAATTTGTTCCAAAAGAACAACCGAATTTTTTGGAAGTTTGCTGTCGTCGGCAGGAAGTTCGATATGAGTTGGAAGTTTTGCCTTGCCAAGTTGACTTGTTATGGCAGAAACAATCACTGTTGGAGAAAATTTGTTGCCAACATCGTTTTGAATGATAAGCACAGGACGCGTTCCACCTTGCTCACTCCCAACAACGGGACTAAGGTCAGCAAAATATATTTCTCCTCGTTTAAAAATATTCTCCATCAAACCTACCGTTCTTTAAATCGCACAAATCGGCAAGTTCAAGTTCGTGAAGTTCCTTTTGCAAGGTTCTATCCAAAAGAAAATCAAAATCCTGGACGTCAATTTGTGAATAAATTTCCGAAAGAGACTTCTGTCTCATTCTCATATTATGCTCGTCTTTTGAAATTGTTGAAAAGGCGGCAAAGTCTTGAAGACTGCCAAAAATTCTTTCGATTTTTTCTGCTTTTTCAACAAGTTTTCTGTATGCTTCTTGCATAATTTTCACCCGTATTCCAAGATTTTAAACTTATTTTAAATAAGTATAAAAAATTTATTCATTTGTAAAAAATTTTTTAGTCAGCAATGGCAACCGCTCCAACAATGTTTTGCTGATGAGAGATTGAAATTTCAATTTTCTTCAAATTCAACCTTTTAAACTGCGCTTTTGCCTGCCCGTGCAACAAAACATATGGAGTACCAGATTTTTTGTGACATAGTTCAATTTCCTTGTAAGAAATTTGACCACTTTGCAAGTCTAAAGCCTTGAAAACTGCCTCTTTGACCGACCACAAGGACGCCACATGCATAGGAAAGTCTGTTTTGTATTTTTGTATGTAGGCTATCTCGCTTTCGCATGCAATTTTTTGGAGCAATTTTTCCGCATCTTTAATTTTTGCAACCTCTTGCAAGTCAAATCCAATCATTTGTTTCCTCCTCAGTAAAAGCAAAAATCTTGTCGGTCACTTTTTTTGCCACAGAATAATCATATCCTTTGTAAATCAAATGAGCAAGGCATTTTTGCTTGTTTTTTGCCGTTTTTTCACGATTTTTTGCGAATTTTTCGCCCAAAGTTAAGGCATTTTCAATTTGGCTGTCTTCTTCAACACCTTCCAAAATGTTGTCAACAATCTCTTTGGGCACCCCTTTTTCCAAAAGTTTCCTGGCAATATTTCTTTTTCCATGACCTGTTGAAAGGCTGTCAAAATAATTTTTTGCAAATTTTTCGTCGTCAATCATGTCATATTCTTTAAGTTTTTCACAAGTCTTTTTTATCGTTTCAAATGAAAAGCCCTTCTTTTTCAGATAATCCTTCAATCCTTTCTCACTGACGACATATTTTTCAAGATAAGTGACTGCCATATCAAAGGAAACTCTTTCATCGTTTTCTGCCTTGATTTTTTTGAAAATTTTTTCGTCAATTTCTTGCCCGGTTTTTAAGGCATACTTTGCCAAAATTTCGTCAAGAAAAACACCCGACCACTGTTCGTCAAGATACAAATGAAAACGGTTTGTTGTGCCTATGCGCTTTATTTTTGTGATTGTCATGACAGCACCTCGCTTGTCACTTTTGTGTATGCTCGCACAAGTCCGCCCGCGCCAAGTTTTATCCCGCCAAAATATCTGACCACAAAAACACAGGCATCTTTCACCCCTTTCTTTTGCATTACAGAAAGTATTGGCCGACCAGCCGTGCCACCCGGCTCACCATCGTCAACCGCTTTTTCCAAAAACGGAAATTTTAAAGAATAAGCATAGCAAATATGCGTTGCTTTTTTGTGCAGTTGTTTTAAATAATTCAAGGCATTTTCAATTTCATCGACAGTTTGACAATGCAAAAGAAAACCCAAAAATTTGGATTTTTTCTCGATAATTTCAACTTCTTTAGCAAACTTTGGCATGTTTAAACCACTTTAACTTTTACAAAACTTTTTTTGCCTTTTTTAAGTAGTGAACCATCAACTTGCTCGGCAGTCAAATTTAAATTAAAATCGGCAACTTTTTCATTTTTGAAAGTTATTGCTCCGCCTTGAATCAGTCTTCGAGCCTCACTTTTTGATGGTGCAAGATTTGTCTTGAAAAGCAGGTCACAAATGCTCATAGGAAATTCCGATTTTTCTATTTCAACTTCCGGTGCATCATCGCCGCCCTGCGAAAACAAGTTTTCGCTCATTTTTTGTGCCAAAAGGGCATCTTGCTCGCCTCGAACAAATTTTGTCACTTCAAAAGACAATGTTTTCTTTGCAGAAACTATATCCGCTTTTATCATTGTGCGAACTTCTTCCATAGGAATATCTGTGAAAAGTGCAAACATCATTTCAATGCATGCATCTGGTGTTTGGTAAACGCCTTGATAAAAATCATAAGCGGAAATTTTTTCACGATTTATCCAGATAGCACCCTTTTCGGTCTTGCCCATCTTTTTGCCTTCTGGAGTCATCAAAAGCGGATTTGTTGCACCTATCAAATTTATGTCAGTGCCGTTGGCAAAATTAAGTTTACGTTGCAATTCACACCCAGCAGTGATATTTCCCCACTGATCTTGACCACCAAATTCCAACACACAGTTGTATTTTCGATTTAAGTGCACAAAATCATACGCCTGCATAAGCATATAGCCCATCTCAAAGAAAGTCAACCCACCTTCCTCCAAACGATTGGCATAAATCTCGTTGGTCAGCATTTTGTTGACGTTGAAATGCACACCAACATCTCGCATGAAAGAAACATAATCATAACTATCAAACCATTCCGCATTGTTGACGATGATTGCAGGATTTTCGCCGTCAAATTTCAAGAAAACTGAAAGTGTTTTTTTGATGCTTTCTATGTTTTTGTCAATCTCTTCCTTTGACAGCATCTTTCTGATTTGGTTTCTGCCGGAAGGGTCACCAATTCCTGCCGTTGCACCACCCATCAAAAGCAAAACCCTGTGCCCTGCTTGTTGAAAACGACGCAAGATGCAGTAAGGCACACAGTGACCAATATGCAAACTGTCAACTGTAGGGTCTGTTCCTTCGTACAAAGTGATTGGCTTGCCACTTTCAAGCAATTTTTTAAATGCAGGCTCATCGGTGCATTGATACAAAAGCCCTCTTTGCTTCAAAACGTTATACAAATTTGTGTCAACTTTCATAAAAAACTCCTATTTGAGAAATTGTAACTCACAACCTCTTTTCAAGTCAAGAAAAATTGGCAAAGGTGTTTTTTTGTTTTGAAAATCCCTCAAATATTGATATAATATCCCAGTAAAAAAACAAAAAAGGAGAAAAAAATGGAAGAATTTAATTGCGTAAAAAATATGCCCGGATATGGTCCATCTCCAATTCCACAAGAAGGACATTGGGACCAAACCAAAGAAATAACACAAATTTCTGGCTTTTCGCATGGATGCGGAATGTGTGCTCCTCAACAAGGCGCTTGCAAACTGACCTTAAATGTGAAAAATGGAATTATCAAAGAGGCACTTGTGGAAACTATTGGCTGCTCTGGAATGACTCATTCCGCAGCAATGGCGGGTGAAATTTTGATTGGAAAAACCCTTTTGGAGGCATTAAACACCGACCTTGTGTGCGATGCCATAAACGATGCCATGAAAAACATCTTTCTGCAACTTGTGTATGGCAGAAGTCAGTCAGCATTCTCTCTTGGCGGACTTCCTGTAGGCACAAGTTTGGAGGATTTAGGAAAATACAAAACAAGTCAAGTTGGCACAATTGTTTCAACCGACAAAGGCGGTGTAAAATATCTCAACTTGGCAGAGGGCTACATCACAAAAATGGCTCTTGACAAAAATGGCGAAACGATAGGCTATGAATATGTCAACCTTGGACTTTTGCTGAAAAATTTGCAAGACGAAAAACTTTCAAAAGCGAAAGCAATTGAAAAATCGACAAAGCGATATGGTCGTTTTGACGAAGCAGTGAAAGTTGTAAATCCACGGGAGGTGTAATCATGGATGAACTTAAAAAATACGAATATTTGCCAAAAAAGTTGAAAGAATATGGCTTCAAAAACATTGATGAAGCAAAAGAATTTTGCCTAAAAGCAGGCATTGATGTAGAAAAAACAGTGCGTGAAATCCAACCAATATGCTTTGACAACGCAGTTTGGGCATACACCCTTGGCACAGCGATTGCATTGAAAAGCAACTGTAAAAATGCCAGCGAATATGCCGAAAAGATTGGTGAAGGTTTGCAGGCATTTTGCGTGAAAGGCTCGGTGGCTGACGAACGTCAAATCGGGCTTGGACATGGCAGACTTGCCGGCAGGCTTTTGGACGAAAACACAAAATGTTTTTGTTTTTTGGCAGGACACGAAAGTTTTGCGGCTGCAGAAGGTGCTATGGGAATAGCAAAAACAGCAAACAAAATCAGAAAAACACCCCTCAAAATCATTTTAAACGGGCTTGGCAAAGATGCTGCCTACATCATCGCTCGCGTGAATGGTTTCACTTATGTCAACACACAATTTGACCATAAAGAACAAAAACTGAAAATTTTGCAAGAAATCCCATTTTCAAAGGGCGAACGCGGAAATGTGAAGATTTATGGCGCTTATGACGTTTCGGAAGGCGTTGCAATTATGCAGCACGAAGGCGTTGACGTGTCAATCACAGGAAATTCCACAAATCCAACGCGTTTCCAACACCCTGTTGCCGGAACTTACAAAAAATGGTGCTATGAGAATGGCAAAAAATACTTTTCAGTTGCCTCTGGTGGTGGAACAGGCAGAACGTTGCACCCAGACAACATGCATGCCGGTCCAGCAAGTTATGGCATGACAGACACAATGGGCAGAATGCATTGTGACGCACAATTTGCCGGTTCATCTTCCGTTCCCGCCCATGTTGCGATGATGGGCTTTATTGGTATGGGAAACAATCCAATGGTTGGTGCAACGGTGAGTTTGGCCGTTGCAGTTGCCATGGCAAAAAAATAAAGCCCATATGGCCGAGTGAAACGAGGACATATGACAAACATTTGGTATGGGGAACAATCCAATGGTTGGTGCAACAGTAAGCCTTGCGGTCGCAGTGAGTTTGGCGAAAAAGTGAATAAAGCCCATATGGCCGAAACGAAGTGAGAAACAATCTTGCAACGGTTTCACTTGCCGTTGCGGTTGCTATGGCAAAAAGTGAACGAAATTTGACTTATAAAACAAAAAAAAAGCGAGATTTTCGCTCCTTTTTTATATCAATCTTTCACCGGTCACGCCCTCTTTAAAACCGCATGGATGCTCGCATTTGTAGTCTGGAAATGTGCAACGTGACCCATGTGTGTAAGGCTCCAATTCCTTTGCTGCAGGATGATTTTGTGCCTTCAAGGCTTCAAGCATTTTCTTTTCAGTGGCAACCGTTTGTCTGTTTATTTCAAGTTGAGCCATAGTGCATTTTCTTTCTTTTGTCTTTAAGATAAAGTTTTCAAGTGTGCCGCGCTCGTTTATCTTGACAAGCATTCCTTGTGGAAAATTGTCCGCAAGTTTTTCGCAGTCGCTCTTCCATTCCTTAACCAAATTTGGATATTTTTCAAGGATTGGTGGCACAAAAAATTGAGGTTTTTCAAGCATTTCCATTGAATAATCTATGGTCCTGTGGCGGTGTGCTTGTGCAAGCTCGGCAAATGAACCCAAATAAGATGTGCAATATGTATCTCCAAATTGTTCAATCATAGGTCTGCCGCGATGAATGAGTGACAAATTTCTGTTTTTTCTGTTGTCGGCAAGTTCTGTGTCGTAATAGCCAAGTTTTTTGAGATCTGCATTAAGTTCTTGCAAATTTTCCGCCAATTTAAGTGCAAATGGCGTGTTTTCGCTTCTCAAAACACTCACTTCTTTGTCCAAAAGTCCATGCAAAACATTAAGTTGTCCGTATGGCAAGGAATATATCATTGAAGTTGGTGTGAAAACAGAGGTCAAATATCTGGCATTTTCTTGAGCCAATTTTGTGATTTTGACATCATTGAAAAATTCTGGACATTTGTCCTTATATTCTTTTTCAATAAGGTCTTTAAAAATTTCCAACCATTTGTCATAATAAACTTGCTCGTTTTCCGGCAATGCCATACGTTTGTATCTTGCAGATTTTTCGCTTGTGGTGTAAAATTTTTCATTATTGAGCGCCATTGCCACAATTTTTGGAATGTTGTCAAGTTGTATTGTCAACTGCGGATGGCCAAATGGACTGTGATGCCCGCTTTGCTTGATGCTGCCCTCACGACGAATAGTCTTTTCTTCTGGCTCATCAAAAAGGGTTTCTATCGTGTCTGGCAAATAGCAAACACCAGCAGTAAGCCCTCCTATTTTGTCCATTTCTTGCTTAGGTGCAACATATCCTAATTTTGAAGATGCAACTATTTTTTGCTTCCATAAAATTCTCCTTTCTGGAAAATTGTATCATAATCATTACCAAAAAGTCAACGCCAAATTTTATGTTTTTGTACGATTATTTTTTTTATTTTTGCACACAATAAAATAAGAAAGTGGGCACACTTTCAAAAAGGAGGAAAAAATGCAAAATCAACAAAAATATCGTTCTGGTGACGTTGTGCCAATGAGTTGCAGATACAAAGCATATGACCAAAACGGCGAAAGCAGAGATGACGAGACAACCTATCTTGAAAAAGGAAACAGATTTCCACCAACACAACACGAAGGCTCTTACTGGGTTATGGATATGACCAAAAAGAATGTAAGAAACAAATAAATAAAAATAAAAGCAAAAAAGAGCGGAAGACACGCTCTTTTTTATTTCTTTTTATCGTAAAGTTGATTGAAATCATACTCCTCATCTTGATATTTCACACCAACAAGTGTGTCCAATTGGACGTTGTGAATACTTTTGAAAATATGGTCCTCCACTTCCGGAATTTGGCCTTTCAAAGTTTTGATAAGTTCTCGCGTTTGAACTCTTGCACTTTCGTCCGGCTCAGTTTGACAGTTTTCCGTGAAACGACACGCACAATTCAAAAACTGCAACTTGTTGTAATTTTGCCAAGCCACAATATCGTCCAAATGCACACAATAAAGCGGCCTAATGAGTGTCATTCCGTCAAAATTCTTGGATTTGAGTTTTGGCGGCATGGCCTGAATCTGCGCTCCGTACAACATTCCCATAAGTGTGGTTTCAATAACATCTGAAAAATGATGTGCCAAAGCAATTTTGTTGCAACCACGTTTTTGAGCCTCACTGTAAAGATATCCCCTCCTCATTCTGGCACAAAGATAACATGGATTTTTTTGAACATTTACAACACTGTCAAAGATATCTGTTTCAAAAATTTGCAGCGGAATTTCCAGAAGTTTGGCATTTTCTTCCACTTTTTTGCGATTTTCAGCCGAATATCCCGGGTCCATGCACAAAAACACAAGTTCAAACTTTGTGTCGCTGTACCTTTGAAGCATCTGCATAAGTTTGGCAAGCAAAAAACTGTCCTTGCCACCAGAAACACAAACGGCAATCTTGTCACCGTCTTCCACCAGATTATATCTTTTGAGTGCAAGAATAAACTTTGTCCAAATTTGTTTACGATATTTTTTCATCAGACTTCTTTCAATATTTTGCACACGCGAAAGTTCTTTCATATAAGTTATCATAACACAATTCAACAAAAAAGAAAACAAAAACAACCTATTGACAATCACCAAAAAATGTGATAGATAATAGACTTACCATAGTTTTTTATTTTTTTTAGATTTGTGCACAAAATAAAAACATGAAAAAGAAAAAAAAGAAAAAGTCCACTTTCGTGGACAAAAATGACCCATTGGGTGCTTATACTGGCACTCCAATTGATGGGCAAACACCCGTTCAAGATGCAGACGACCTGTGAAAAAGTTTTTCAGTCAACCTTTGCGCCGTCGTTGATATACAAAATTCCAAGTGTGTGCTCTCCGCAATGGCTGGCAATTGTTCCGCCTGCACGTGTTTCCAAAATCGTTCTGAATCCTCGATTTTGCAAAGCGCGTTTTGCCGCCTCAACCATCTCTGGTGTGGCAGTGGTATATGTGACAAAGGCAAGGTCAAGGTCAGGAGTGTTAAATTCGTTCAAAGTGTCAGTGCAATAGTTTTCCACAACTTTGCCAATATTTCCGCGATATTTTTTGTAACTTCCCATTTTACCGTCTTTGACCAAAATTTGTGGACGAATATGCATCAAGTTTGCACCAAAGTAAGCAAGAGCACTGCACCTGCCACCCTTGTAAAGATAGTCCAATCTTTCGATGACAAAACTTGCCTGAACATTTGGCACACGCCTTTGCACCCTTTTTGCTATTTCCTCTGCCGTAAGGCCATTGTCAGCAAGATTGCGTGCGTAAATTGCCAAAAGTGCGATGCCGGTTGAAAGCGACATGCTGTCCACGACATAAACATTCTCAAGTTCCGCTGCTGCGTCTTTTGCGTGCTGACAAGCAGAAGAAATTTGCGAGGAAAGACTGATATGCACAACGGCATCAAAACTTTTCAGTTGTTCCTTAAAAAACTGCAAATACTGCTCTTTGTTTATCGCAGAAGTTTTTGGCAAGACCTTGTTTTGCTCAACAAACTTGAATATATCTTCCGAAGTGACTTGTCCGTCAAAATATTCCTTATCACCCAAAATGACCATAAACGGAATTGTGTTTATGTTGTATTCTTCCAAAATTTGCTTTGGCAAATCGATTGTTGTTTCGGCAGTGACGGCAATTTTCATAAAAACCTTCCTTAAAAAATATTTTCAAGCAAAATTATATCACAAAAACAAAAAGTATCCAAAACTTTGCATAAAAAAACGCTCAAAAACGAGCGAATTTTTTATTTTTTGTTTCTTTCCAAAATTCTGGCAACAAATTTGAGAACTGTCCAAATTATATACAAAAGTTCCGATATGAATTGCAGCCAATAATCTGTCAAATAAGTTTTGTAAAGATGTTTTGCGTCTTCAATTTCTTCTTCGGTCAACAAATTGATTTTTTGCATATATTCAACAGCGGTTTTGCAAGCACGTTTTTCAATTTTTATATTCAAGATAACGACAATAAATGATGAAAGATAGTAAAGCAAAGCGACAGCAGCAAAAACAAATGAAAAGATATTTAATTGTTGCCAAATAACATAGTCAAGCAAAAAGCCAATGACAATAAGAGGCAACACTGCAAAAGGAGCAAAGTAACCCATTGCCATAAAAGTGGCGCGCGCACCGATTTTTTTGTCACCTTCGTGATGGCGTTGTGCAATAGCAACTTTTTGCGCTGCCAAAGCAACTGCGGTCAAACTTGCTGTGTTGTAAATATTTTTGCGCAAACGAATGGTCTTTTTTCTTGGGCTGTAAGAGTTTCCAAAAATCATTGACCTAAACCAACCGATTTGCTCCACTTTGACATCTGTAAGACCCAAGCCTTCCAGCATCTTTTCGGCAACTTGTCTGCCTGTCATGTTGACAGCAACTTTTTGCTTGTTGTATCTGCGATAGCGAAAAGCAAGAACCCATTTCCAGATTGCTGCAATCAAGGAAAATGTTAAAAATATCAAAGCAATGCCAATTGCGATGAAAGCCCAAATACTCAGTTGTGTAAAAATTCCCTCTATTGTGTTCATATTCCTCTCCTTTTTTTTGAAAATATCTTAACATAAATATTACTTTTTTCAAAACAAATTTTAAATAAATTACTTTTTGAGTTTTGAAAAGTCAACACCGGTGTTTTGCTGCTCTGTATTTTCAACAGGAGGCTCTTCAAGTTTTTCCTTTTTTTGAACATTGTTGATTCCGTTTAAATTGTCAAAATTTGGGCCATGATAAGTTTCGCTATATTCTTCCATTTTCGCCGTCTGATATTTTTTGAGACGTTTTTTCGTCAAAACAACATCCACTATTTTGAAAATAAACCCCAGCACCAACAGACAGGACAAAACAATGCAAACCAAATTGCTTGCTTCCCCGCTTGTTATCGAAGCAAATATAATCACAAAAACAAGCAAAAGCATGTCAAAAACAGCTGTGGCAATGATAAGGCCATTGTTGTTTTTTCGGTCACTCTTGAATGAGGAGACAATGGTTGAAATCCCGCCGATCAAAAACAAGATTGCTGTGACCGCCATAATCGCAATCATCAGAATGAGAAACGGCCACATTATGACTCCAAACAAAAAACCTTCAAGGTTGTTGTGCGAGACAAAATCAATAAATGAAACATAAATATAAAGACCCATCCCGATAACTGCTGCAAAAAGGACAAGGTCAAAAATGCCGGAGAAAAACGCAAATGGTTTGAGCCCATGTTTTGCCTTCACTTTTTTCTTTGGCTGCTCTTGTGCATGCTCCGAAGCGGTGTCATTAACCTCCACCTGAGGGTCATTTGCCACCAAATCAGTTTTTGTTTTGTTCTTTTTTCTTTTGTCAATGACAGGAGAAAATTCTTCGTTATCCACCTTCACTCCTTTACAACTTGTTTTAAATATATCATATTTTATTAAATTTCCAAACAAAAAACGCTTTATACAAAAAAAACTTCCTGTCAAAACAGAAAGTTTTTACACTGTTATTTTGTCACCGTCAAGCGATAGCAAGTTGGAGAATTTTCGTCAACGCGCACTTTTTCACTGACCTCCACACCGGCAATCACATACACCTCGTTTCCGCTTGCAAGCACCGGAATGTAGTCCCTAACGCGCACCGGGATTTTTCGGTCAATCAAAAACGACTTTAATTTTTTTGTTCCGCCGCCAAACTTTTCAAAAACATCGCCGTCTTCACGATAACGCCATTTTGCATCTTTTGGCAATTTTCTTTGGTCAAAATAAAGAGCATTTTCTTCGCGCGGCCTTTTGGTGCTCACACGATTTATTGTCACTTTGCCAAAACCTTTTGCTTCAAATTCGCCAATTTCCAAAGATTTTGAAAGTGTTGGCTTTTCAACGTAATTGTTGACAAAAGTCAAGAAATCATATTCTTTGCTAACTGTCACATCAAAAGGCAATTTTATTTTTTTGCCATTCTCTGCAAAAGCAAGTTCTTTAATCATTTCAATATGCACGCGCTCAATATCTTTTTTAACGCCAATCAATGAAAACACTTGAAACAAAATCCTGCTGTAAATGGCACTACTCAAATTGAAGTAACTGCACGGCATCTGCACAACTTTGTCATCAACAATAAGCGAATTTGTGTCCAAACGCGACTTGATATAGTCGTCGTCCTCACACACTGCTTTGGCAAAATTGTTGATTGCTTCGATGGCATTTGGCCATTTTTTCAGCACTTCTTTCATGACAACATTTCGGATAAAGTTGCGAGAATAAGAACTGTCCTTGTTGCTGGAGTCCTCCACAAAATCAATGTTGTTTAAAGATGCATAATTTTCAATTTCCTCTTTTGAAACAGGCAACATAGGTCGAATATAAATATTGTCCCGAATAGGCTCCATTCCCCTCGCGCCAGAAAGTCCGCTTCCACGGAAAATGTGCATCAAGATTGTTTCGGCCTGATCGCTTTGATGATGCGCCAAAGCAATTTTGTCCACGATATCCTTTCGCACCAAGGCATCAAACACGCCATATCTTCCGTCACGTGCCGCCGTTTCAAGCGAAACATGACGCTCTTTGGCAAGTTTTGGAGCGTCTATACTGAACTTGTAAACATGCACGCCCATTTCTTTGCATTTTTGCACAACAAAACGCGCCTCATCATCACTCTCTTCCCTTATGCCGTGATTGATATGAATTGCCACCACGTCGATGTCAAGCACCTGCTTGTTGGCATTCAAAAAATGAAGCAAACACATACTGTCAATGCCACCGCTCACACCAACACCCACAACTTCGCCCGGCTTTATCAATTTTTTTTCTTTAACAAAATCCAATATCTTTTCCATTGCTTTCCTCAAAATTTCAATAAAAATTATACAACAATTTGCACACAAAAACAATACTATTTTCAAAAAAATAGCAAAAAATCAACTTTTTTGCTTGATTTTAAGCACTTTTTTCAAAAAAAATCGCAAAACATCTTGACAAATTTTTTTTAAGTGATAAAATTACCCTAGAAATAGGGGGATAATATGAACACAAAAGTTGAAGAAGCGAAAAAAATCAGAAATTCACTGATAAGACAAAACTTGAGATTATTTCACGAAATCCAAAGATTAACTTCCAAAGATCACAGGGTGATTGACAAAATTGAAGAAACTCTTGGCGAAAATTACAATATGTCTTTAAAAAACAGATCAATATCTTTGGAAAATGGAATATTGTCCTTTAATGGCAAAAAAATGGACGAAAATGCTCGAAATTTTTTGAAAAATAAAAAAGAAATCAATCAAAACACTGAAAGAGTGGACGAAGACACAAAAAAATCCAGTGAAATTTTGAAAGATCTCAAATCAAAATTGAAAACATACCAAGAAAACAACAATAGAATTAAAGAACTTGAAAAAACAATAGCGGCAGAAAAGCCTGCCAAAATTTCAGCAAGAAATTTGTAAAAAAAGCATATCACCCGATATGCTTTTTAACTTTCCAAAATCTTTACAACCAGCACCGTCATATCGTCAACCGCATAACCATTGTTGCAAGCAAGCGCACGCTGTAAAAGTTCCTCGGAAAATTCCTGAGGATTTTTTGTTTTTATAGATTTTATGCACGAAACAAGTTCGTCATCACTTTCAAAACTATCTGCAATTCCGTCAGACACCAAAATTACAAAATCTTGTGCAGAGATGACATTTTTGTTTGTGAGTGGTTTGGAATTTTCCACAATGCCGATAGGAAGCGACCCTGTTTCCACTATTTTACACTCATCTTCACTTAAGATAAATGATTTTGGTGCAGCCATTTTAATAAAATCTGCAAGGCCGTTTCTTTCATCAATCACGCAAATGTCCATAGCACTGAAAATTTCTTCCTTGTGAAGTGCAAGCAGTTTATTTACGGTAGACAAAATAAGTTCGTTGTCAAAGCCTGCACGATAGAAGTTTTCAATAAGTGATATTGAAAGTTCGCTGGCATTTTCTGCTTTTTCGCCACTGCCCATGCCGTCACTTATCACAAACAGCAGTCTGTCGCTGTCAAGTTTGACCACACTGTAGGTGTCACCACTGACTTTGCTGCCATTTTTTGTGTGTTGACTTACACCAAACAAGCAGTCGTATTTTGGTGCGGTGCGAAGATTAAGCACGGTGTAGCCCGGTCGCACAGAAGAAAAACTTTCAAAAACGCTCATTTTTTTGCCACAAACTTTGCTGACAACATCGCAAATACGCAGTTTTTCCGCATCTTCGTTTCGCACAACCACTGATGTTTCCATTGTCCAAATATCCTTTTCAAAAACAACGGCGTCTATACATATTATATTGTGATAAGTCAGTTCGTCCAAAATTTTATTTTCACGCGCCGTGTCAAAAGAAATATTTGTTTCCACTTCTTTGGAAAGTTCGCCCATAATTTTGGAAACGCCCAAAAGTTGATCGGCAATGATGAGTTTGCTGGTGTCAACATCATGTGTCATACTGATATATTTTTTGTACTGAGCAGTCAGTGTGTTTATGCTGCCCAAAATCGCAGTTGTTTGTTTGCAACGTGAGGTCAGATAAGACGGAATGTCCAACAGTGTTGCACGACCTTTTTCGAAAGAGATTTTTATCAGGTCATCAAACACTTTTCGCGTGCTTTCCGCGTGAGTGCGATGACAATGATTTTTTTCGGGACAAAAAGAACAAATTTTTTCGGAGATTTCCTGAAAAAGCACACCCTGAACCTCTTGCAAAGTCATGCCCGACTTCAAAAGTCGTCTGTAAAGCAAGTTCATGTCATTGAAAATTTCACTCAAATTGCCCAAACGTTTGTGCAAGATTTCTCGATTGCGATTGACAACATTTTTCATCGCAATGCGGTCTTTTGAAAGGTTGAAAATTATGGAAACTTCCTTCATGACATTTTTTGGTAGCACAAGAAAAACAGCGCATGAAATAAGAAGCGGCAAAATTTCTATTATGCCAAACGATGTGTACAATTTGAAATAGTAGCCGATGATGATTTCTATGCACAGCAGCGAAACGACCATAAAAATGCGAAAACGTTTTTTAAACAGCAAGCAAACAAGCGCCCAAATCAAAAATGGTGCAACAAAAATAGGGTTGTTTGTGGCAACAAGCGCGCCAATTCCGCCTATTGCCGCCACTAAAACTGTCAGAAGAGGAGTGGAACAAAATGCAAATATCAAAAGCACAAAACTCATAAAAAGTTTCAAAAAACTGAAATTTTGTATATTCAAAACCACAAGACCGCCACAAAAAACGCCGATCACCGCAAAAAGCGAAACTGTTTCAAGAATTGTCAATTTGTTTGTAAATCCCCGAATGATAATTGCCTCAAAAATATTCATGCACGCCAACATAAACACAACGCCCACAACAACACTGACAAGAGAAAGTATTGGCGAAAAACCATTCACGCAGTCAAATGCCACCACAGCAGTTTGGCTCAAGATGGCAAAAATTATAAATTCCCATTTTTTCATCGTTTTTTTTGCCAGAATATGTGCAAAATATGGCACAATGAGGCAAAAAACAGTCACAAGCATGCAAATAGCAAACTCCAATGTTGGCTCAAACACCACCCCTGCCAAAATATATGCCGGCACAAGCAACCAAACTTTTTGATTTGCCCACAAAAGTGCAAACAGCATTCCAAAGGCAAACGGAAAAATGACCATATTGACGCTGGCGTTGAAAAGAACAAAAAACAAGCCAAAAAACACGGCAAATTGCAAAACAAAAAGCAGATATTTGTTTATTTTCAAATTCATATAAAAATCCTCTTTTTGATTGTAAAACACATTTCAAAAAGAGGAATAATCAAATTTTGTCATAAAAGGCAAAAAAATGTCACTTTTTGCATTTTTTAAGCAAACCGATAAAATTGCAATATGCCACAAAACAGATGATAGCAAAACTTGTGCATGTATTCTCTGTTTTGCAAAAGCAGTTCTTCATTTGGATTGGACAAAAAACCGCACTCCACCAAAATGCTAGGACACGGCGAAACGTTCAATACATAAAAATCGCCGACCTTGGAAGTGAGTTTGGCGTTATCAAAATTGTCATGCAAATTTTTTGAAACACTGTCGGCAAGCGCCTGACCACTTTCACTTCCGTCAGCATAATAAACCTGCGCACCGCACGCCTCTGACGACGGAAAACTGTTCATGTGAATGCTGACAACAATATCTGGATTGCTGTTTTCAATCACCTGCTTGCGTTTTTCCATCTCGCTTTTCTTTTTGTTTGGCGCAAGAGGGTCATACAGCCCCGCCATACTCTCCCTTGTCATCACAACTTCAAATCCATATTGCTCGCATATGCCCGCCAACGTTTTGGCATACTCCAAATTTAAGTAACTTTCAGTTGCCTCAGTCGTCTTTCCAACCGCCCCGCCGTCCTTTCCGCCGTGCCCAGCATCAATCACAATCACATGCTCCGGCTTTGGCATAAAGGTCGGCCGAATTGCCGTGAAATACACCACCACACTTGCCAAAACAAGCAAGAAACATAAAACAATCAAAATCCACTTTCGTTTTAAAGTTAAAAACATATGATATTTTATGAAAATCTCACAAATTTAAGAACAAAAAGGCATTTTTATCAAATTTTTTAAAAAAGGCTTGACAAACGCCCCCCCGTGTTAAAATGACCTTGTAAACAAAATTTTTTGGAGGTATATATGAAACAAGAATTGAAAGACAGCATTTATAATCTTTTCAAACAGGCACTCTCTTTGGGAGAATTTGAACAAGCAGAGCAAATCTTAAAATCGCTTAATATAGATGATGCCATGTTAAACGCTGCAGTAGACGATCAACTGGATTTCGAATCTCCCGACATTAAAAGCATAAAATGGTTGCTTGCACACGGCGGAAACTTCAAAGATGACGCTTTATTTAAAATCGTGAGAAAAGACAGTAAAGAATTGATTGACTTGGCTTTAAAACAAGGTGTCAACATAAATGCTCAAGATGAAAATGGTCGCACGCCCTTGTTCGTTGCTGCGCTGTTTGGAAAAGCCGATATTCTTGATCTGTTACTTAAAAATGGAGCAGATCCAAATGTTAGAGACAACAGTGGCCAAACCGCGATGTTTTCTTGCGCCGCCACTTATGTTGCTTACAGCACCGAACACGTGAAAAAGATTAAACTGCTTGCCAAAAGTGGCGCAGATGTAAATGCCAAAGATAATCAAGGCAGAACTCCAATAATGTTTGCAGACAAACATGGAGTTGAAGCATTATCTTCATTGGGCGCCGATGTAAACGCCAAAGATAATGATGGCAAAACAGCATTGCTGCATATCTTATCCACCAACGTAACCACTTCTACCAGGCAAATATTCGTGAAAGATTTCTCAGAAATAGTTCCCGCTGCAAAGATGTTGATAAAAAATGGCGCAGATGTCTTTGCAACAATAGATTGTGTGGACGAACAAAATATCCTCTTCCAAAGAAACTTGTTTGATATTGCCAAAGACAATCATAATTTGGACGTCTTAGAAGAGATAGTTGGAAAAAATTTATATAAAAAGTTGTTTGAAGCAAGCAACCGCTTAAAATATGCTCATCAAACAGCAGAGTCTCCAACATCAAAGCTTAGTGCTACTGGAGAAAGATGTCTTGCTGTCTGCCAAGACCCGCCATCTGAACATAAAATTCAAAACAAAGATAAAACAAAATAAAATTTTAAAAGCATATCACCCCGATATGCTTTTTAATTGCTTTTAATTTCTCTACAGTCCTAACTTGACATCCAACCCGCCGTGGCCGGCATCAATAACAATCACCTTTTGCGTGTTTGGACGAAATGTCGGCTTTATGGCAGTGAAATAAACAACGGCTGTTGCAATCGCAAGCAAAAAACAAGTCGCCAAAACAAAATATTCCTTTTTCAAAACAAAAAATCTGTGTTTTTTAGAAAACATAAGATATTTTATTTTTCAAACATTTCACTTATAACAAAAATTTGGCACAAATGATTGAAGCCCTAAATTTTTGATGATACAATCACCGAAAATATTATCAAAGGAGAACATTATGAATATTTTTGATTGGTTGTTTAATTGGGTCAAAAAATAATTGGTGGCTTTGGTGGGGATTTTATTCAAAAAATAAGTTTAAGCAGTTTGGATTTGGAAAAATGTAATGGAGAAGCAATATCTGATGAATTAACTAACACTTGTGAAATATGTGTCGCTTTAAACAAAACTGTTTTCAAAAGTAATAATAGTCCAACATACACACATCCCCATTGCAAATGCATTCAAATTCCAACAACTTTATCATCGCCTTCGCTCATATTTGATATGAGGAAAATAACAGATTATCTTTTTATTGACAAAAGCAAGTCAAGAATGATAAAATCAATGGGATTTTATCCAGAAGATGCACAATTCCTATATGATTATGTATCTTTAAATGTTACAAAAGAATTTGTAAATGGCAACTACATATTAAAGAATTTAAATAAAAATGGTCAACATTTTCAAATTAATTATAATATTAATGGTAAACGAGACCATTCAAACGAGACTTTTCAATGCTATGCGGGTTGTATTGCATATCCAAACGGAAAAATTAAAATTGCAACACCTTTAGTAAAAATATAGGAGAGATGAACATGAAACTATACGATGATGTCAGAGTCATAAATGACAAATATGAAAACATTGGCATAAAAAAGGGCAGCCATGGTGCAATTGTTTTGGCTGAAATCCGAGGACACAGTGTGGAAGTGGAATTTTTTGATCTTCCAAAAGATGTTTTTGCTCTGCAATGCATAGACATCGAAGATTTGGAAGTGACGCATGAATCTGCGGTAACAGATGAGCATATTTTGGACGAACTCCCCTCACATGACAAACGATGGTGGTGCAAAGTCGAAAATGGTTACATCGTAAATTTGCTTGGTGAAAAGAAAAACAAAATGCCATATGATTACAATTCATAAAAAAGCATATCCCATGATATGCTTTTTTTATTTCCAATACAGCCCTAACTTGACATCCAACCCACCGTGCCCAGCATCAATCACAATAACATGCTCCGCCTTTGGCATAAATGTCGGCCGAATCGCCGTGAAATACACCACCACGCTTGCCACAACAAGCAACACACATAAAACAATCAAAATCCACTTTTTCTTTAAGGTCAAAAACAAATGATATTTTATGAAAACAGCAGAAAAATAAGAACAAAAAGGCGTTTTTTATAAAAAATATAAAAATTTTTGAAAAAGGGCTTGACAAGTCCCCCCCCCGAGTTATAATGATCGCGAAAATTGAAAATGAAGGAGAAAAATTATGAAATTTGAAAACGAAATTTATATGGTTGTTAATAAAAGCAACCTTGCACAAGGTGGAACAACAAAAATAGGAGCAGACGACGACCTTCTTGAAATCGAAATCCAGAATGATTACAATATGGGACACTTCCGCACAAAATGTTCATTAAGTGACCTTATTGGGCTACTAAAAATTTGGGAATTCGACTTCAAAACTCAAACACCAAATTGTTTTTCTCGTGAACCAATAATTATTTTAGATCCTAATGATACTGAAAATATAGCAAGACGGCAAGAAAATCAGAAAATAGATTACAGTTTAAAAAGTTCTAAAGTTGAAAAATTTTTGAGTTGCTGGGATGGCAGTATAACAATTCAATTCGGAGAACAAAAATATTTAATCGCATTTCCTGCTAAAGATTTGTCCAATGATTTTCAAAGTGTTGTAAAAGATTTAAAAGATAAATCTGTTGAATTTAAAGAAAATGTTAATCTTCGCCCCTCACTCACGATCACTGGAGATGATTGTTTTGAAAAATTTATTAATTTATCGCTAGAAACTCAAGAAAGACTAGAGAAAAGAGTGGCTGAAAGCAAAGGCAAAAGCGGAAATAAACACAAATCCAGAGAAAAAGAAAAATAAATTTTCATTTAAAAAAGCATATCACCCGATATGTTTTTTTTGTGGTCGTTACGTATAATTTTGCGTGGAGATTTGTTATGGGTGTTTTTACATGATTTGATGGCTCTGTGTAAGATTGTGGTTTGAGTTTGTTAAAAAATTTGGCGGATTTATGAAAAATGTGATAAAATGATATATATGAAAAAGATTTTGCTTGTTTTGTCATTTTTTTGCCTTGTTTTGACATTTTTTATGCCAACAAATTTTGCTTGCGCACAAGAAGACAACACATCATCAAACTATATTGTCACGGCGGACTATGCGATTGTTTTTTCGGAGGCAAATTTTGCGTCAGGAAAACTTGCCACTTTATCTCACAAACACGACGTCAAAATTTTGTTAGAAGACAACTCCCCCGTCTGCGAAAAATACGGTGAATTTGTTTTTTATAAATTAGATTTGCAAGAAAATGATATACAAAATTCCGATTTTCAATTTGGCTACATTTTGTCTGACTTGATTGTCGAAAAAACTGCTGAGATTGTGGCATATCCAAACTTTAATGCAAGCACAAATCAAGAATGTGTGGTTTTTGCTCTGCGCGGACAAGAATATGTTGAAACAAACAATGTTTTGCCACAAAACACAAAAATATTTCTTTATCGTGGCTTCAACAAAAAACTGAATTATACTGCCATTTGTTTTGTTGCCAACGATTCTGTTGAATATGGATATCTCAAAACAGACTGTATCAATCCCAATGGCATAAATCCGGTTCTTATCACTTGTGTGGTTTTGATTGTGGCAATTCTTGGAATAATATTTGCGTGGATATTTATGAAAAACAAACGCGTGAAAATAAAAAAATGACACAAAAAATTGAAAAAAGAAAAATTACTCCTTACAATTAAAAAAAACTAAGGAGTATTTTTTATGACAAAAATAGAAGACATGGAATTAGACGTCGAAAATCTGAAAGAATTTTTTAAAGAGATGTCTCAATTTATGAAAAAGTGGAGTTCAAATGACCCAAACTTGTTGCAAGAATTGGCAACTCAGTTGAGCAATCTTTCAAAAAGTTTTTCGGATTTTCAAGAACAAAACAAAACTTTTCAGCAGCAACTGAGCGAAATTTCCACAAAACAGGCAAATGTTGATTCGCGGCTAAATTCACTTGAAAACAACTGCTCCAACCTGGCGACAAATTTAGGTCAAATGACGGAAGTATTGGACAGTTTGCAAACTTCGGTGACAAACATAACCGACACCGTGATACCAGAACTTGAAAACAAAATCGAACAATCTGGCGGAAGTTCGGGCTCTGAATGGACGTTGATTTATGACATGGACAGCCCAGACCCCGAAATCAATCGTGGAGAGACTGGAGGTGTGGGATACAATGAAGCAATCACTGCATTTAAGGGCATAAACATGATGCCATATAATTACATCCGACTGAAATTAAAATTTGGTAGTTATTTTAGTTATTTTGTTATTTACATTGGCGAGTTGAAAACAAGCGACCGAACAGAATACAACAGATTTTTTGCTATCAATGAAGAAGCAATCATAATTTATGCTGGCTCTTTGAAAACAAACAAAATTGCAGAAGATAATCTTGAAATTTCTTTATCTTCCATCTACAAATTAGTATATTCAACTTCAGCAAAAACTTGGAAACTTACAAAAACTTCGGACGATATTACAGATTATCATGTATGCAAAATTGAAGCAAAAATTTAATTTAATGTTGTGCGGCTTTTAATAAAATCAAAGACTTTTTTCTCATACAATATTCCCGCCACAGAATAAGAAAGAATGTGTGTAGCGCCGTCAACAACAAATTTGTCACGTAAATTTTTTGGCGTTGCTGAATACAGATTATTCAGGTTTTCAACCGGAACAAAATCATCTGCATTTCCATGAATAAAAAGTATAGAAATTGTGGTGTTTTTCACTTGTTTTATCGCGTCAGCCTGCATGATATCAAAATTGTAAAGTCTTTTTGTGTAACTGTAAACAAACTTTTTTAATAATTTAAGTGAAAATTTGCGTTTTTTCATAATAAAATCAATTTCACGATTGGCGTTGTCAAAAGCACTGTCGCTGACAATCGCAACAACATTTTTCAAATTCTTTTCACCCGAAGTCATACACACCGCACTTGCACCCATAGAAACTCCAAACAATAAAATTTTGCTGTTTGGAGTTTTTTCATTCAGATATGCCACCCACTTCAATATATCCAATCTGTCAAGCCAACCAAAACCAACGCAGTTTCCCTCGCTTTGTCCATGAGCACGGCAATCCACTGCCAAAACGTTGAAGTCACGCTCCTGAAACATCTTGCAATATGGTTGCATTTCCAAGTAACTCCCGCCAAATCCGTGAACTATAAGGGCAGTTTTTTCAGATTTTGCATCATAATATCGACCGGCAAGTTTCAGCCCGTCAAAACTTTCAATAAAAACTGTTTGAAAATCAACTTTTTGCCACCAACACAAATCTATTTTGTTTTCTTTTATTCTTCTTTCGGTGTCTTTGCGTAAAACTCGTGCCGAAATGCTTTTTCTTGAAAACAGTGCTTTAAAAAGTATGGCACCAACAACAAGATACAGTATAAGCGCCAAAAAAATAAAAGTTATTATTCCAAACACAACCCACGCAAATATTTTCATTTACACCTCTTTTAGTCCAAGATTGCTTTTATTGGTTCTCCCGTTGTGGCATCTTGATATGTCATCCAATAGCCAAAGCCTTTTTCCTCTGCAAGAGGAAGCCAAATTGGATAGCCGTCAAGTTCCTCCGGCGGTTGTTCGTCATAAACTGACGGAACACCATAACAAACATATTTCACTTGTCCAATGTCGTCATAAATCAAACCAAACACAAAAAAATCACCTTCATCTTCATATTCCACCCTCACCCATTTTGAAGAAGGAAAAATTTGTTGCAAATTGTTTTCGGCTGGATTGTTTTCAAACAGTTTGTCAATTTGCGGCTTGAGTTTGTCAAAAAAAACAACCTTTTGAGAAGTTTTTTCTTCTTTCAAATCGTTTTCTTGTTTTACACTTTCTGTTTCAACATTGTTTGAAGAGGGATTTTCATAAAAATATTTTTTGTAAATGCAGTTTTCACAATCTAAATGACAAAGGGCATCATCAATATCCTTCTCGATTTCTTTTTTGTCTTCTTCTTCAAATTCAACACCATATTTGTCAAGTGTGTTTTTAGTGTTTTCAATAGAATTATTTTCGGAAATTGTGCTGATTATATCGCCATAAATATTGTCGTCGTTGCCTTCACTTGAACCAAAAAGCACCGGTTTTGCCTCAGCATTTTGAAAATTGACAACGGCACAAGAAAAAACTTTTGGTATGTTTTTAAGATTTACAAAAAATTCATACAACATATGATTCTTCAGTGTCAGACCTGCTTTGTACACCTGCTTGTCGGCATATATGCCAAGCGACAATATACCGTCTGGCTCATTCGGAAAATTATACAACCTGACCGTTCCCGAAATTCCAGATTTTTCTTCATTAAGTGACAAAACGGCTTTCTTGTTGGAATTTGAATTTGTGTCACTTAAAACAATACATTTTTTCAACATAACACCTCACTTATGTATATTTTATAAGTTCAGTTTTTATGTTGATAAGATTTTAAACGCAGAATAATGTCGAAAAATGCCTATTTTTGTGATTTTATTTTGTTTTCTACAAATTTTACAAGATTTTTCACAGTAAAGCCAGCGCCTGCATAAACTTCGTCGCCGCTTCCACTTTTTTGATAATCTTCCACTCCAAACAAAACTGTTTTTTCTCCTAAAACTTTCAGCCACTTGCAATCATTGCTTGCTTCGATTGCCACAATAAGTTGTGCATCTTTGCAAATCACTTTGTTTTTGTATTGAGTTGTCTGTTTTTCAAAAACTTCCAACGAAGGCATGGAAACCACATTAACTGAAAACTTTTTCTTAAGTTCGGCAGCCGCATTGACAGCAAGAGGAACTTCTGAGCCGCTTGCCACCAATATTATTTGTGGCTTTGAACAATTGTTATCCAAAATATAACCGCCACAAAGAGCACCTTCAAACGAGGTGTTGTCAATATGTGCAATATCCTGTCTTGAAAGAGCAAAAACCACTGGCATATATCCTTTTATTGCTGTGTGATAGCCGGCCACCAATTCTTTGAAATCACACGGACGGAAAACTGTGTTGCCAATGATAGAGCGAAGTTGTGCAAGTTGCTCAATAGGTTGGTGAGACGGACCGTCTTGACCTACCGCCAAAGAATCGTGTGTGAAGAAAGACATGACTGGAAGTTTCATAAAACTTCTCATGCGTAATGCCGGGATAGCATAGTTTGAAAAGCACAAAAAAGTGCTGTCAAAAGTGATAAAATCTTCATAGAGTGCAATTCCGTTGGCAATTGCAGACATGGCATGCTCTCTGACACCAAAATGAATGTTTTTCCCTCGTCGATAGCCAGCCGAAAAGTTTCCGGCATTGTCAATTGTTGCAAGTGTTGACGGCCCGACGTCCGCTGTTCCGCCAATAACTTGCGGACACTGATATGCAAGTTCGCTGATAGCGTGATGATTCACCTTTCTCAAACTTTCACCGTCATATTTGGAGATATTTTTCAGAATTCTTTCAAAGTTTATTTTTTTGCGGTCGAAAAATGCCATAAACGACTTGTAAAGTTCTGGATGAGTGCTGGAATACATAGCCAAATTTTGATTCCACTTTTCGTGATTAAGTTTCCCGCGTCTTGTTGTCGCCATGCAAAGTTCTCGAACATCAGTTGGAATAAAAAAGTTTTCCTTTACGCCCAAATTTTCCTTGAAAACAGCAAGTTCTTCCGCAGAAAGCACGGCAGAGTGCACAGCAGATGTTCCCTCTTTTTGAGTGCCTATACCAATTGTGGTGTTGAAGATGATGATTGTCGGCTTTTTGCTGTGTTTTGCTCGTGAAATCGCATGTGTGCAAAAATAATAACTGTTGCCTTGTGGCACGCGAATGACATTCCAACCCATTGCAGCAAATTTTTTGGCAACATTTTCTTTGTTTGCAAGACCAAGTGCACCGTCTATGGTCACGTCATTGCAATCATAAAGCAAAATGAGCCTTCGAAGGTTTAAAGTGCCTGCCAAACTGCAAGCCTCTTGTGCGACACCCTCCATAAGACAACCGTCACCAACAAAACAATAGGTGTAGTTGTTGATAATATCAAATCCAACAGTGTTGAATCTTTCTTCCATGACTGCTTCCGCAATAGCCATGCCAACAGCGTTTGCAACACCCTGTCCGAGTGGACCTGTGGACACCTCCACGCCATCAGTTGTGCGATATTCTGGATGACCAGGTGTTTTTGAACCGGTTTTACGAAATTCCTTCAAATCTTGCAAAGAAACATCAAATCCAAACATGGACAAAAGCGAATAATATAATGCACTTGCATGACCAGCAGACATGACAAGCCTGTCACGATTTAAAAAATCTGTGTCGGAAACATCAAAATTGTAGTGGTCTTTGAAAAGTGCAAACAAAATTGAAGATGCCCCCAAACTTATGCCCAAATGACCTGATTTTGCATTGGTGATTGTTTCTGCTGACAGCGCCTTCAAGTAATTTATTGCTTTCTGGTTTATATTCATAAGATTCCTCCAATGGATTTTATTATTTTATCACAAACAAAATCTACGTTTGTGTTTTGAATTTTTTCTGTTATATCTGCAATTTGCTCCAAACGCTTTGACCTTACATCAAATGCAAGACTGTTTACACTGCTTTCATTTTCTTTGACATATTTTTTTGTTAGCCTCAAAAAAACAATCAAACTTTTTTCATTTAGTGTATTCAAGTTGTGCGTCAAATAATCAAAATTGATTGCAACGACAACATTTTCAAAAGAAGAAATATGTTTTATTACTTTCTTTTCGGCATTGTCCAGATATTCTTTTGTGGAAAATTTTTTCAACCTTTCCCTGTCAATAAGTTCGTACTCAACCAAATCTTTGGTGTCACAAAACATCATGTCAAGACTTTGTGACAAGGCTTTTCCGATTTTTTTTGAAAAATCATCACAAAGTGACACTATGACAATTTTGTTGAAATCTTTTCTCATGCCTATATTTTATCACAAAGTTCTTATATTACAAAATTTTTTAAACTATTATTTGCAAAAGCAATTTTCGGAGATTTGTAAACAAATTTCAACAAAACAAACAACGCACATGTGAATATCACGACAAAAAGTGGAATATCCACAAAAACATCAAGAGTGCAGATGACAAAATGTCCACCGACCGAAACTCCAACACCTATCATGCCATCAGTTTTTGTGACATAAACATCTTGAACTTGGACATTTTGAAGTCTTTTCAAAACTTCGTGTGACGGGTGAGAAGAATCGCCCGCACTTACAAATGCAAATTTTGGCGAAATTGCCTGCAAAAATTCCGGAGTTGAGGAGTATTTTGACCCGTGATGTGCAACTTGAAAAAAATCTACACACAAAGTTCGACTTTGCATTGAAAGTTCTGTCAAAAACTCTGTTTCGCGTTCTTGTGTGGCATCGCCAGTAAACAAAAATGTGCGATTTGAAATTGTCAAGACTATGTAAGGAGAATAAGAATTTGTGTCAGAATATCTTTCCTCGTTTGCAGCAAAAATTTCCAAAGAATAATCATTTTCAAAAAATTGTTTATCCTCAACAAACGAGATTTGACAGTCAGGCTCGCTGCTTATTGCGTTTATGACGTTTTTGTATGTTAAAGTTGTTGAAATACTATAGTCGAAATCGTTTTTTTCATCAGCGGACAAAATTTTGGGCCTGTAAACATTGTTGACTTGAAAACTCTCAAAAACAGAAACCGCTCCGCCGACATGGTCGGCATCTGAATGGGTCAAAATCAACAGGTCAATATCTTTCAAATTGTTTCTATTCAGCAAAAACTTGACATCAGAAACAAAATCATTTGCACTGTCTGTGCTTCCGGTGTCAATCAAAAGTGTTTGGTCGTTTGGAAAAATCACAAGAGTTGCACTTGCCTGCCCAACGTCAAGGAAATAAACCTGAAGATCACTTTGTGTGACATTTTGAAAGCCATTAAATAAAAATTGTATGTTTTGTTGATTTATGACAATCAAAATCAAACAACAAAACAAAATCAACAGCAATGTCGCCTTGAAAATTGAAACATTTTTAATTTTGTTTAAATTTTTCCTTAAATTTTCCACATCTTTTGTCTTTATTTTTTTATTCGATTTTATCTAGCGAAAAAACACTTGAAAATTATATAAAATCAATCTCACCTTTATCAAAATCCTTCAAATGTTTTTTCTTTGCTTTTCCCTGAAAAATTTTGATAATCTGTGGCATAAGGTCAATAGCATTGTGATAACCTGCCTCCACCATTTCGTCAATTCCTTCCAATTTTGTGGACTTGAATCGTTTGTTGTCAGTGGCGATCATCACATCGGCACACATATAGCCCTTCACCGCATTACTTTTCATCAAAGTACGGATTGTGCAACCAAGCACGTCCAAAACTTTTGTGCTGTCAGTGCCATAAGTCCTTGTGCTGTTGCAATCAACCGCAATCACATAGTCGCAGTCAAAATAACGTGGAATGTTTGCAGGAATTGTGTTTTGCAATCCTCCGTCACACAAAAGTGCATCTCCAAATTCCACCGGCTGAAAAATCCCCGGCACACAACAACTCCCTGCAACCGCTTTTGCAAGATTGCCATGGCTTATGCAAAGTTCTTTTGTAGTTTTTATATCCACAGCAACTGCCGAAAAAGGTGTTTTAAGGTCTTCGACGTTTATGTCGCCAAGAGTGTCCACCATCAAACTTTCAATCCCCTCTGTTTTGGATGGAACAAAAAAAACTTTGCTTGTTCGGATATCACTCACCTTAAGGGTTTTGGCAATGTGGTACAGTTCTTTCCAAGTTTTTCCGCTTGCATATGCCGCCCCGATAATACTTCCAACACTTGTGCCACAAATATAGTCAAACTTCAGACCATATTCCTCAAAAGCCTTAATCACTCCGATGTGAGACATTCCCCTTGCTCCGCCTCCACCAAAGGCAAGCCCGATTTTCAGTTTTTTTCTGCCAAAAATATTCATGTTTGTATTATATCAAAAAACGGTCCAGATTAAAAACAAATTCTTGTAATAATTTAAAAAAGTGGTTTATGCATACCTTTTTAACTCACAAAATACAATAAATGTATGAAAAAATTTTCACCACTTACATTTTTTATTATTATCATAGGATTCTGTGTGGCGGTGTCGTGTGGAAGTTTGCTTTCAAACGCCTTAATCTCCACGGGAATAATAACAAATATGGAAATTAGCACTCCGCAGTGTAATTTTTTTGCAATTTCCACTGCAAATTGTCAAAAAAGTGAGGACCTGAACGAACAAAAAAATTTTTTACAACAAAACACTGGTGCGGGATATGTGAAACAGTTGAATGAAACTTTTTATCTTTTGTCGGGAGTGTATGCCAACAAAGCAGATGCCGAACTTGTCAAAAACAACTTATCACAAAACATTGAATGTGAAATACTTACAATTGCTTTTCCAAAAATAAAAATAGATGGCAATTTCAACTCAAATGAAAGATTGGTTCTTTCCAATTGCGTAAACTCACAAACAAGCATCTACACTGCACTTTATGATGTGGCGATAAGTTTGGACACGGGCGTGTTTGATTTGGAAAAGGCAAAACTGCAATGCAACACGATTTACTCCAATTCGATTTCAACAAAAGCAAACTTTGAAACTTTTTTCAAAAACAAAACTGAAAAAAATGATGATTTAAAGCAATTATATGAAATTTTACAGAACAATGAAAAATGCTTGTCAAATCTAGTTTCAGAACAATATGAATCCGAAAATCAAACTTTTTCTTCACTCATAAAATTGACCTATTGTAAGATTTTGTTCCAATAAAAAAGGGCCCAATTTCAGCCCCTAAATTCATCTACGAAAATATTTAAATTTTTGTCAGCAAGCACACGTACGCCAAAAACTTTTTTGTTGATACAAAATTCAACTTCCTTGGCAAATTTGTCGACCATCTCCAATTCTGACCTTGTTGGTTTTCCACCTCGTTGTGTTCTGCCAACAATTTGATATTTCACATTTTCAAAACCCAATATTTCATTAAGTTTGTTGGCAATTTCGTCAACTTTTTTGATATTTTCTCGCAAAATAATGCAAGTGCTTTGTGATCTTATGTAGTTTTGCAAGATGATATTTTTAATTTTTTCAAAATTCAAATCATCTTTTTCGCCCACAACATAGTCTGCGCCAACTTGTTTTGCCACTTCTTTTGCAATCATAGGACATTTGCGCCCCATAACTTCAAAAATGCACGAATTTCCCATCGTTTCTATGCTTGGCATAATATTTCTTACGGCATATATGCCCTCGTTTACGGCCGTGAAAAATCCAACTGAATAAAAACTATCCAAAACATCGTTGTCTATTGTCATAGGAACAAAAATTGTGTTTACGCCATTTTCAAAAAGTTCTTTGGCACCATTTTCACTGCCGTTTCCGCCCATAACAATAACACAATCAAATTTTTTTGCATTTTCGAGGGCTATTTTAAAATATTTTCTTTCTTTAAACTCTGGGCATCTTCCACTTTTTATAACAGCACCCGCTTCATCTTTTTTGTTTTTGTCAAAAACTTGGTCAAGTGGAAAAATTTGATTGTCAATAAGTCCGCGAAAGCCAGAAAGGGCAAAAAACACATCATGTTTAAATTTTATAAAAATGTTGTAAATAAATCGGTTTGTGCCTGGTGCATCGCCGCCACTACAAATCAATAAAATCTTCATACTCACTCCTCTATCCAACCACAATATTTTCATTTCCAATAATTCCGGAAAGTTCATTTAAAAGATAGTTGTTTATTTGAACTGTTTGTTGATAAACAAAAGTTTTGTCAGTGTAGGTGCATTTTATCACAACCTTGCAATCGCCTGGATAAGATGCAATGGAATTTTTGACACGTGTGTAAATATCCGGGTCTTTTGTGTTGAAACGCAAACAAAGTCTTTCAGTTTTGTTTGTTTGTGCAGGGCTTTTTTCGTCGTCTTCTTTCCAAAGAACAAAATTGTCTGCCACAAGCGATGGTGCCATTCCGTCCCGAATGTTTATTTTGCCACGAATTGTCACAAGATTGTCCTCCTCAAGTATAGAACGATATCTTGTGAAAGCATTTGAAAACACCGTAACTTCCATTGTGCCTTTAAGGTCCTCAACCTTTAAATAGCACATTTCTTTGCCGTTTTTGGAACGCTTGCGATTCACTTCAGTGATTATTCCGCCGCAAATCACTTGTTGGCCGTCATAAAGGTCAAACTCATTTGCCAACTGTTGTTCTTCATTTTCGTCGTCGATATTTTCTTCGTTGTCGACATGCAACATCTCTGACGAAAAATTAAAGTCGTCAAATTTTTTCAAGTATGATTGCAAAGGGTGGCCGCTCATGTAAACGCCTATGATATCACGCTCATTTTTAAGCAAAGTTTTTTTGTTAAATTCTTTTATATTTGGATAATCAACGGTATCAACAATTTGATTTTCCCCAAAGAAAGATATTTGGCCAAGTTGTCCACTTTTTTTGTCTTTGACTGCTCGGTCAATTATTTTTTCATACACTGCCATGTATTGCGAACGATTATATCCAAAGCAATCAAATGCCCCGCTTAAAATCAAACACTCAATCGCTTTTTTGTTTATGCCGCCAACAGAAACAGCGCGCGTCAAAAAGTCCTCAAACGATTTATATTCGCCGTTTTGCTCTCGCTCTTTGATTATGCTTTCAGTGACCGCCAAACCCACATGCTTAAGTCCTGCAAGCCCAAATCTTATTGCATGACCTTCGGTCTTAAAGTAGGAGCCGGATTTGTTGATGTGTGGTGGCAAAGGTTCAATACCTTCACTGCGTGCAAAAGAGACATATTTTTTAAGTTCATCTGCTTTGTCGATACGGTTGTTTAGGACTGCGGTCAAAAATTCAGTCTCATAATAGCACTTCAAGTAGGCAGTTTGATATGCAACATATGCGTAAGCCGCCGCGTGAGATTTGTTGAACGCATATTTGGCAAATTCTTTCATCTCATCAAATATTTTTTCAGCGACCTCTTTTTTGTGGCCAAGTTTTATCGCACCAGGAATGGAATGCTTGCCACTTGGATCTTCCCAGCCATTGATAAACTTCACTCGCTCGGCATCAATCTTGTCGACTTGCTTTTTGCCCATAATACGCCTGATGTTGTCCGCTTGTCCAAGACTGTAGCCTCCCATAACCTGAACGATTTTCATGACTTGCTCTTGATAAACTATACAGCCATATGTGACGTTCAAAATATCTTCCAAACATGGATCGTCATATGTGACTTGGTCTGGATTTGCCTTGTTTTTGACAAATTTTGGAATGGAATCCATGGGCCCTGGTCGATACATCGACACACCGGCGATGATATCTTCCAAACAGTTTGGTTTGAGGTCTCTCATAAACTTTTTCATGCCGGCACTTTCAAGTTGAAACACCGCATCAGTTTTTCCGGCAGCAATCATGTTGTACACATTTTGGTCGTTGTACTCCATGTTGTAAAAATCGATTTTGATATTGTGATTTTCATAAATATAATCACACGCTTTTTTTATATCGGTTAGGTTGGCAAGCCCCAAAAAGTCCATTTTCAAAAGTCCAAGGTGCTCAAGTTCTATCATGCTGTATTGTGTCACGCGCTCGTTGTCAGTTTTTGCAACCGGGACATAGTTTGTGACATCTTCGGGCGCAATCAAAATTCCGCAAGCATGCTGAGAAGTGTTTCTTGGAACGCCCTCAAGTTTGTTGGCGATATCAATGATTTTCCTCATATGAGGGTCGTTGTCATAGACCTCTCTAAGTTCCGGAATGATAAACTTATCGTTTTCCGGCTTGCCTGTAAGTCCAAAATAATATTTCAGTACTGGTGGCTTTTTTATGCCATCTGGCAATTTGTTTGGTATCAGTTTTGTCAAACGCATAACATCTGGAATAGGTGTTTTCATAACGCGTGCCACATCGCGAATGGCATTTTTTGCTTGCATACAACCAAAAGTTCCAATGCCGGCAACATGACTTTCGCCGTATCGGCGTTTGACATATTCAACAACTTCTCCACGACGTTCAGTACAAAAATCGACGTCAAAGTCGGGCATAGAAACACGTTCTTTGTTGATAAAACGCTCGAAGAACAAATTATAACGCATTGGATCAACGCGCGTAATTCCAGACGTGTATGCCACCAAACTTCCGGCACCGCTTCCACGACCCGGCCCAACAGGAATGCCAACTTGATTGGCGTAGTTGATGTAATCCCACACAATCAAAAAGTACTCCACAAATCCTTGGTCATTGATTATTTTCAGTTCCATTTCAAGACGGTCAATAAGTTCTTGTGTGATTGTTTTGTAATTTTTGTGCAAGCCCTCATAAGAAATCCTGCGCAAAAACTCATAAGGCTCTTCGCCGGTGCTTGTAACGTACTTTGGAATGTGGTTTTTGTTTGAAGGCAGTTTATATTTTTCGTCTATGCCATAAACTTCTCCCAAAGATTTTGTTTGAATGACAACATCGCACTTTTGGGCAATTTCAAGTGTTGTTTCAAGAGCCTCCTCGTATCCAGCCATCGCTTCCAGCATTTCGTCATATGTTTTCAAATAAAATTCGTTTGTGGGAAATTTCATTCGGTCTTCGTCATCAACAAATTTGCCCATTTGGATACACATCAAAACATCTTGAAGTTCGGCATCATCTTTATTGAGATAATGCACATCGTTTGTGGCCACAAGTTTTATGCCAAATTTTTTTGATATTTCAGAAAGATATTGATTGACAATTTTTTGCTCAGGTATGCCATGATTTTGCACTTCAAGATAAAAATCTCCGTCGTCAAACATGCTTTTAAGTTTAAGTGCCAACGCATCTGCTTCGTCAAAACGACGCTGCAAAATAAGATTTGGAATATGCCCTGCAAGACAAGCAGAAAGACAAATCACTCCTTTTGAATGCTGTGCAAGTGTTTGGTAGTCAATACGTGGCTTGTAATAAAAACCATCACAAAAGGCGATTTCATTAAGTTTCATCAAGTTTTTGTAGCCTTCGTTGTTTTTTGCAAGCAAAATAATGTGTCCGATATCATCTTTTCCTTGTTTTCTGGTCAAATCATTGCAGATATAAAACTCGCAGCCCAAAATAGGCTTTATGCCCGCCTTTATGCATTCTTCATAAAAAGCCAAAGCACCATACATATTGCCATGGTCAGTGATTGCCACAGCGCTGTATCCACGCTCTTTTGTATAGTCCACAAGTTTGTTTATGCGGGCAATTCCGTCAAGCAAAGAATATTCCGTATGTACATGCAGATGCACAAAATCTTTTTTATCCACTGCCTACTCCTCCAAGTTTTCTGCAATTTTAATTAGTTTTCTAAATCTGTGTGCAAGTCCCGACCTTGTCAACTTGATTGTGGAAAGTTTCAGTAGTTCGTCCAAACTTTCTTCGGGATTGGCGAGTCTTAAAACAGCAACCTCTTGCAAATCTTCCGGCAAACTTTCCAAGCCTATGGTTTCCTCAATTGCGTTGATTGCTGACGTTTGCTTAAAACTTGCCTCAACTGTTTTGTTTATGTTGGCATTTATGCAATTCACCTGCCTGTTGACCTTGTTTCTAAGTTCTCGCGTCACAATTTCGTTGGAAAGTTGCAAAACACTGTTGTTGGCGCCCAAAAGAGCCAAAAGGTCTTGAATTGTTTGAGCATCTTTGATATAAAGCACAAACGAGTTTTTGCGCTCAAAAATTTTTCCGATTATACCATATTCGGCCAAAATGTGAGAAAGTTCGGTCAAAAATGAATGACTTTGACTGGAAAATTCCATATGATATCCCGATCCGCAACTTTGCGCTACACCGTCTGACAACTTTATACTCGATGTGCCAGCACCTATGTATGCTCCACGCAAAAAAGCACGTTTTGTTTCATCTTCAAACAAAAGATTCTGGTCAAGGTCAAGTTTCAAACTTATTTGCCCGTCCAAAACATCTATAATGCCAACATTCAAAAGCATATTCTTAAATTTTTCAAGTTCAAATGAAATTTCATAGTAAGTGTTTTTGTTTATGTTGTAATTTTCTGAAATTTCTGGAGAAATGGTCTGTCCAAAGTATTTTTTCAAAAGTTTATTGACAAAATCAAAAAGTTGCTCAACGTCTGAAACGATTTTAAAAAACAGTTTGCCATCTTTCTTTTCAATTTGTCCACAAGAATGAAAAAGTCCAGACAAAAAAGCAAGTGCCTGTGAGTCGTCCTCAACAACCGTTGTTTTTATTATCTCAACTTTTGAATCTCTTGAAAAACTCACTTATTTCTCCTTAATTTCCACGTTTTTTGTGAAATTTTGGTAATTTGTCTATATTTCCGACCTGCGAAAGAGGTATTCCAAGCCTGTAAATCAAATTCATGGCACTGTTCACTTCGCCAACTCTTTCTGGACGATGTGCGTCACTGTCGCAAATAAATTTCACACCTTCGCTTGCCATAATCTGCATTTCCTCATCTGTAAAATTGATGTGCTTGCCGTTGAGTTCAACGTACACACCCTTTTGTTTTGCCATTTTTGCCACGGCAATAGTGTCAGTTTCAAATCCATAATTAAGATGTGTGATAATATCGATTGGATACTTGTCCAAAGTTTTTAAAAATGCGGTCGTGTTGCGATTTATTCTTTCCTTGCTTGGACGAAACACTTCGCTATATATGTTTGCCCAATTCAGGAGAGCCTTATCCCGCAAAGAATTCATATGCGCAAAGCGGTGATGCCCGACCAAAAGAATATCCAAAAATTCATAATCCTCTTCTTTGATATCTATATCGCCATCAAGCGAAATAAGATTGGCTTCCACGCCAAGCAAAATATCCACGCCTGTGATTTCTTTGGCATTTAATATATCTTCTTGCAGTTGTGGAATTTTGTTGCGACGAACAGAAAAAAATTCGTGATTAAAGCCATGGTCTGTGATGGCGATTTGCTTCAGCCCTTTATCAGCAGCAACTGAGGCATTTTCAAGCACGGTTCCTTTTCCATGATTAAATCTTGAATATATCGTGTGTGTATGATAATCTCCGTATAAAAGCATTGCTTTTCCCTTCTATTTTTATTTTTTCAATTTTTACAATAAATAAGATTATTCTTTCGTCAAATCGTCATATTTTATCAATTTCACGCCTGCCTCATCACAGATTTCACGCGCAAAATCGTCTGGATATCCCTCTTTGTAAATAACTTCCTTTATTCCTGCGTTTATGATCATCTTGGCGCAAACAACACAAGGTTGATGTGTGCAATAAAGTGTGCAGCCCTTCAAACTTATCCCCTCGCGTGCTGCTTGAATGATGGCATTTTGCTCGGCATGTGCGGCATAACAAGTTTCCGCATGAGTGCCACTAGGAATATTAAGTTTTGTCCTTAAACAAAAGCCACGTTCAATACAAGTTTTCACTCCCGCAGGTGCGCCATTATAGCCTGTCGTCATGATACGCTTGTCCCGAACAATAACCGCACCAACTTGACGCCTTATACAACTTGACCACGTTGCAACATGTTCTGTCAGCTCCATAAATCTTTTATGCCATTTGTCCATTTTGTTCCTCCTTAAGCACCACAATTTCTCTTTCAACATTCACTCCAATTTCGGCAAGTTTCTGCTCCAAAAAAACGATTAAATTCAAAACATCGGCACTTGTGGCGTTTCCACAATTTACAATAAAACCGGCATGTTTTGTTGAAACCTCTGCTCCCCCTATTTTAACACCTTTTAGGTGCATTTTGTCAATCAATTTGGCAGGGTGAATTTCAGGTTTTGTTTTTATCACTTTAAACACACTTCCAAGCGAGGGCATTTCACACGGCTGTTTTTCTCGCTTCAAATTTAAGTAAAAATCCATATTTTGTTTTATTTTGTCGGGTTTTTCCGCAAAAAGTTGCAATTTTGCGCTCAAAACAACGCAATTCTGCAAATTTGAATGCCGATAAGAAAAGTCACAATCCTCTGCTTTTAAGACAAAAATCCTGTCGTTTTTAAGCACTTTGACTTCTTGAACAAATTCGCAAATTTCGTGTTCAAAACAGCCGCCATTCATCACCAAAAAACCACCTATGGTTGCAGGAATTCCATAACAAAATTCCAATCCCGACAAACCATGTTTGCAAAGCGCCATATTCAATGCAAAAAGATTGACCCCTGCCGACACTTCAACAACATTATTTTCCAAAAAGGTGATATCTTGCATTTTTTTGAGGCAAATTATCGCTCCGGAAAACCCCTTATCATCAAACAAAACATTGCTTCCGTTACCTAAAATAAACGTTTTTATGTCATTTTTGCGGCAAATTTGCAAATTTTTTTTTATTTCATCAGCATTTTTTGGAAAAATAATATATTTTGCTTTCCCGCCAACTTTCATTGTAGAGAAGTCCTTGAGGTCAGCATTTTCAATAAAATCAAATTTTTCAAACATAAAAATATATATGATTTTTTTAAAAACTTTACCTAAACACAAATTTAGACGTAAATATAAATAAAAAAAATCTCTTTTTCAAGAGATTTTTTGTTACACCAATTCAACAACTGCCATCTGTGCAGCATCACCACGACGAGAGCCAAGTTTGATAATTCTTGTGTAGCCACCGCCTTGTCCAGAAGTTTTTGCACGTTCAGCATATTTTGGTGCATAAACATTGAATATCTTCTCCAAAAGTGGATGATTGATACCTTCAATACGAGCCTTGTACGCTTGCATACTTTCTTTTGGCTTTCTTTGTTCTTGCACGTCATAAACATAGCCCATAATCTTTCTGCGAGCAGCAAGTTTTTTTGGACCGTCATTAAGAACTTCTTTTTTCACTTTTTTGCCGTCAGCACCTTTGATGTCCTTGACAACTTTCAAAGTGTCTTCATAAGAATTGATTGCCAAAGTGATGATTTTTTCAGCGATTCTTGCAGTTGATTTTGCTTTTGCAAGAGTTGTTTCAAGCCTTCCGTTCCAAAGCAGAGCGGAAACTTGACCGCGAAGCATTGCATCTCTTTCTTTTGAAGGTCTGCCTAATTTATCGTTAGCCATTATTTTTCTCCTTACGGGCATTTTGCCCTTTTTTTATTGTTTTGTTGGAAACAAACCAACATAAAGTGAAATTTCACTTATTCTTCTTCTTTTCGAAGTGAAAAACCATAACTTTCAAGTTTTTGAATGACTTCTTCAACAGATTTTGCACCCAAGTTGCGAACCTTGAACATGTCGCTTCTTGTCTTTTTCAACAAGTCTTGAATAGTGTTCAAACCTGCACGTTTCAAGCAGTTGTAAGAGCGAACTGAAAGGTCCATTTCTTCAATAGGAAGTTCCATAAGTTTCACTTGTTTGTCTTCTTCACGAGAAAGCAAGATTGTCATATCGCTCATCTCGGCACAAAGTTCGATAAACAAATTTACGTGTTCGTTGATGATTTTTCCCGCCAAAGAAACGATTTCACGAGCGGTTGTTGTGCCATTTGTGGTCACTTCCAAAGTGAGTTTGTCGTAGTCAATGCTTTGTCCAACACGAGTTGCACTTACATTGAAGTTGACTTTTTTGACTGGTGAAAAGATACTGTCAACAGCAATAAAGTCAATATCATCAAATTTTGCTTTATTTTCTTCGGAAGGAACATATCCACGGCCGTTGCCAATCATAACATCAAGGTCAAACACGGCGCCTTCGTCCATTGTGCAGATGTGAAGGTCAGGATTGAGCACTTCAACTTGGTCGTTGCTTTCAAAATCTTTTGCAGTAACCTCTCCCGCTTTGTTTTTACGAAGTTTAAGGTAGGTGACAAAATTTTTGTCTTGATTTGAGCATTTTACTGCCAAACTTTTAAGATTCAAAACAATGTCAACAACATCTTCAGTAATTCCGCGAATTGTAGAAAATTCGTGTGAAACGCCTGCAATACGGAATGCAATCACAGCGGAACCAGGAAGTGAGGACAAAAGTGTTCTTCTCATGCAGTTTCCAAGAGTGATGCCGTAACCCTTTTCAAGAGGCTCTACCACAAATCTTGCAAAATTGCCTCCGTCTGTTTCTTCACAAGTGATTTTTGGTTTTTCCATTTCCATCATAATTATATTTTCCCCCTATTTTATCTTGAATACAACTCGACAATCAGTTGTTCTTTGATGTCGCTGTCAATATCTTCACGCGTTGGATTTGCCAAAACTTTTCCTGTCAAGGTTTCGCTGTTGAATTCCAACCATTTTGGCATAACAATCTTCATTCCCTTAAGACCTTTAAACATCTCAAGTTGTTGTTTGTTTTCCTTAACTGTGATAACGTCACCAGGTTTAACCCTGAAAGATGCGATAGAAACGCGTTTTCCGTTCACACAGATGTGTCCATGATTGACAATCTGACGGCACTCTGCTCTGGAAGCACCAATGCCCATACGATAAATCACATTGTCAAGACGTCTTTCAATCAAAGAAAGCATTGTTTCGCCGGTTGCACCTTTACTACGTGAAGCATCTTCAAAATATTTTTCGAATTGTCTTTCCAAAATGCCATACATTCTTTTTACTTTTTGCTTTTCGCGAAGTTGGAGTCCGTATTCAGTAACCCTTTTACGAGAAGCACCATGTTGGCCAGGAATGACAGGTCGTCTTTCCATAGCACATTTTTTGGTCAAGCATCTTTCTCCCTTAAGAAAAAGTTTGCGACCTTCTCTACGGCATTGACGGCAATCTGGTTCAATAGTTCTTGCCATTTGTCTTTTCTCCTTTTAAACTCTTCTTCTTTTTGGAGGTCTGCAACCGTTGTGAGCGATTGGAGAAACATCCTTGATAAGTGTGACATTAAAGCCCAATGTGGAAAGAGCACGAATAGCATT
The DNA here is from genome assembly GCA_947588355.1 of uncultured Clostridia bacterium. Taxonomy (GTDB): domain Bacteria; phylum Bacillota; class Clostridia; order Christensenellales; family UBA1242; genus Caccovivens. The sequence continues at coordinate 45,277 of CANPYI010000007.1, forward strand.
TTCTCTGCCATTTCCTGGACCTTTAACATAAACTTCAACGGATTTCATACCGTTGTCCAAAGCAACTTTACCTGCTTGCTCAACGCAAGTTTGAGCAGCAAATGGAGTGCTTTTCTTGGAGCCTTTCAGCCCAAGTCTTCCAGATGAGCATGAAGAAATAACATTGCCGTTCATATCTGTGAACACAATGATATTGTTGTTGAAAGAAGTTGTGATATGAACTTGACCTTTTTCAACATTTCTTGAAACTCTTTTTCTTGTCTTTACAGTTTTCTTTTTTGCTGTAGTTTTAGTGTTTGTTGCCATTGCTCACCTCTTACTTACCTTTCTTTGAGCTTCCGCTCACGATTCTCTTTGGACCTTTTCTTGTACGTGCGTTGTTTTTTGTGCTTTGTCCACGAACAGGAAGTCCTTTTCTGTGACGAATACCACGATAGCACCCAATTTCGTTGAGTTTTTTGATATTCATGCTTACTTTTCCTTTAAGTTCGCCTTCCACAACAAGATTATGGTCGATATAGTTACGAAGTTTGGCTATCTCATCTTCTGTCAAATCTTTGACACGAACGTCCAAAGAAATTCCTGTCTCTTTGCAGATTTTACGAGATGTTTCAGGTCCAATTCCGTAGATGTATGTCAAACCATATTCCAACCTTTTTTCTCTTGGAAGGTCAACACCAGCAATTCTCGCCATTTAATTTTCTCCTTGAAATTTTGTTTTTTTTGTTTGACAATTTGATTGTCAGCCCTGTGTTTGTTTGTGTTTTTTGCTCTTGGAGCAAATAACCATCACTTTGCCATCTCTTTTGATGACTTTGCATTTATCACACATAGGCTTTACAGATGCTCTAACTTTCATTTTTTGCTCCTTTACTGTCCCTTTTCTCGCCAAGTGATGCGTCCCTTGGTGAGATCGTACGGGCTCATTTCAATTTTCACTTTGTCACCTTCGATAATACGAATGAAATTTTGACGCAGTTTGCCCGAAATGTATGCCGTGATGACATGACCATTGGAAAGTTCTACCTTAAAGGTCATGCTTGGCAAAACCTCAATCACCTTTCCTTCAAATTCAATCACATCTTCTTTCGACATAAGTTTGTCTCCTTCAAAAAATTTCTGATGGCCGCATTGACATTCTCTTGTTCAGATGCAAGTTTTGTTTCGTCAAAACCCACTTTCAAAGCCTTCTGAACATGTTTGAGGCTCTTTTTTTTCGGTTTGCAAAGTTTCAAGCGGTCACCGTCCACCAAAAAGCAATACTTTTCGTCCAAATCTTTGACCACAAAAAACTGATTTTTTTCTTTTCCCGCAGTGGCAATGACCACATCACCTTTTTTGATGTTCATCATCTGCCTCCAAAGTCAAGATTTCCAGCCCACTTCGCGTAAACAAAACTGTGTTTTCGTAGTGAGCAGAGGGTTTTCTGTCTCGTGTGACAATCCCCCATCCATCACTCAGCATTCCAATTTCTTTTTTTCCGGCATTTATCATAGGCTCTATGGCAAGCACAGCATTTTCGGTGATAATTGGACCATCAGTTTCTTTGCCATAGTTTAGCACTGATGGTGCTTCGTGCATTTTTCGACCTATTCCATGTCCACAAAGTTCTCGGACAACCGAAAATCCGTTTCCTTCGGCATGAGTTTGAATAGCATGTGAAAGTTTTCCAAGTCTGTCACCAATACGAATGTTTTCAATACCCTTAAAGAAACATTCTTTGGTCACACTGATGAGTTTTTGCTTTTCTTCGCTCACATTTCCAACAGGATAGGTCCTTGCCGCATCGCCGTGATAACCTTTGTAGGCCACAACAATGTCGATGCTGACAATATCGCCCTCTTTCAAAATGATGTCTTTACTTGGAATACCATGGACAACCATTTCGTTGACCGAAATGCAAGTTGCGGCAGGATATCCCTCGTATCCAAGGCACGCTGGGCGTCCACCACTTTCAATTATAAACTTTTCTATGGATTTGTCAAGATCATAAGTGGAAATTCCCGGTTTTACAAGTGTTTTTGCAAACACAAGTGCATCTCTGGTGAGTTGACACGCTTTTTTGATCAAGACAATTTCCGCAGGAGTTTTTTGAATCATTCAAATTTTCCCTTTCAAAAAGTTTTTGACGATTTGATATGTCGCATCTGCGTCTTTTTGACCCTTCACGACAAACAACCGTTCAGCGTAGAAGTCTATGAGTGGTGCTGTTTGATTTGCATAGACTTCCAGACGAGCATTTACTGTTTCCAGATTATCGTCATCTCTTTGGAACAGTGGTGAACCGCATTTTTTGCAGGTAGGTTTATCATAGGTCGACGTGTTGTAAATTTCACCACATTTACTGCACGTTCTTCGACCTAAGGCGCGACGTCTGATTTCATCAAACGGAACGTCAAGTTGAATGACAGTGTCTATTTCAGCAATTTTTTTCAGCGCTTCTGCCTGTGGAATTGTACGAGGAAAGCCGTCAAGGATAAAACCTTTTTGGCAGTCCTTTTGTGCGATGCGTTGTTTCAACATCTCCACCGTCACACTGTCCGGAACAAGTTGTCCTTTGTCCATAAAACTTTTTGCCAACATTCCGACATCTGTTCCATTTTTTATATTTTCGCGGAAAAGGTCACCTGTGGAAATTTGCACAAGACCAAAGTCCTCTGTTAATTTTCTTGCCAAAGTGCCCTTTCCCGAAAACGGAGCACCAAGTAAAATGATATTCATATAAACTCCTTTCACTTGTTTTTGCTTTATAAACTTCTTTCAATATCATGTTTGCATTTGCTTTCATACTCCAACCAAAATTTTGTAGTGACAAGGCTTCGCCCGCTCTCAAAATTTTGGTGGCACCTCTCTCGCAGCAAAATGTCCAGCGGAATTTTGCAAGAGGCGAAAAGGGGTCCGCGGGAAAAACGAATTTTAGCGGTTAGCGTGAGCGTGTCCGCGTCAAAAAATTCTAGTTGTCTCCGCGATTAGTCGAGAAATCCCTTATAGTTTCTCATAAGCATTTGTGCTTCCAGGCTCTTGTCAAATTCAAGAGCAACCGAAACTATAATCATAAGCCCTGTGGTTGAGAATGCGTTTACAAGTGTTGCAAGTGTGTAGTCATCAATCGCTTTAAAGGCAAGTGACGGCAACAGTGCAATTATCGCCAAGAACACTGCACCAAAAAGTGTGATACGCTTTGAAATCTTTTTCAAATAGTCGCCTGTGGTTTTCCCCGGTCTTATGCCCGGAATAAATCCACCTTGTTGTTGCAGCCTACGTGAAATATCGTCGGTGTCGAAAGTGATTTGTGCATAGAAGAATGCAAAAGCAAAAATCAAAACTGCAAGGAAAACTATATAAACCCAAGAACTTGTGCCCATATATGTTTGATACCAAATATAAGCATCAGAATTCGGCCAGAATATACTCATAACCAATTGAGGCAGTGTCAAAAGAGATGTCGCAAAAATGATTGGCATAACCCCTGACGCATTCAATTTGATTGGAATAAATGTGTCTTGTCCACCATACATTCTTCTGCCTTTGATTTGTTTGGCATACTTAACACCAACACGACGCTCTGAACTGTCGATAAACACGATAAGTCCAAACACAAGCACCAATGCAACGATGTAGATGATCACACTCCACAAATTGTTTATATCTTCACCAACTTGCAAGAAAGCATTGTAAATTCCGTTTGAAGCGGACGAGATAATGCCGACAAAAATCAACAAACTCATACCATTTCCAACGCCAACTTGTGTGATTTTTTCACCAAGCCAAACTGTGAACATTCCGCCTGCTGTAAGCATCAGCACAATGCCGGTGCAAATCAACCATTGTGGCAAATTGAGTACATTTGTGGCAACATAGCCTTGAAAACTTACAACAATTCCGATTGCCTGTGCAAGAGCAAGCACAAGAGCGCAAATTCGAGTGTAAAACTGAATTTTTCTTCTGCCGTCCTCACCTTGTTTTGACAACCTTTCCAAAGCAGGAATTGCAACTGTCAAAAGTTGTATAACAATTGATGCCGTAATGTAAGGCGAAACACCAAGTGCAAGGATTGAGCCGTTTGAGAGTGCGTCACCGGACAAAAGGTTCATCAAGGAAAAGAATGTCGTTCCACTTGACGAGCCTGCAACTGCGTCCTTAAGGTTGAAACCCGGGCAAACAAGTGCGCAACCAACACGGAACAATATCAAAAGCCCCAAAGTAATGAGGATTTTCTTTCGCAATTCCTTTATTTTAAAGGCATTTGCAAGAGTTTTAAACATATTCAACTCCTCCGAAAATTTTTATCTTCATTTTTATTGAAATGTGCAAGTGATCACTCTAAAACGATTTTTCCGCCTGCTTTTTCAATCTTTTCTATTGCGGACTTTGTTGCTTTGGCTGCATGGATTGTGTATGGTTTTGTCACTTCTCCGTCACCCAAAACTTTCAAGCCATATGGTTGTCTTTTGCCAATAACACGTGTTTCGTACAAAAGTTCTTCAGTAATCTCTGCGTTTGCCTCAAAAATTTCAAGGTCGCCAACATTGACTGTGGAGTAAACTTTTGCAAAATTTTTGTTGTTGAATCCTCTGATAGGAATCTTTCTGATCATCGGAATGTTTCCGCCCTCAAATCCGGCTTTAACACCGCCACCACTTCTGGCATTTTGACCTTTATGACCTTTTCCAGAAGTTTTGCCAATTCCAGAACCAATTCCACGTCCGATACGTACTTTTTTTGTTTTTTCACCGACTGCCGGTTTCAGATTTTCCATTTTCATAACTGCACCTCACTTTCTTCTACCACTCTAACGAGGTGTGCAACATGGTGCAAACTTCCACGAACGCTCTCGTTGTCTGGCAAAATTCTTGTTTGATGAAGTTTCTTAAATCCAAGTGCTTCCATAATTTTCATTTGGCTTTTGTTGTAGCCAATAGCACTGCGAATCCAAGTTACTTTCAATGTTTTTTCTTTGTTCATATCACCCTCCGCTTAAATTTCCTCGGGCTTTTTGCCACGACGAGCAGCAATTTCTTCGCGAGTTTTCAAAGTGTTAAGTCCGTTTAATGTTGCTTTCACAACATTGATGCTGTTTGTTGAGCCATGAATCTTTGTCACAATGTTGCTTATTCCAGTAACTTCCAAAACTGCACGCGCGGCACCACCGGCAATAACACCGTGACCTTGTTCTGCTGGCATCATCAAAATGTTTGTTGTGCCAAATTTTCCATTTGTTTGATGAGGAATTGTTCCGTCAACAAGTGAAACTTTTTTCATACTCTTTTTTGCAGCAACAGTGGCTTTGTCGATAGCGATAGGCACTTCATTTGCCTTTCCAATACCCATTCCAACACTTCCTTTGTGGTCGCCCACAACAACAAGTGCGGAAAATCTGAGTGTACGTCCGCCTTTGACAACCTTTGTTACACGGCGAACAGACACCATTCTTTTATCCAAGCCATCATCTTCACGTTTTTGAGAACGCTCTCTGTCGCGACGTCCGTCACGGCGGTTGTTTTGGCTTCTGCCTTCACCACGGTTTTCTGCTCTGTTAGGTTTGCTGTTTTCAGTGTTTTGTGTTTCAACAGGCTTCTTTTCAATTTCTTCTGCCATAACGTCCTCCTAAAATTTCAAGCCTGCTGACCTTGCTCCGTCAGCCAATGCTTGAACACGTCCTGTATAAAGGTAGCCACCTCTATCAAAAACGACTTCTTTGATTTTCTTTTCAACGGCTCTTTGCCCCAAAATTTCGCCAACGATTTTTGCGGCTTCGGTTTTGGTTTTTCCCGCAACTTTTGCTGCAATTTCTTTTTCGCGAGTGGAAGCAGAAACAATAGTGTTTCCTTTGACGTCATCAATAATTTGAGCGTAGATGTTTGACAAACTGCGATTTACACACAAACGTGGGCGATCAGCAGTGCCAGAGACAGTCTTACGTACTCTTTTGTGACGAATTTGTCTTTCTTGATTTTTGTCTTTAACGTTTATCATCTATCTTTCCTCCCGCTTACTTTTTCTTTCCTGCAGCCTTGCCGACCTTGTGAATAAGTTGTTCGCCTTCAACATGGATACCATAGCCATGATAAGGTTCATAAGGTCTTTTTGCACGAATAACAGCACAGAACTGTCCGACTTTTTCTTTATCAATGCCCGAAACAACAACTTCGGTTGGTTGAGGGCAATTTAATTTAAGTCCTTCTGGAATTTCAACTTCCACTTGGTGAGAAAGTCCAAGACTCATAACAAGTTTGTTTCCAGAAACCTGTGCTTTCCAGCCAACTCCGGCAATAACAAGTTTTTTCTCCCAGCCCTTTGTCACTCCAATAACCATATTGTTTACGAGTGCACGAGCAAGACCTTGTTTTGCATTTAGGTTTTCGTCTTCATAAGTGAAATGTACAAGTCCGTCTTTCACTTCTGTCTTGACGCCTTTGTCGATATAATGAGTGAGGGTGCCTTTTGGTCCAGTCACCTTAATTTCGTCGCCATCACGTACAAATGTGACGCCTGCTTCAAGTTTGATTGGTTTGTTTCCTATTCTTGACATCTTCTCGCCCTCCTTACCATACATACGCCAAAACTTCACCACCAACACCAAGGTTTCTTGCAACTTTGTCAGTTACAATTCCTTTGTTTGTGGAAATAATGGCAATTCCAAGGCCGCTAATAACCTTTGGAAGATTTTGCTTTTCAGAATAAATACGAAGGCCCGGTTTTGAAATTCTTTTCAAACCTTGAATGACACTTTGTCCTTCTTCATCATATTTGATAGAAATTTCAATGTTTTTAAATTTGCCGGCGTCAACAAGTTTGTACTCGTTTATATATCCTTCGTCTGAAAGAATCTTAGCGATTTCAACTTTTTCTTTAGATGCAGGGATTTGCACAGTGTTGTGTTTTGCTTGAATAGCATTGCGCAATCTTGTAAGCATATCTGCAATTGGATCTGTTGTAAATGTAGACATTCTTTCTCCCCTCCTTACCAACTTGACTTTTTGACACCAGGGATTTCCCCACGGTTTGCCATTTCTCTGAAACAAATTCTGCAAATACCATACTTGCGAAGCACAGCATGAGGTCTGCCACAGATAGAGCAACGAGTGTACGCTCTTGTCTTGTATTTAGGTTCTCTTTTTTGCTTTGCAATCAAAGATTTTTTTGCCATAACTTATTCTCCTTATCTATTGAAAGGCAAGCCAAGTGCCTTCAAGAGTGCTTTTGCCTCTGCATCAGTTTTTGCAGTGGTGATGAACGAAATGTCAAGCCCTCTGATTTTTTCGACTTTATCATAAGAAATTTCAGGGAAAATCAACTGTTCTTTGATGCCCATAGAGTAATTTCCACGACCATCAAAAGATTTGTCAGAAATTCCGCGGAAGTCACGTACACGTGGAAGTGCAATCGCCGTCAATCTGTCAAAAAACTCATACATTCTTGTGCCACGAAGTGTCACTTTTGCACCAATTTTCATGCCAGCACGAACTTTAAAGTTTGAAATTGCCTTTTTCGCTTTTGTGGTGACAGGTTTTTGTCCTGCAATAAGAGCAAGTTCGTCAACAGCGATATTAAAACTTTTGGAATTGTCCTTAACATCTCCAAGTCCCATATTAAGCACAATTTTTACAAGTTTTGGAACTTCGTTGATGTTTTTGTATCCAAACTCTTTGATAAGTTCTGGAACAATTTCCTCTTTATAACGCTTTGCGGTTTGATTTTGTTCTTTCATTTTTCGGCTCCTTGCGTCTTACTTTGATGCCTTGTTTGTTTTGGCATTCGACTTTTGTGCACTTGTGGTTTTTTCAGTAGTTTTTGATGCTACTTTTTTTTCTGCAGGTTTTTCTGTTTTTGCAGTTGTCTTTTTGGTTTCAGTTTTTGGTTTTGAAACTGTTTTCTTTTCTGCAACTTTTGTTTCTGCAGGTTTTGCCTCAGCTTTTTCTGTTTTTGTTTGTTTTACTTCGGCCTTTGCAACTTTTTTGGCTTCTTTCTTGGTGCTTTTTACAAATTCTTTATCCAAACTTCCGCCACATTTGCAAACGCGAACTTTTTTGCCATCAATTTCTTTGTGATGTACTCTTGTCGCTTTGCCGCATACGGGACAAACAACCATAACATTTGAAGCATTGATTGGAGCAGGCTTTTTGACAATTCCGCTCTTTTCTTGTTGATTTCTTGCTTTTTGATGACGAGAAACTATGTTCACTCCGTCAACCAAAACTCTGTTTTGTTCGGGAAAAACTTCCAAAACTTTGCCGGTTTTGCCTTTTTCTTTTCCGGTGATAACAACAACGTTGTCACCTTTTTTTATTGTCATTCTCATGTTTCAGCCCTCCTTAAATAACCTCTGGAGCAAGGGAAATAATTTTCATATAGCCCTTGTCACGAAGTTCTCTTGCGATTGGTCCAAACACACGAGTGCCTTTTGGCTGTTTTTGATTGTCGATAATCACAGCTGCATTGTCGTCAAAGCGAATATGCGAGCCATCATTTCTGTTGAGACCTTTTGTTGTACGCACAACAACTGCCTTGACAACATCACCTTTCTTTACGCTTCCACCAGGAATGGCTTTTTTGACAGATGCCACAATAACATCACCAATATTTCCACTTCTTCTGAAAGAACCGCCAAGCACTCTGATACACATAATTTCTTTTGCACCAGTGTTGTCAGCAACTTTAAGTCTTGTTTGAGGTTGTACCATATTCCACTCTCCTTACTTAGCCTTTTCGACGATTTTGACAACTCTGTGATATTTGTCTTTTGAAAGTGGACGGCATTCTTCAATCAAAACTGTGTCGCCCATTCCGCAGATGTTTTCTTCGTCGTGTGCCTTAAATTTTTTTGTTCTTTTTACGACTTTTCCGATTTTTGGAGCCTTAACATTGCTTGTTACTTCAACAACAACGGTCTTGTCCATCTTTCCAGCGCTGACAACAACACCTTGTCTTGTGTTTCTTTTATTTCGTTCCATTGTTGTTTCCTCCATTTGATTTTTCTTTTATAGCAGTTTGCACTCTTGCGATATCACGTCTTACATTTCTGATTGCAAGCGGATTTGAAAGGTTGCGAGTTGCATGTGAAAAACGAAGATTGAAAAGTTCGTTTTTAAGTTCTTTGAGTTTTGCATTCAGTTGTTCTAAAGACAAAGTTTTGATTTCTTCATTCTTCATTTTGTTCACCTACTTTTTCTTCAACACCCTCTTTCTTTATGAATTTGGTTTTGCAAGGAAGTTTGTGTCCAGCAAGACGAAGTGCCTCACGAGCAGTTTCCTCTGCAACACCTTCGATTTCAAAAAGAACTCGACCAGGTTTTACAACTGCCACCCAAAATTCTGGATTTCCTTTACCGGAACCCATTCTGGTTTCAGCAGGTTTCTTTGTGACAGGCTTGTCTGGAAAGATTTTTATCCAAACTTTTCCGCCACGTTTGATATATCGAGTCAGCGCAATTCTGGCAGCCTCAATTTGATTTGATTTAATCCAGCAAGGCTCTGTTGCCACGATTCCGAAAGTGCCATAAGAAAGAGTGTTTCCTCTTGTGGCCTTTCCGGTCATACGACCGCGCATAACCTTTCTTCTTTTAACTCTTTTAGGCATTAACATTGTTCTGACCCTCCTTTATAGGATTTTTAGACAGAATTTCGCCTTTGTAAATCCAGCATTTGATGCCAAGTTTGCCATAGTTTGTGTAAGCAGCGGTCTCAGCATAGTCAATATCTGCACGAAGAGTGTGAAGTGGAAGACTTCCTTCCATATACTTTTCTGTTCTGCCGATAGTGTTTGCACCGTCAATAACACCACTCACCTGAACTTTGCAACCTTTTGCCCCTGCCTTCATAACTCTTTGAAGGGCAGACTTCAAGGCACGACGCCATTGAATACGCTTTTCAAGTTGTTGAGCAATACTCTCTGCAACAAGTTTTGCATCAAGGTCCGGCTTTTTTACTTCTTTGACATTCAACACAAGATTTTTTACTGGGCGAACAAGAGTGTTGAGTTCTTTTTTAATTTGTTCGATGCCTGCACCCTTTGTTCCGATAATCATTCCAGGTTTTCCTGTGTAGATATCAATTTCAAGTTTGTTTTCTGTTCTTTTGATTTCAACTTTTGCAATAGCAGCATTTGAATGCTTTTTTGCAAAAAATTGACGAATATCGTGGTCTTCTTTGATGTTTGCGGCAAAATCACCTTTCTTGGCATACCATGTTGATTGCCAATCTTTGTTTATTCCGATTCGAAGTCCATACGGATTAACTTTTTGTCCCATTATTTTGCCTCCTTTAATTCGTCAAGGATTATTGTGATATGACAACTTCTTTTCAAAACTCTGTTGTCAACACGACCACGTCCTCTGAATGTCACGCGGCGCATCATAGAACCGCTGTTTGAAAAGCATTCTGCAACATAAAGATTGTCAGATGAAAGTCCTTTGTTGTTTTCTGCGTTGGCAATAGCACTTTTCAAAACTTTCAAGGCTTCTGCTGCACCCGCTTGTGGCATGTATGAAAGTATCGCAACCGCTTCATTTGCTTTTTTGCCACGAATTTCGTCCAAAACGATTCTGACTTTTGAAGGGCTCATGCGAACACCTTTTGCAACTGCAAATGGACGTTTATCTTTTTCGGCTGCTCTTTTTTCTGCTTTTTGTCTAATTCTTGTAGCCATACTTCACCTCAACTATTCTTTGCGGTTTCTTTCTTTTGACCCGCATGTCCTTTGAAAGTTCTTGTGAGTGAAAACTCTCCAAGTTTGTGACCAACCATATCTGCTGTAACGTAAACAGGAATGTGTTTTTTACCGTTGTGAACAGCAAATGTAAAGCCGACAAATTCTGGATAAATGGTCGAACGTCTTGACCATGTTTTGATAGGTTTTTTAACGCCACTTTCAGCCATCTGATTTACTTTTTTCATAAGTTCTGGGCTGACATAAGGCATTTTTTTCTCGTTACTCATTTCTCGACCTCCTAGTTCACTCTCTTAACCATCAAACGGTTAGATTTGTTTTTCTTCTTTCTGGTCTTAAGTCCAAGTGCTGGCTTACCCCAAGGTGTTTGAGGAGATGCCATACCAACTGGGCTCTTTCCTTCACCACCGCCGTGTGGGTGGTCGTTAGGGTTCATAACAACACCGCGGACTGATGGTCTTACACCCATGTGTCTTGTTCTTCCGGCCTTGCCAAGAGATACAAGTTCGTGGTCCAAATTTCCAACAGTTCCAATAGTTGCTCGGCAAACAAGCAAAACTTTTCTCATTTCGCCTGAAGGAAGTCTCAAAGTTGCAAATTTTCCTTCTTTTGCCATAAGTTGAATCTCAGCACCTGCAGCACGTCCAAGTTGTCCGCCTTTTTTAGGCTCAAGTTCGATGTTGTGAACCAAAGAACCAACTGGAATGTCTGAAAGTGGAAGATTGTTTCCAACTTTGATTTCGCTGCCGCTTCCGCTCATAACAATGTCACCAACTTTCAAGCCAACAGGTGCAATAATGTATCTTTTTTCACCGTCTTTGTAAGAAAGAAGTGCAATGTAAGCAGTACGGTTTGGATCGTATTCAATGGCAGTAACTTTTGCAGGAACGCCGTCCTTGTTGCGTTTAAAGTCAATGATACGATATTTTTGTCTGTTTCCGCCGCCATGGTGACGAACGGTCAATTTGCCCTGATTGTTTCTGCCTGCATGTTTTTTCTTGACATCAAGCAAAGATTTTTCAGGTGCTTTTTTTGTCAATTCTTCGGTGGAGAGTTTGGTATAAAATCTTCTTCCTGCCGAAGTTGGATTACTTTTTACAATAGCCATTTTTTCCTCCCACCTTTATGACAAACTTTCAAAGAACGCAATAGGTTTTGATTTTTCGGTCAAGGTTACTATCGCTTTTTTATAGTCACTTGTACGACCTTCCGTTCTTCCTTGTCTTGTGTTTTGAGATTTTTTGTGCCCTTTCATAACAAGGGTGTTGACTTTTGCCACTTCAACATTAAACATTGTTTCAACTGCACGAGCAATTTCAACTTTGTTTGCATCTTTGGCGACAATAAAGCTGTAGATTTTGTTTTGTATTCCGCCGTAAGATTTTTCAGTAAGAAGTGGACGAATGATGATTTCGCTTGCTTCCATTATTCTGCACCCTCCTCTAAGAATTTGATTGCATCAAGTGTGAGAACAATATTTTTGTTTGCAACAACTTCATATGTGTTGAGAAGTTCCACATTCACAACGTTGATTGTTGGGATATTGTCAGTTGCTCTTAATGTTTTGTCTGTGCTGTTTGTGGAAACAACCAAAACAGAGCCATTAAACTTGAAAGCATCCAAAAATTTTTGAGCATTTTTTGTTTTTCCGTCTTTGATATCAAATTTGTCAAGTACGGTCAGATTTTTGTCCGAAACTTTTGCAGAAAGTGCGCTCACCAAAGCGCCATATTTTTTCACTTTGTTCACTTTCTTTGAAAAATCTCTTGGTTTTGGAGCAAAAACAACTCCGCCGCCTCTGAATTGTGGCCCTTTTGTTGAGCCTTGTCTTGCATTGCCTGTGCCTTTTTGTCTGTAAGGTTTTGCAGAATGACCTCTCACTTCACTTCTTGTCAAAGTGCTTTTGTTGCCCTGTCTTTGATTTGCATTGTAAGCAACAATCACTTCATGAATCAGAGGTTCGTTATATTCAGCGCCAAAGATTTCTTTTTTAAGGCTAACTTCGCCAACTTCTTCGGCTTTCATATTGAAAACTTTAACCTTTGCCATTTTTATCTCCTAAATTACTTTACAGATTGTCTGATTGTAAGGATTGCGCCCTTTGCACCAGGAACATTACCTTTGATCAAAAGCAAGTTTCTGTCTGCATCGACTTTTACGATTTCCAAGTTTTGAATGGTCACTCTTTCGTTGCCATATTGTCCTGGCATGTGTTTGTTTTTAAACACTCTTGATGGAGATGAGTTTGCACTCATTGATCCAACTTCTCTGTGAACAGGGCCAGTACCGTGTGTCATCTTAAGACGATGTTGATTCCATCTTTTGATAACACCTGAAAATCCGTGACCTTTTGTGATGCCAACAACATCAACTCTGTCCTTTGCAGCAAATGTGTCTGCTTTGACAACACTGCCAACTTCCAACTCGCCGTCAAGAGCAAGTTCTTTCAAAACTTTGCAAGGTTCAACCTTTGCTTTGTCAAACAAGCCTTTTTCAGGTTTTGTGACATTTTTCTTTTTTTGATCGAAAGCACAAACGTATGTGTTGTAGCCATCAACCTCTTTTGTCTTTTTTTGAACAACTGTTATTGGACCAGCCTCAACAACAGTCACTGGAATGACCAAACCGTCTTCGGTGAAGACCTGAGTCATGCCAAGTTTTTTACCAATAATTGCTTTCATGTCTTCCTCCTTACAGTTTGATGCTAATCTCAACGCCGGCAGGAAGTTCCAACTTCATAAGAGCGTCAACTGCCTTGGCATTTGGACTATAGATATCAATAAGTCTTTTGTGGGTTTTGCTTTCAAATTGTTCTCTTGAATCTTTATCCTTGTGAGGAGAACGAATCACAGTGACCACTTCTCTGTCTGTTGGAAGTGGAATAGGCCCAGAAACCTTTGCACCGTTCTTTGCAGCAGTGTCGATAATTCTTTTGCACGCTTCATCGATAAGTGTGTGTTCATAGGCTTTAAGTTTGATTCTCATTTTTTGATTTGCCATTTTTGTTTTTTACCTCCATGTAATGTTGCTTACCAACAGTGTTGCATTTTCTTTGCGGATTTGTGTTTTTGCAACTTGTTCCCACAAACAAGTGTTGCTCCGAACACTACCCCGTGTGTGTCATGCTGTTTGACTTAAAAAAATGTCACTTTGGTCGCCTCAGGTCGTTGCCCGAAACTTGGTCCACGCAAATTATCTTCTCACCGCTTGAATAGGTGTAAGCAACCTTGCGTTTCGCACCCGATGACCATTACGCGATACACTCGCATAATTGACAGCACGCTTATTATAACACACACCCCACCGCTTGTCAACCGTTTTATAGAACTTTTTCAAAGTTTTTTCTTACAATTTTGCGTTGAAATAGAGAATATCAAAAAAGTAAAAAATTTTGTGAAATTTATTGACAAAGCAAAACTTATTTGCTAAAATATTGCAGTATCTTGTTTGAAGATGCATATATTCCGGAGTAGCTCAGCGGTGGAGCAGGTGGCTGTTAACCACAAGGTCGTAGGTTCGAATCCTATCTCCGGAGCCAAAAAATTACTGCGGAGACGCAGTTTTTTTGTTCTAAAAACCTTGTGTTTGCATCGCAAAGCGATGCACTTGCTATGCAAGTAACAGCCACCAGTGGCGGAACGCAAAGCGTAACGGAGCAAAGCGGAGGAATAAACAAGGTGATAACCTCAAATCAGGTGTGCAAGTAAACTAAAAAAGCAAGGCAAAACCTTGCTTTTTCTATATGTTTTCTGCCAAAAACATGGCTTTAAACTTTTCATTACGCGCAAACAATTCGTCAAATGTTCCTTCATCAACAATAATGCCGTTGTCAAGAAAGAATATGTGGTCAACATTTTTGATTGTTGAAAGTCTGTGTGCAACAATGACAATTGTGCTTTTGCCCTTCAATCCGTCTATACTTTTTTTCACTTCGTTTTGAGCAAAGTTGTCAAGAGAAGATGTACTTTCATCAAAAATAATGATATTGGAATTTCTTAAAAGTGCCCTTGCAATAGCCAAGCGCTGCTTTTGACCGCCGGAAAGTTTGATACCGCTTTCGCCTACCTGCGTGTCAATCCCTTTTGGCAAACTTGAAACAAATTCGTCCAAACTTGCCTTTTTGATGCTGTCCCAAAGTTCTTCATCTGTGGCATCGGCCTTTGCAAGCAGCAAATTTTCTTTTATAGTCATGTCAAAAATGTAAGGAAATTGATTGACAAGTGAAATTGTGGAACGCAAAGTTTGTTTGTCCAGATCTTTTATATCCACACCATCAATCAAAACTTGACCGCTGTCCGCCTCGTACATTTTGCTCATAAGATTGAGGATTGTCGATTTTCCGCTTCCACTTTTTCCAACAAATGCAACTGTGGTGTTTGGAGAGATTTTGAAAGACAACTTGTCAAAAATTTTGTTTTCAGAGACCAATTCTTTTTTCTTAGGTTGTTTTGTATGCTTTTTAAAAAATCCCCCCCCCGCATTTTTCTGCGGCTGGTTCATACTTGGATATTCATATTCACGGAAAGTGTAGGAAACATCTTTAAATTCGATTGTTCCTACAACATTTTCAAGTTTTTCAACTCCAAAACGTTCAGTAACAAATTCATCTTCGTCAAAAAGTGCCGCCATACGCTTGTGACTGACTTTTATGTCCACAATGCTGTTTGTAACGCTTCCAATACCCGAAATGAGTGTCCATAACGATCCACGATTGGAATAAATTATCATAAATGTAGCCAAAGTCAAAAGTCCAAGATTCATAAGATGAATTCCAAGCAACAACACCAACATTGTTCCTATGCCAATAACAAAGTTTCGTGAAGACCAAAATTTTAAATCAGAAAGATCCATTTTGTATCTTGCTTTGCGATAATCTTCGTAATTTGTCCTGGAAACGTCCGAAAGTTTTTGCTCCAAGCCTAAAGATTTTATGTCTTTTTCACTTCTGACAATTTCGGTGGTCAGAGAGTTGATTTTATCATTTTTTTGACGAACAACAAATCTGTTTTTACGGCGAATTTTCACACGATAGTATTCCAAAACAAAGCCAATCAGCACAATCGCCAAAAGACACAGCGACACCCAACCATTAAGTGTGGTTATATAAATCAACATAACCACAGATGTGATCATTTCAAACAAAATGTCCACAACTGTTGCAAGTTGATCAACGATTCTGGCAGGATCCTCAACAATTCGCATAACAAATGTACCGGTGTCGTGGTCGTTGTAGGTCTTTGAATTCAGTTTGAAGGCTTGCTTTGCAAGGTCAAGATTAAGATTTGCCATTATTTTGTTGGAATATTTGAAATAAATCCAAGATATTGTATACCAACAAAAACGTTGCAAAACAGCTATTGAAATTGTAATCAAGCCTGTGATAAGCGCTTTGTGAAAGTCGGGTGGAATCGTGACTGTTTCGCTGACAATCTGTGGAGTCACATACACAATAACTTGTGCAAGCAAAATAGTGAGAAGAATGTCACAAACGCCTGCAACAATTGTCAAAAAGAAATACAGAAAAATCCAGAATTTGTATTTTGATAAATATTTTCCGAGTTTAAATTCGTTCTGCTTTTTCTGTGTTTGATTGTTTTCAATAATATTTTTACTCATAAAAAAACCTCCGCTGATTGATTTTCGCGAAGGTTAGATGTCTTTTTTTTCCCCCCCCCGCAAAGAGAGGAATTTTTGGCACACCTTCGCATCAAGAAATATAAGAAACATAAACATTTTCTACTATTTCCACGAGAGTGCACCTCCTTTTCAACAAATTATGTTATATTTATATCAAAATACGCCAATATTTGTCAATACTTTTTTCAAAAAAATTAAATCTCTCTGTTTTTATCTTCGTTGATTTCTTGAGTCTTTTCCAAGTCTGCACACATTTTTTCTATTTTATCTTTTTTGTCATATACCTTTTCTTTGATAAATTTTGTCAAATCTGGAAACCGTACAAACAAATCATTGTTTATTTCGCCTAAATCGGATTCTGGATTTTTTGCATAATAGTCAGCAATTATCTCTTCAATTCTCACAGGGTCACAATCCTGGTTTCTGTCCTGAGCAAAATATGCCTCTTTTGGCAACAAGCCATTCATGTTTGGATAGTAATGTCCTTTTCCTTGCATATCAAAACGGCCTATCACCACCCCGCCATCGTTTAAGATGTCATAAACCTCGTTTTGTCTGTGAGCAATATACAAACCTTCGCCATAGATTGTTTTGTCAAGAGACAAAATTCTGTCATATGGTATATCTTTGATTTCTTCCTTAAATAAGTTCCCTCTTGAGCGAATTTTTGACACCGATTCAGTTCGTTCAACAAGAACTTCTTTTTTCTGCATTTTTTTGTGGAATTTGAAAACAGAAAAAAGTTTTGCAATCCCGCTGCCTTTAGTTTGCACTTGCTCTGTCACTATGTCGAAAAATCTGTAATGTATATAAACTATTCCGTTGTTTTTTAAGGCATTTTGTATGTATTTTATGTCAATCCGTTCCATATTTCACTCTTTTAAAAGCGATAAATTATATCATTTATTGTTTTCTATGTCAATATAACGTCGAATTTAAAAAAAATATATCAATTTTTTACATAAAATTTAAAAAAAATTGCAACTTAATAATAAATCCTTAAATTTCTTGCGATTTTGCTGAAAAAAGGAAAAAAATAAAAGGAGAACAATATGAAAAGAAACTTGCTTACAAAATTTGCTTGTCTTGCATTGGTGGTGCTTGCAACGTTAAGTTTTGCCGGCTGCGGAGAGATGCAAAACTACATCACAACAGAAGGAGCAACACTTTCAGATGTAAAATTTGAAAACTCATCAGATTTTCAAATCAAGAAAGTTGACGAAAAAACCTTCAAAGCAACCGGCTCTGCATCAAAATTCAGTCAAGAACAAGCAAGTGCATTCGGCGGCTCAGTTACAACAGACAATTATTACGTTGTTGTGACTGTAAAAGCAGAAGAGGGACAAACTGTAAAAGAAAAGTTCTTTAAAGCGGAAGATGTGACTGACGGCAACTACGACATGACAAAAGCAAAAACCGACACCGCAGATGAAACGGGCTCTCACTGGATTTTAAACCTCAACTCAACATCTGAAAAGTGGCTTTGCGTGTTTGAAGTTGAGCCTACCACAGAAGGCGAGCCAACCATCTACACAATTGATTTTTCTGGCGTGAAAGACTCCCTCAAAAAGCAGGCCTAACCAAAAAACATATGTCGATATGACATATGCTTTTTTATTTGACAACTCTCAGGTCACCGCGTTGATACAAACTTTCCTTATTTGAAAAATCCTCACCTTTTTTGTAACTTTCATTGATACCCCTGACATCTTCTGCAAATTTGCTTGAAAGTTCTTTGTAGTATTTAATTTCGTCAATGAAGGCTTCACAATTCAAATCAAAATAATCTAAACAATTGTCATCTAATTTCTTAAGATGTGTGAAGTCTGTGCAAGAGATTGTGCCTTTTTTGGTTATTCTTCCAAGAAAACGAACTTCTTCACAAACTTCTTTGTAAAACAAGAACATATTTTTGTAAAGATTGTTGAAATTTATGTATGTGTTTTCCAAAAGTTCGCCAAAAGCCTTGTATTTTTGACTGATAGTGTTTGTTTTGTCTTTTGCAACAATATTAGAAAAAAGTTTAAGTACCTTAAAAAGCAAGCCATTGACATCATCAGCCAAATCGAAGGCGTTTTTTAAATCTTTTTTTATATCGGCGAAATACTCTTCAGTTTGCGAAACATACAAGTGATTTGCCGCATAGTCGATATTATAAATCTCTGCCATATTTATCCTTCCTTTGAAGGATTGTAGCATACCTCCCCCGATTTGTCAATACCCAAAATTCAACTTTTTTTCGCCAGTCATCGACACCCTCACGCTTTGACTGTTTTTCTCGGACTCGGGAAAATTGTTTTGCAACACAAAACGGCACACTTTGTGTGCCAGAACACTGCGTTTTTGAAAAAGAAAATGTTTTTGCAACAAAAAAGCAACCTCGTGCGGTTGCTTTAATGATAACCAGCAGTGTTCTATTTTCCCGGGCCGTCGCCAGCCAAGTATCTTCGACGATGAGAAGCTTAACTTCTGTGTTCGGGATGGGAACAGGTGGACCTTCTCTCTATCGCCACTGGTTTGGTATTATTTCAACTTACGTTGGAATAAACAAGTATAATTGAATATTGCCTTAAAAAGAAAGGAGGATAGGATAACAGACAATATTCAATCAGAGAAAAAGTTCTCTGACAACTACATATTGGAAGAAAGAAGCCTAATGCTAAAATCCGTGATTAAGCCCTCGACCTATTAGTATCGCTCAGCTCAACGCATTACTGCGCTTACACATGCGACCTATCAACCTTGTGGTCTGCAAGGGGTCTTACTAACTTATGTTATGGGATATCTAATCTTGAGGCAAGTTTCACGCTTAGATGCTTTCAGCGTTTATCTCAACCGCACATAGCTACCCTGCTGTGCCACTGGCGTGACAACAGGTGCACCATCGGTGCGTTCACTCCGGTCCTCTCGTACTAGGAGCAAGCCCTCTCAAATATCCTACGCCCACGATAGATAGGGACCGAACTGTCTCACGACGTTCTGAACCCAGCTCGCGTGCCACTTTAATCGGCGAACAGCCGAACCCTT
>CANPYI010000008.1 GCA_947588355.1 uncultured Clostridia bacterium
TTCTTTATGTATTTTTGCCCCCGCGGGATGCCGCTCTACGCCACCCTTAAATACTGTCCCTGTGGAACAAACTCGTTTGTCAAAGTTTTTATAATCTTTGCAACTTCTCCGTCTAAATTAAGTATCTTTCCGCTGAAAAAGTTTATGCAATTTGAAAGCATTCTTTTTTTTGAGCAAAAATATGTTCGTTTTGAAATAACGAAGTCGAACCCCTTAATGAGCAATTTGTCATTTTGGGGGTTCGATTTTTTTGTTTTGAAAATAAAAATTCAGCGACTAACAAAATCGCTGAATGTCCCTAAAATATCTTAAAAGATATTACTGCGTCATGCTCATTATTGCCCATAAATATGGCAAATTCGCACTCCTTGTAATAAAGGGATTTATGGTGCTCCCGTCAGGATTTGAACCCGAGACCCTCGTTCCGAAGACGAGTGTGATATCCATTTCACTACGGGAGCAAAAAACTTAGCAAAAATAAAGAAAAATTTCAAATTTAGTCACTTTTTTCCAAAAAACGCATTGTCACCATGTTATGCTTTAAAACTAAGCACAAACACTCGCATTATATATGTTTTTTATCTTTTTGTCAAATTTATTTGTAAATAAGTTGTGTTTGCTTGATTTTTTTGAGATTTATATATAAAATAAAATTACTTGGATAAATTCTTTTAAGGAGCAAATGTTGATGAAAAAGGCTAAAAAACTGATTATTTCACTTGTCATATTTGCGATTTTAGGTTATATCGCGGGTGCAACACTTTGTTATTTCACCGAAGAAGTGGAGTTTATGGAAGCATTGACGGCATGGGACTATGTCGGTGTTGGTGTGGCAGGCGGAGTGGTTTTGGCACTATTGTTTGTGTTTATGACCAAAAAGAAAGGCTCAGACAAACCAAAAGCCAACACAAAAGGAAAAACGGCAAGCGGTCTGGAAATGGATTTGGCTTACGATGCAAAATGGCTTACTCCAGAAGAAATTGAAAAGAAAAGCGGACTTATAACAACGACTTGGTCGCAACTGCCTTCCTTGAAAAACACCGGAATTGTTTTTCAAAATCAGTTGCTGAACGGAAAATATCATATTGGAATGAAGGACGAATATCACTGTCTTATCATCGGAACAACAGGCTCTGGTAAAACCACCGCGTGCCTTGCACCAACACTGAGGATTTTGGGGCATTCGGGCGAAAAGCCATGCCTTGTTGTTTCTGACCCTAAAGGAGAACTGTACACCCAAACCAGCAAAGTCTTGGAAGATGAGGGCTATCGTGTGATTTCTCTGGATTTACGTGACACATTTTCTTCAACTCGCTGGAATCCTATGGAGCATGCTTTTGAACTTTATCACAAAGGCAAAAATTGCCGAAACAACATCAAAAAATGTTCAAATGGTGCAAATCCAAAGGACTTGGGCTTTAAAACTGTTGACGGTGCCAAATATGGACAAGAATGGTTTGGCTTTGAAGGTGTGGCATATCCAGATGAGGAAAGTTTGCGTGTGGCAGTGAAATCAGCAGAACAGATTTATTGTGACACAGCACAAAGCGAATTGAAAGAAATTTGCAACACGATTGCTCCAAAATCAAAAAGCGCCCCTGACCCAACATGGGAAGAAGGTGCTCAAGACTTTTTGTACGGCTGTGCTTTGGCGATGCTGGAAGACAGTTTGGATCCCGAACTTGGAATGACCAAAGAAAAGTTCAATTTCTTTAACTTGTACAAAATAGCGACGTTCCGAGACCCTGACGCAGATGCTCCATTTGAAACTTTGCAAAAATATCTGCTTAAAGGTCGAGACGAAACAGTGTCAAATGTGCCAAACCTAACTTCTGCCGTAATCAACAACGCACCTGGCACAACAAAGTCCTACATCGGCGTGTTGAACGGAAAAATTTCCTTTATGAACGATATCGGAATTTCTTATTTGACATCTCAAAGCGACCTCAATTTTGACGATTTCACATCAAAGCCAACAGCATTTTATCTTGTCATTCCGGACGATAGAGAAGAACGTCACAATTTGGCAATTTTGTGTATTTCTCAACTTTACAAACGACTTGTGGACAAGGCTCAAACATATCCAGACAAAAAACTTCCTCACCACGTTTACTTCCTTTTGGACGAATTCGGCAACTTGCCACCTATTCCAAAATTTGACAGCATGATAACGGTTTCCCGTGGACGAAACATCTTGTACGAAATGGTTGTACAGTCCTATACACAATTGGAAACAAAATATGGTCAAGATGCAGCAAAAACAATTATTGGAAACTGCAACGCACAAATCTTTTTGGGAACGGACGACCGCAACACCTTGGAGAGTTTTTCAAAACAATGCGGCGAAGTACAACTTATACATGAAGAACAAAACACATCTGAATCAAAAAATGTTGGCGGAAAAGCAGATGGCGACGGCAAACAAAAAAGCACAAGCACACAAGTTCAGCGTACAACACGCGCTTTAATCACCCCGTACGAACTTGGACAGATTCCAAAAAACACTGCAATTGTAAAATTATTCCGTTTTGACCCTATGAAACTGCGACAAACACCAACCTACGAAACACCGTTCTTCTACAAAAAGGATAATGTAAAACCTGTTGGCGTTGCAAAAAGTTTGGACACACAAAAAGTTTACTACGACATCAAAATGCGAAACAAAAAAGTGCTCAAATCTTCAAATCCATTTGATTTTTAACAGAAACACGCTTTTTGGCGTGTTTTTTTTCACAACTAATTTGCAAATTTCATAAAAAAACATATGGAAAATTATAATGATGAACTTCTGCCTGAAAATTTTGAACAAATCGCAAAGGCATATTCAAAAGCACTGAAAAACAAAGGATTTGTGTTTGTAAGGTTGGAAGAGGAAGAATTTAACTTGCTTTTATGCGAGGTTTTTGTGTTGATCGACAAAATGCACGCATGTTTAAAGCGGCTGAAATCACACCTTGACTCGCATATTTTGAATGAAAAACTGACAGCATCTCGCAAGATGTTGGAAGAAAAGTTTGGACAAAAAAATCCACACAAGTTTGTTTGTGTGGAAGATGAGAGTATGTCTTTTTTAAGTTTAGTTGCAATTGAAAACACCTTGATTTTAAAACTCATGCTGCTTTCTGTCAAAAGCGGAGAACTGGAGTTGTGCAATCACATTATCACGGCAATTTCGGGTGTTTTTGCGGAAAGTTTTTCAACGGAAGGTTTCAGGTTGGAGTAATCAACTGACAAGATATTGCACCACTTTTGGCATCGCTTTGTCCATGGCATCAAGAAAGGCTCTGTTGGACCTTGCGCTGTACAAACTTGGTTTGTTGCTGATTTGAATAAGATTTTTCGGGTTGAGTTGCATTTCGTCCACAATGCCCTCACAAATAATGTTTGAGATCACCATAATGGCGTTGTCTTTTGTTATCGCTCGGCTTTTTAAGGCGGCAGTCAAAATTTCCTGACTGTTGATAATTGGCTCCAAAACAGGATTCAGGAAAAATTCCAATTTTTCCAAAGCAAACTCGTTGCCGTTTGCCCCCGCCAAAATCTGCCAAGACATGTAATATTCGTAATTAGGTTCCAAGAATCCTTCAACACCTTTATTGAAAAAATAAGCGACAACATCTTGTGCAACGCAATCGCCTGTCAGCGCAGTTGCGCAAAGATCGGAAAATGCGTCATTGAAATTGCCTCTGTCCGCACTGTCAATAATTGATCGTCTCATTTTTACAAACGCATTGTAAGCACTGTCTCGACTTATAAAATCTTTATAGTCCACTTTGCACCTCTTTGCAAAATATTATATCAAAAAATTTGTGAAAGTTAAACAAAAAAGGGCTTTTTTGCCCCGTTTTGTTAAAAAATTTGCGAAAATAGTCGGAAAATTGCTTGTGCAAATTTTGTCAGCCAGCGCTGTCGTTTGAAGTACGAATTGTCTGCCGATTTGCAATGAATCAAATCTTGTGCGTAATACTGTCTATACTCGGCATTTAAATCTTTGGAATACATAATCACTGTGTCTTCAAAGTTCAAGCCAAAACTACGGTGGTCAAGGTTGCAAGTGCCAACAGAAATTTTGTCATCATCGACCACGATCACTTTGCTATGCAAAAAACCGTCATAAAGATAGATGTCTGCGCCAAGTTCGGCAAAGTCCTTAAGATAGGACAAAGACACCCAAAAAATTGTGCGATAGTCCGGTTTTGACGGGATCATGATTTTCACATTCACACCGCTTGCGATGGCGATTCGCAGTGCACTGATAAATGCTTCGTCTGGCACAAAATAAGGCGTTTGAATCAAAATGCTTTTTTTGGCATTTGTCAAAAGTTTTATAAACACTTCCTTAATTTTTTGAATCTGACCATCAGGGCCGGAGACAATAACTTGCAAATAGGTGTTGCCCTTAAGTTCCGCTCTTGGAAAAAGCCCTGCCTCGACATATTTTTGTGGAGTGTAATTTTCCTTTTTCAAATATCGCCAATCGTTGAGAAAGATATTTTGCAGCGGATATGCTCCTGTGCCCTCAACGCGAATATGACAGTCTCTCCAAGGCGAAACTTTTTTCTTTTTGCCCATATGGTCGTCGCGAATGTTTATGCCGCCGGTATAGGCAATTTTTCCATCAATAACAACAATTTTTTTGTGATTTCTGTAGTTCAGTTTCAAGTTTATAAGTCGAATGTGTGCAAACGGCGGAAAAAACTCCGCAACATCGCCACCCGCCTTTCTCAATTTGTGGAAAAAGCGTCTTGGTGCGTGCAAACTTCCAACGCTGTCGTAAATAAGTTTAACTTTCACGCCCTCTTTTGCTTTTTTTATCAGCATGTCCATAACTTTTTTTCCGACAGTGTCGTCAGCGAAGATGTAATATTCGATATTTATGCTCTCTTTGGCATTTTCAAGGTCGCTCAGCAGTGCATTGATTTTATCTTCGCCCCAAAGGAAAAATTTGACATCATTGCCGGGACAGAGAATGCTCCCGTACTCGTAGCAACATTTTATCAGCCCCATGTCGTTTTCGAGTTTTTTCCCGGTATTGTCTTTTGATTCCAAATACTCGGCAATTGCCTCATCATATTCCACTTCGTACAGTTTGTGATTGGCAATCATGCGCTTTACACGAAGTGACAGCCCGCTTCCAAACACGATATAAAGCAGATATCCAAAGATAGGCAAAACGGTCAAAATAGTTATCCAACTGATTATGCTTGACAACTGCCGACGTTCCAAAAACACCATGGACAGAAACAGCAAAAAGTTTACTGAAATATAAGTGATAAAAATCCAAAACCAGACGTTCATAAGTCACCTTTAATTTGTTAGTTTACATTAAGTGTCAAATTCACTAAGAAGTATCTGTTTCCAATTCTCACGTACAATTTTTCATTAAAGTTTTTAAGCAGCGAAGAAATAGATTCAAAATTGGTCAATTTTCCGTTATCGTTCAATTTAAAGTATGACACTGCTCCAGAAATATTTGCTTCTGAGCCTGCTTTAATGCTAATTTGTTCGGTCACCCAACTGTCAAGGTCATGCATGTTCAGATAGGACATCTCAGGGACATCTCGTGTAAGTTGATAGATTCCGTCGCCCTCGCTTGCACCTTCGTACAGATAGAACGTCACAGAAATTCGTCGCAAGCAAACTGTATTATCATCGCCCGCATTTTTGTACTGCACAAGGAAGTACTTTTGAATATAGTAAGAGCCGTTTGGCACAACGAGTTTGTAGCCATCTTTGACTTCTGTCATCACACCATTGTTGCCTATTTCAAAGATAGAGAGTTGTTCTCCCTCTTTAAGTTGAGCGGCATCTTCTATTTTGAACTTATTGTCAGTGGCTTTCATAACTTCAAGGACTTTGGCGGTCACATTATCAGCAGAAATTGTTCGAACATTATTTTGCTCTATTGTTTCATCTGCAAATTCGCTAAACACGTCTCTGTCCGAAGAATTTGCGCCTTGAACTTTGAAATCAACCTTGTATCTTGTGACAGTTGTTTCATCACTTGAAACAAACACATAGTTGTAAGTCTTTATTGCACCATTTGCTTCGCCTTGCAAAATTTCTGCTTCAATTGGCATTACGTCAGAACTGCCGCCAGATTCTTTAATATCCGAGATAATGCTGTAGAATTGTCCACTCTGCCCTGCATCAAGCAAATTTGAAAGGTCAAATCTTTGATTTGGGGAAAGCACAACAGACTTGTCGACGTTTTCGCCTGAGTTGTAAACCAAAAATGTCACATCGTATGCACGCTGCGAATTGCCGTTCGTTCCAACAAACTGCATTCTTTGGACGCCTTTGCTTAAATTCACTTTCCTCTGCTTTTCGTCATTTTCAGTTATCTTTTTCACGCCATTGCCCTCAACTTTGTACCAATCGCTAACATTTTTATCCAAATTTTGCAAGTCATAATCAGCAGAATCACTTTCTGTTTCAACAGTCACAAACCTGGCCTGTTGAGAGGAGGATTGATAAACAAGCACATTTGTCGTCAAAAGTATTCTAACTTGATCAAAACCGTCATTGTCATCCTTTTTTGGACTGCGACCGGTTACAACAAATTGAAGTTCAAAACTACCTTGCGTGCCAAACATATATTGGTCGATATTTGTTGTGTGGAAAATATCAATTATATTGTCCCCTTGTTTCATTTGCACAAGATGATATTTCTTGTTGAAGATATCCTTAAGACTTTCTTCACCATCAAACCAATCATGGAAGTTGACCACAGAGTTTTGTTCAACAGAGAAGGTATTTTTTGAAAGATTTATTGTGTCCTGTATCGTATAATAAAGATCATAATCCGACGTTTTTGTTAGAAAAACTTTATATCCTCTTGGAATTGTTAATATTTCATACCTATTGCTAGAAAAAGTGTTTGATGAGTAATTTTTACTATTTTCCTTGTCATTAGGTATTCCTTGGCTTATGACGCCGTAGTCGTATTGATAAAGTGACTCATACTTTGCAAAACGCAATCTGTATGTGCCTAAATGCAAAGCCGGATTTGTGTTATCCTCTTCATACATGCCATTGAAGCCCGATACTTTTTGATAAACATCAACCGTGATTGTGTGTGCATCAAGATCAAAGTTGGTGTTTGTTGTTACCATACCAAATTCATTTACAAATGCAGAACCTTGCAACATAAACGTATATTCATGTGGACGTGAATATGGTAAGTCTTTATCAAAAAGATAATGTTCCGTATTTTTTGTTTGTCCGTTTGTAACATTCGTAGGCGTTAATTTAACCGAATTTCCCCAGAATCTCAATGAAGTAACATAATATGCTGTTTCGTCATAAGCCTCCTCAACCTTTCCATCTTCGGCTATTGTCTTTGCTTTCACCAATTTAAGATAATCATTGACAATCACATCTTCAACTTTTTGAGAAGTTTGATATTTTGGTTGAATATTGAAAATCTTGGAATATTGATATGTCTCGCCATTTTGAGTGTAAAGGAAATGCAGGCGTGGTGCACAATTGTTGACCAATTTTTCGCTTGGAATGTAAAGTTTTAATGCCCCGCCAGTATTTGAATATGATCTAATCGTGCCAGAATAAACTGTGTACAATGAATTTTGAATTTTTTGACTTGATTTGCCATTATCTGATTTTTCGTTGTATATATTGCCATTATACTTAATCTCGTATTCAACCTCGTTGCTTAAAATCAAGATTTTAAAACCTTCTCCAGCAGTTAGATTTTTCTTCAACATATCGTCAGGGATGCTGTTGGTTATGCCAACATATTCGGTGATTGTGTAAGGATTGTTGTTGGAGAATGATCTGACTGTGGCGGTGTAAGTTTCTGCGCCTTTTGTGATCAAAGCAAGCCCGTTGTCAATAATGATGTTTGATATATTGTCGGTATCTTTCAGCACGACGAATGAAACACTCTCACCTTGGTCAAGATTTACTTCCAAAGTGTCGTTCAAAACAGAAATGCTTTCGTCCTGTTTTGCTTGCGGTTGAGCGCCGTCAATCACGTTGACAGTTGACGATGTACCCTCGCCAAACAAGTCTGGAATATCGTGCGTGAAAGCAACCGTACTGCGAAGTTGTGCTTGATTGTTGTCTTTATCCTTGATTGTGACAATCATCATAACATTGTTTAAGGTGTTGCTTGAGCCATAAAGCCGTGGATTTATCACTGGAACTTGGAAAGGTGTTTGACCTGACTGTCCAACACCCTGGCTGAAGGTATATTCTTCAGTATCGCCTTTCTTTTCTTTTGATAAGAATCTGTAATCAGAACTTGTTATTATATTAGGATTGGATACTTCTGCCACATCTTCTTCATTACCTTTCTCTGTGCTTTCGCCATATTGCCAGCCGCCAATCCAAGTATCTTGATAGTAGAAGTCGATATCGGTCACTTTCAAATCATTTATCTTGGAAGTGAGACTCCCCGCTGAATAGGTGTCCACATAGTCTAAATCACTACCAAAGCCATATGCAGAAATGTTGCCTAGCGTTATATTTATATCTGAATTTGCACTATCGCCAGTTTGTTGGAAAGGATTTGCAGTTTGACTTCCATAAATTGTGCGCAACGACTTGTTGTCGTATGTGACGGTGTATTCGTCCTTTTTGCCAACATTGCAAACTTTGAGTTTTAATACAATTTTGGCACCCTCAAGGTCATCTGCAGTAAGTTTTCCTTCCGGTTTTATATCAACATTTTGCGAAGTGCCTTCCACTATTTTTGTCCAACCTGACAGTTCTGTGAGTTGTATATCAATTGTGTCGGAAAAATCTTTTGTTATTCTGTCTCCTATTACCAGTGTTCCACTATTTACAAAATCTCGTCGACTTATTTCTTTGCCAATTGTAATCTCAACCTTGCCAGAAAGTTCTTTAAGCCTTATTATGTTTTTCCCCTGTGTATAGTTAAACTCATATGTATTGTACGTAATATTATTTCCTTGCTCTGTCTCTGTATTTGGTGATATGACCAAATCTTCATATTTAAAAGTGTAACTTTTTTCTGATATAGCCGAGTTGATTTTGAATATGATTGTAGCACCTTTCAACATCTCATCAGTAAGACCCTTATTTGGATCTAAGTCGACTTTTCCTCCATTTTTTATTACTGATGCTTTCCATCCTTTAAGTTCTGTCATATTTACCACAAATGGAATGCCTTTAAATGTACAACGAATTGTACTACCTTTTGGTAGTTTATCCATTGTTCCTAACTCCTCGTTCGCCGTACTTGTAATAAAGTCTCCGGTAATATCTTCTCCAACAGTCACGTAGATCTCATTTTCAATTTCAGAAACATCTTTAAATCCAATCCATATGTCGTTTTGATCTTTCGCATAATCGACAGGCTCATAAACGATATAGTCGCCATCTACATTTGGCTGAACAGTGGTGTACATTGCACCAACATTGATCTTGCTGTTTTCCTTGAATGTATTTGGCGAAATATCTGCAATCATTGGGGCAAAGTCAGAAAGTATGCGGAAGAAGAAACGTCCTCTGTATCCAAACTCATTTTCAAGATCAATATAGAAAAACTTCTCGCCAATTGTCAAATCGAAAACTTGAACTTTCAGGTTTGTTTCGGAACCTTCTGTTTTAGGTTTTCCTTCATAAACACCACTCAAGGCACTCCAATATCCAGAGTTACCACCTGCATTCGGATTCGAAAACCAATCGTTGACTTTCTGATAATCATTGAAAGTTGTATTGTTGTAAACCATCTTTTTTGTAGAACTTAAAGGGTATGTGTATGTGAAAGATGATGCAACATCTTCGGTGCCGCCATACATATGTGACTCAACCACTCCTTGACTCCAACCGTCAGTTGCATTATTTGTAAACAAATTGAATGAGCCGTGCTCGGCGATGTCCGAAGTGTTGATTGTGTAGTAATCATTGTTTTCGTTGTAATTGCTTGCAATTGTGTGATTTGTGCCAAAAGTCAAAGAGGTGTTGGCAGAAGCAAGTGCTGTCATGTTTCCGTCGTGATTTTGCTTGAATCTTATCTCTGTGTTTGAAGATGGTTTTACAAGGATAAGTACATTATGCAAAATCTCGATAGGCTTTTCATCGCCTATATCAACAGAATATGAAATGCGCAACATAACATGGTTGCCGTCATTGTTGCAACCTTGTGCGGTGACAGTGTAGTCAACTTCCTTGCCGACTTCTTCCGTGTCTTTCACACCTTCCAACGTCAAATAGTTGTAAATGTTTGTTGCATCGTCGCCTGAGGTTGAAGTGATGTTGATATTTTCGCTTGTGCCCCTCTTTGCACGTGGGGAAATTCCGGTAACATATTTTGCATAGCCGTCTGCCGCTTCTATGGTCGTGTTTTTCAGTTGTTCATGAATTCTGCCCGCCGCTTCGGCAAGTTTGTATGCTTGAGTTCCTTCACCATATGCTGTCTCCGCGGCCGACTTGTCACCCTCATTATTCGGCCTAACAACAGGGGTGTCGGCAAAGCCGTACAAACTTACTTTAAAGTTGAATTGTGAGCCTCTTGCAAGTTTGTCACGCAGCATTTTTGATGTCAAGTTTGTGTTGTTGTTGAGTGGACTGTGAATGCCTATGCCGTTTGGACTTAAGTTTTCAAGAAGGCTGATTTTTTGATTGTTTGCCTCAATCTCAACAACTGTGCCAATTCCCTCATCGGAGTTGTTTTGCACGTCAAAGTCGATAGAAAGATACAAATTGTAAGTTTTGTTCATTTCTATAGTGTTTTCGGTTTTTTCTTCTTGCGGTTCATCATCTACAAGAGTTGTTTCTGTGGTGGTCTCAAGGATTGTGATTCCAAAATCTTTGCATTCATGCAAATCTTCGTTACTCAAAAGCACATCTTTTGCCTCTTTGCCGCCGTACATCAATGTGCGTGTTATTGTGGTGCCTTCGGTTGTGCCTTCCCCTTCACCAAACACAATTGGAGTGCCGTCATAGTATGTGGCAACAACGCGGGAAGTCAGCACAGGTTTTCCATCATCGGCAAATATGGTTGTATCGTGCTTAACATATAAGCCATTGGATTGTGTGTAAGTTCCGTCGTATTCATAGCCGTCTTCCAAAGACCTGCCGATATCGATGATTTGCTGCTTGTTGATGTTTGTGGAGTCAGCTGAAACAGGAATATATGCCGCAGTTTCCTCTTGTCTGTTTTTTGTGAAGCGCACATAGAAGTTGCCGCTTGTTGACATTGTGTACTTTAAGATGCGGTTTGGTTTGAACAAATATTTGTCACTGTATCCCGCCAAATCTTCCGCATAAATTGTTTCGGCAGTATTCTCGCCGTCAACAAGTGCATAGTTTGGTGAGTTTGTTTCGATCAAAATTTCAGAGCCAGGAACAATCACGACTTTGTAGTTTGCCGAAGCATCGCCAAACTGTGAATTTACGCCGTTCACTTTGATTGCAAATTCCACTTCGCCTGGCACAAGGTTTGATGTCAGTTCAAACACCAAATCAATGCCAAGTTTTCGGGCAAAATATGCGGCATATTGCTTTCTCTCTTGTTCCTTTTTATCTTCCTCTTCAATGAGTTCCGATTTGTCAAACAGGCTATTCAAATCTCTTTGGTAAGCCTCTGTGCCTTTTGCGTAGATCTTCAAATCGCTGACCAGATTTCCGACTGTGGAAAGTGTTTGGGTGTGATAGCCAAAGACGTTGAAAATATCTTTTCGCCAAATCTTGCTTGCCATAACGGTTGTATTTGTTATTTTTGTGACATCAATTGTTATGGTTTTTGTGATATTGTCAAGTGTGAAATCTTCACTCTCTTCACCTTCCTCTGTAATGTCGGTTTTGCCATATGATGCGTCCACAAGAGATTCAAGCGTCAAACGATTTTGCTTTGCAAGATCGGCTTTGCCCACAAAGAAGCCTTCAAGTTTTTTGGTCTGTAATTTGCCATTGACCTCGGTCGTTCCGATATATTCTGCTTCCGACATATCTTTGTCATTTGGCATTGGATAACTGAGTGTTGATTTGATACTTTGTTTCACTTTTGTTTGGAAAGTTATGGTGATTTCAAACAATTGTTTTTCATTAAAACTGTAAGCCACTGTGCGAGTGTCAGTCTGCTTTTTGCCAACATTTGCATCATCCGGCACGATGACCGTGCTGCTGCCCTCAAGATCTGAAGAATCTTTAAACACAAATTTTCCGCTTGTTCCGACCGTGTTTGGAAGTTTGTTGATGTCGGAAATTTTTATTGTCTGATCAACACCAGAATAGCATTCATTCTGACATTCTATCTCATTGTCCACACTCTTGTGTACAACAAGACTGAAATAAAAACTGTAGGTTCGCTCTCGCTCATATGAAACTTCGGACTCTGTTGTTCTTATTATTTGGCCCTGAAAATCGAGCGTGATGTCCTTGTTGAGATGTGCAAACTCTATTGTTTTTTGTTCCCATGGCAAAGCAACAACCTCTTCTTCTTCGCCAGGTTGTGTTTCGGTGATTATGTAAAGGTCTTCATACTCTAATGAAGTGGTTTCGTCAAATCTTGTTGAGCCATTCAAAAGCTTAAGTTTGACATCATATTTGACTTTTGGATCTGATGAATCAACACCTTCAATACTTTCAAAGATTGGTGATGCTTCCGTTCTTCCGCCAAACGAATAGATTTGTCCACCTTTAAGTTCCGTATTGGAGTAGTGAATAGTGTATGGCCCTGTTACATTCAGTTCAATTCGAAGAATGACACCTTTCTCGTCGTAGATGCAAAAGTCATCGATAGTATCTTCGTCGATAAAACTTGGAATATTTATTTTCAACCTCTTCATCGGGTTGCCATCTGCAGAAGAGTCTTTAAGTTCCCAAGAAGTTATTCCTCCCAAACCACGAGGTTTGTAGATGACACCGTAGTTTGAAACACTGGTTGTTCCGTTTGCAACAACCTGATCTAAGTCAATAGTAAAGATAGCCCACAAGCCAGACACCTGTGCGGATTGTTCAATAACATATTTTGTTTGGTCAACATCTTGCAAACTGCCCGGCGTGTAAGAGAAGGTGTTGATTGCTTCAATTTGTTCTTGCAAATGCTCTCCACGTCCAAATTCAATATTATATTGATATACATTCCCTTGATTGAAATGGAAAGTATAATTCAATTCCCCGCCAACGGCATACATTCCATCTACTTGGAAAGACTTTCGGACAATGAATGAAAATGCTTCGTCTGTTTTTGGTTTTATTGTCAAAATGTTGTTATCGCCGTCTTTTGTGATTGAGAAGTCAAATTTATCTTTATCGTCACCAGCAACAACTTCGTAGGTTGCTTCAACTGTTGCATCGCCAAAATTAGGATCGGTGAAACGTGTGTTTTGTCCATCTTTGCCAAATCTGCTGTTTGTGTCGTTCAACTTTTCGTCAAGGTTGATTTTGTATTCTTCTGTTTCACTGTTGTACAAATTGGAAACAATGTCCAAATATTCAGCAGTTTTCGCAAATGGATATGTCACATCGCCAACCTCAAAACTTGGCTCAACCTTGATGCGATACATCATGGAGAATGTGTTTTGACTGCCTTGTGAAAACTTTATCGTCAAAACAATGTATGTGTTTTCATAGCCCTCTGCAAGTGGATTGATTGTCAGTTTGTCGTCATTCTTTTGAACAAGGTCTTTTATAGATACTTTGGAGCCGTTTGTTATCCTGTAAACGTCGAATGAAATCTCATATGACACTCCTTGCATTGACTGTTTGTCATAGTAAAAGCCATATATATCTTTTTCTGCGTTTTGCAAATCAGAAATGTCATGCAAAATGGTGTAAACTTGCCCTGCTTTTAAGGTTTGATAAACATTTGCCTTTTCCAACGCATCAAGTCCATTTATGCCAAGCAAGGTTTCAAAATCCACATCTCCAAATGTGTTGTAAACAAGTTGAGGCTCTTGTCCAGGCTCTGTGGCTTGCGTCTGAGGGTCGTAGTAAACAAACAGTTCTCCAATCCTGCTGACAATAGCATCGATCGTCAAAATCACCGTCAAACTGTGCTCTTTGGAGTCGTTTATTGTGCGGCTTACTGTGAATGAATTGTCTTTTGAGTAAAGTTGTCCAAAACTTGATGTGTAAATACCTTTTTCGTTGTATTGAGAGCCTTGTGTCGTCAAGCCTTTTGTTGCCGTAAGAGAGAATTCGTCATTAAATTTGTAATGTTTGTTTGAAGTGAGCAAAACATATGTTTTGACTTTGCCCTCACTCAAAACTTTTGCCGTGAGAACTTTGTCTTCAAACACGCTTTTTGCTGTGTCGTTTTCATCATCACCGCCAAAGCCAATATTGAAGGCGATTTTTGCGCCATCTGGATAGGTGATGACATCTGTTGTTTTGCCATGAACACGGAAAGCAACAGCGCCAACCGTTGAAAGAAGTTCATTTTGCAAATGCAAACTGAAAGTTTGAGTCAATCTGTCGCCAAGTTGGAATGCCACGCTGCCAGAAGAGATAAAGTTGAATTTAAACTCGTCCTCAAAATCTATGCTTATGTATCTTTGAACGGCTGCTGAAATATTTTCAAATACAAAGTTTTTGGAGTCATACTCCGTTCCTGAAAATGCACTATCTTCTGCTTGATTGAGATAATCGATATAATCGGTTGCACGATAGAACTTGAAGTTGTCCGAAAGTTTTGCATCGGACATTTTGCTCAAATCCAAGAAAGGCAACTCGTTGTCACCGTTCACCGTTTCAACAATCGCGATATTTGGGTTGAGATAAAGAGTGATTATGCCGGTGTTGAGTGCATAATAAGAATTTACTCCGTAGTAGATAGTAAACGAAACAGTGGTGAATTTTGTAACTTTGCCAATCTCAAGATAAAGTTTTTCGCCCTCGCGTTTGATTGAAAGCAATTCCTGTCCAGCGTTGTAGTCAACCAGCAAATTGTTGCTTCCGTCGTTTGCTTGAATGCTGTCACCATCGTTGTTTAAACTGAGTGCGGTCGCCCAAGAATAATTTCCGCCGTGATTGTTGTTTATGAAGCCAAAATATGTGTCAAGGTCATATTTGTTGTCTGCAAAAACACTTGGAGTTTGGTTGTCGCCCGGCATTGGAACAAGATAATCTTTGTAACTTTGTTGATAGTTTGCAAAAGAATTTTCAATAGAAACCGGTTTTTTGATTTCGTAAACAAGTGATATGGAGTCGAATGCTGACGTCGTGCCAGCATCAACAATAACAAATTCCAAAGTTATGTTACGTTGAATTGCAGAAATAGAGAAGGAAATAAGTGAATCTTCTTCAAGATACTGACTCATGTCATTTCCCGCTTCCGTTCTTATATCGTTGCCATCTGCATCTGCAAATGTTAACATCTTGTACAAATCTTTTGAACGGTCAGCACTGAGTTTGCTAATGGAGGTGCTAAGTCTGACTTTAAATGTGCTGTAAGATGTTTCAGATGTTTCGCCGTTTCCAACATACAATTTAAACAACGAACTGAACGTCACCTTTGTGCCCGGTGTGACAAATTGTGAAATTCTTATCAATCCCGTGTCATTGTTGTCAACATATTCACCTGGCTCATACTGTTCTTTGGCGTTTGGCTGTGCTTGGTCATCAATCTTTTCTATTCTCTTTACGCCCACACTTTTTACTGAGAAATTAAAACTATATTCAAGGTTTTTTGCACTGTTGTCCTCAACAACTTGAACAACGTCGTTTGGATTGTTTTTGCTGAAAACACGTACATGCAAAGTTGTTGTTTTTGTTTGATTGTTGGTCGGTTTGATATTCAATAGTCCATACTGGTTGTCATTGATTGCAAGAATACTTGCTCCACCGTTTTGAGGCTCTTCAATAAATTTTATAACATATTCGCCTTGGTCTGGATTTGTGTTGATTTGTGAGTTGTATTTGTCATAAAGTTTGAAATCCAAAAGGTTATTCAAATTTTCAATAACCTCAGGCATAGTCATTTTGCCAGAATTTTCAAATGTTTTGTCTCCCCATTCAAGTTTGACACCGCCATTTTCACTTTCTATCACGATGTTTTGATTGCCGTTTATTTGTTCGTCACTTTGAAAACCTGCTTTAAGACTTTGCATGCTTGTTGGCATTTGATAGTAAATCGTGAAATGCTCAACAACCTCCTCGCCGTCCCCTTTTCCGTTAATCTTTTTCGAGAAAGTGTTGTTTGTGCCGTCATTGTATTGCAAAGCAAGATACAAATCGGCCTCGTTGTAAATTCCTTGAGACTGTCTTGCCTGTGCGGCAAAACGATCTTCATCAATTTCCAAATGACCGGTGTATGTTATTGTGCCGTTGACAGTATCCAAATTGACCGAACCTCTGTCAAGCACCAATTCCACAAAAGCAATTTCATTGCCTTCGGAATCAGCATACACATTTCCGGCAGCATCTGTGGAAACAACTCTCAAAGATTGATTTTCGCAAGCAGCCTCAATCTTTGCCGCCTCTGCAGAAAGCCCAGTCGAGTCGTTTTTGTCAACAAGGTCATTGTATGTAAGACTGAAGTTTATGGCATTGAGGGTTTCGTATGTTTCAGTTCTGTTTATTGCTGCCAAATGATAAACGCCGTCATCACCTTTCTTTACGGTCGCACCGCTTGCAAAAGAGAATGACACATCCATATTGGCAATAGAAAGTGTGCTATTGACTGCAATTTGCTTGATTACACTGCAAACTTCCACAATTTTGTACTTAAGTGTTCCATCTTCAGTTGATTCCAAGTCCAAATTTCCGTCAGCATCGGTCTTGACAATCGCCACAACAACTGCCACACCCATGCTTGAAGAAAGTTTACGTTGTGCCGACAATCTTCCGTCTGTAATTTCGTAAAATTTGTAACTGTCAACATTTGGTCCAATAATGTTAAGTTTTTCGCCACGATAATCTGTTGTGTACTCCACCGCATCTTTCAGTTGTGGAAAAACTTCTTTGAGGTTTGAGTTTCCGTTTGAGGCATCGTACAAGAAAAACACTTTGCGTGAATATACATTCCCGGAGATGTCATTTGTGTATTCGTTTAAATTTTCCACTTTGGACTGAGGTCTTCCATCTTCGTTGAATGAAAGTTGCAGTGTCAAAGCATTTGTGTTTTTCCAAGATGGAACTTCCTCATCATGAAAATCTGCTTGGAAATTGAAATATTTTTCTTCATCTTTTTCTTCGTCATTTGTGGCAGGCGTGCCAAAGCCAAACTTAAAGAAGCCTTCATAAAGTCCATCTTTTTCATAAAAGAAGTTGACCTTCAATGTTCTGAGTTGATTGTCTGAAGCAGCCAATTTCCAAAAGTAATCCGAATTGCTTTGTGTGATGAAAGGCAAAACATAATATTCGGTATTTTCATCTGCAGATGCATATTCTTCATACTTTGTTGGATCAAAAGCAAGGCGCGAAATGTTGTAACTGCCGTTTTCAAACACAACTTTGACAAGTTGTCCGGCAAGCAAGTTGCTTCCGTTTGTGTTTACAATCTTAAAGCCTTGCCCCTTTTCAGTTTCGTTGTATTTTGGAATCTTTATGCCAACATTTCCAAGCAAACTATCCAAATTTTCGGAGTTGTTTTCTGATGTTATTGAAAGCCCCAAAAATCCGTTGGAGTTGGAAGACCTTTTTGTTGTGAGAACGAAATATTTGTCCACCAAAGGATTTCCGTTGGAAGAATTGAAAGTTGTTTTGTCGGCAATCATTTCAACCTCTCCAATAGAGGCCGGCACAACTTTTATGTCAATGACTTTGACGAGATATGTGCTTGAGGAAGGCGAAATGCGATTGTCATCAAGATATCTTCGAATATTTGATGCCAAGATTGTTTTGTCATCACTTGGAGTAACACTGTCCAAAACTTGCTTTTGGAAGTTGGCGTTGGCAAAAGTGTAAACCGACACAGTGTCGTTCATTGTGCCGTTGGATTTTGCATGAAAACTGTTGTTTGTCCAATCGTAATCCACCGAGTTGTTGGTGGAAATGATAAATGTCATTTTTTCTTGTTTTTCGTCTGAAAAGCAAAATCTGCTTGTCGCCGGTGTGTAATCAATGTCAAGCGAAAAATCTGAATCTTGATAGACTTGGAAGATTTGTTTTCCATCTTCGTCAGTCTCAACTTTGCTTCCTTCAATCGAAACATCAAATTCATCAACCGGCACATCAACAGCAACGTCAATAAATTTGTGACCAAGTTGAACATTGTCAGAAATTGCTTCGATTGTTGTAATGCCGCCTTTTATGTATCCATTTTCATCGGATTCAAGATAAACAGTGAAAGCACGTCCAAGGCTTACTCGTTGCGGAACTTTGAGAATGCCATTTGAAACAAAGCCATTTTCGTCTGCCTTTGAAGGTGCACCGTTTAAGGACAAAGTCAGCCCACGTTCTGTGACATCTTCTGTTGACGTTGAGATTGTCAAACGGAAATCAGATGCAACATTCAAGCAGTTGTTCTCGTAATATCCCGAGCCTTCTATCTGTTGTGAAAAATCGAAGTCCTGAGGTTGAACAACCTCCACTTCAGTGCCTCTTGCAAGATAAAAAATAAGCACAGTTATGCCTGCCAGACCAAGCAGTGCGGCCACCACCAGCACTATGGTCAGCCATAAACTCAAAACGCCTTTTTTCCTTTTCATACAAACTCCGTTAAAACATCAATTCAAAATTTTTTAGCAAATTTCCGACATTTAAATTTATCTCTCGCCCTTATTATACACTTTCAGACAAATTTTAACAAGTAATTTTTATATTTTAATATAAAAAGGCGATTTTTTTTGAAAAAGACACAAAATATCCTCAAAATCTGCAAAAGGTAACGGCGATTTAAATACAAATTCTCTTGACAATGCAACAGTTTTTGCCTTATAATTGCCCTATGAAAAGAAAAAAATTAAACACAAACACCGAAAAGTGTAATTATCTCAACATTACAAACCGAAAATTAGGAAAACTTTACAAGTACAGCGGTTATGATTTTTTGCCAAGCGACTTTGACATAAATCCCGAAAAAATAAAAGAGCGTTTGTATTTGAATGAAATGCAAGTTTCAAATATTTTTCCATCGTTTATTTCGGAAGAAAAAAAATATATGAAAAAATTCTTCAAAAATTCTTTGAAAAATATCAAAAAAATGCAAAAAAAAGATTTTTCAGATATTTTTTCGCACGATTTTACGCAGAAACTTGAAATTTATTTGGATATGCGAAAAGAACTGACAAAAATTCTTCTGAAAGATTTTGGAAGTCAGTCTTTTGACGAAGTTGCTATTTTTCAAGAGATACATAATTTGAATCCTGTTTTTGGCGAACTTTTGGAAGAAATGTATCAGCCAAAACTTGACGAAGATATGTTTGAAGATTTGGAAAACAAATACAACACTCTGTATCTTGAGAAAATCCAAAAACTTGAAAAGAAACAAACAAAGCGCAGAAAAAGACAAAAAACTGCCGAAACGGAACTTCAAAATGTCGAATCTTTGGACAGAAAAGTTCAAAAAATCGCAACTATAGCAAAAAAGGAAGAAAAAACAAAACAATCTATCCAAAAAATTGAGCATATGAAAGAGGTCAAAACTGTAAAGGCACAAAACAAAAAAACTAGCAAGGAGAAGTCATGATTCAAGCACTGAACGTGTCGCTGGCATTTGGCGGTCGAAAACTTTATAAAGATGTAAATTTGAAATTCACCAAAGGCAACTGTTACGGCATTATTGGTGCAAATGGCGCTGGAAAATCCACTTTTTTGAAAATTTTGACGGGTGAAATTGAGCCAAACACCGGCGAAATTGTCATAACCCCAGGTGAAAGGATGTCTGTTTTGGAGCAAAATCAAAACAAATATGACAATGAAACTGTTTTGGACACTGTACTTCTTGGTCACAAGCGACTAATGGAAATTCAAAAGGAAAAAGACTTGTTGTATGCCAAGCCTGATTTTTCTGACGAAGACGGCATAAGAGCAGGAGAACTTGAAACAGAATTTGCCGAACTTGGCGGCTGGGAAGCAGACGGCGAGGCAAAATCACTTTTGCAAAATATGGGCGTTCCGGAAAGTTGCTTTTACGACCTTATGTCCACACTTGACGGCAAAGTGAAGGTGAAAGTTTTGTTGGCACAAGCCTTGTTTGGAAATCCAGATATTCTTATTCTTGATGAGCCAACAAACAACTTGGATTTCAAGACAATCAGATGGTTGGAAAACTTTTTATTGGATTTTGAAAACATAGTCATCATTGTTTCGCACAATCGACATTTTTTAAACAAAGTTTGCACTCATATTTGCGACGTTGACTTTGGCGAGATAAACATGTATCTTGGCAACTATGATTTTTGGTACGAAACAAGTCAACTTTTGGCACGTCAAAGAAAAGACCAAAACAAAAAAACAGAAGAAAGGGCAAAAGAACTTAAGGATTTTATTGCACGATTCTCGGCAAACGCGTCAAAATCAAAACAAGCAACAAGCCGCAAGAAAGAGTTGGAAAAACTTACTATTGACGACTTTAAGCCTTCTTCACGCAAATATCCATATGTTGATTTTAAGTATGAACAAGAAATCGGCAAGGAAATTTTGAAAGTTGAAGGTTTGTCCAAAAAAGGAATGTTCAAAAATTTGTCGTTCACTGTTGAACACGGCCAAAAAATCGTTTTTTTGTCGTCAAACTCGTTGGTTTTGACCACACTTTTCAATATTTTGGCAGGCAAAGAACAGCCTGACAGTGGCACAATACACTGGGGAAAAACAATCAAAGCGTCATACTTGCCGCAAGACAATCGAGAATATTTTGACAACTGCCATCTGTCAATTGTTGACTGGCTCAGGCAGTTTTCCAAAGACAAAACAGAAAGTTTTGTGCGTGGTTGGCTGGGCAGAATGCTTTTTTCGGGTGAAGAAAGTTTGAAAGAGGTCAATGTGCTTTCCGGAGGAGAAAAAGTGCGTTGCATGTTGGCAAAACTTATGCTTGAAAGCGGAAACTTTTTGATTTTGGACGAGCCAACAAATCATCTTGACCTTGAAAGCATAACTTCGCTAAACAAAGGCATGACAAACTTTAAAGGACCTATGCTTTTTGCCACCGGCGACCAAGAAATTATTGAAACAGTGGCAAACAGAATTATTGATATAGTTGACGAAAACACAATTATTGACAAACAGATGAGTTATGAAGAGTACATGGAAAAATTCAAGTCATAAACAAAAATCCACGGCGAAAACCGTGGATTTTTTATTTTTCTCTTGTAGGATTTTTTGATGACTTTTGTACTTTGTAATTTTTTATATTCTCGCCACCTTTTGCTATGTCAAAAGAAACCTTGCCTTGTAT
Source organism: uncultured Clostridia bacterium (assembly GCA_947588355.1). GTDB lineage: Bacteria > Bacillota > Clostridia > Christensenellales > UBA1242 > Caccovivens. Next base: position 21,269 of record CANPYI010000008.1, read on the forward strand.
TTCTCCAAAAGTTGTAAAGTTTCCTTTTACAAAATTGCCTTGCTCGTCTGTTTGCATGGTCAATATTGTTTTTGGATAGGCAATTTTGATTCCGTCATATACTCTGAGATTTTCCAAAGTGTAACCTTGTGGAGTTTTTTCAAGTTTCAAAATCTCCGAAACCATCTTTATGTTTTTTCTTCCAACAGCAGGACCGTTGACATCTCTTGTCATTCTCAAACAATTGCCATTGCAAAAAACTCGTGTGGGTTGAAAAAATTCCACAGTCTTTGCAAACGACTGAATCTCCATGACATCGCTTTGCATCATCAAATCTTTGATTTTGTTTAATGTATCCTTCATTTTGTTTACCATAGTAACCACCTTTTGTACTTGAGTTTTCATTATAATATATTCAAAACAATTTTGCAAGACCAAAAGCATAAAAAAATAAAATTTTTGTTGTTTTGTTGACTTTTTTTTAGATTTACTATACTATATAGCATAGGTTGTGACGGAATTGGCAACTCCCGAGCCTGACGCTTGTCGGCGTAAAGACATAATGAAGGTGAGTTTTCACAAAATAGGGTGGAACAGCGGTTTGAAAGGTCGCCCCTATGCAAAAGATGCATGGGGCTTTTTTATGTCCCGCACTCTGCAGAATATGTTTTGAAAGGAGAAAAAGAATGGAAGAAAAACAGAAAGTGACAATGGACAAGATTGTAAATTTGTGCAAAAACAGAGGATTTATCTTTCCCGGAAGTGATATTTATGGTGGAATGGGCAACACGTGGGACTACGGTCCAATTGGTGTGGAACTTAAAAACAACATAAAGCGCGCTTGGTGGAAGAGGTTTGTTCAGGAAAGTCCAAACACTTACGGTGTGGACGCGGCAATTTTGATGAATCCAAAGGTGTGGGACGCAAGTGGTCACACGCAAAATTTTTCCGATCCAAAAATGGATTGCAAGTCATGTAAGGAGCGTTTTCGTGCCGACAATTTGATTGAAGAGCATTCTCATGGCAATGTCTCTGCCGAGGGCATGACAAACGAACAAATGGAAAAATATATTGCGGACAACAAAGTCAAATGCCCGCATTGTGGCAACTTTAATTGGACGCCAATACGTCAGTTTAAACTTATGTTTGAAACTTCGCGCGGCACTGTTGACGGCGAAAAGGACATAGTTTATCTTCGTCCAGAAACTTGTCAAGGCGAATATGTAAACTTTCTTAATGTGCAACGTTCTATGCGTGCAAAAGTTCCGTTTGCTATCGCTCAAATTGGCAAAAGTTTTCGAAATGAAATCACTCCTGGAAATTTTATTTTCCGCACAATAGAATTTGAGCAGATGGAACTTCAGATGTTTTGCCGTGAAGAAAATTCCTTTGAAGCATATGAAAATTACAAAAAACAAGCACAGCAGTTTTTGCTTGACCTTAATATCTGCCCCGAGCATCTGAAATTTCATGACCATGAAAAATTGGCATTTTATGCAAAAGCGGCTTGCGACATTTTCTATCTTTTTCCTATGGGTTGGAACGAGTTGAACGGCATACATCACCGCTCTACGCACGACCTTTCCCGCCATCAAGAATTTTCTGGCAAAAGTATGGCATATCTTGACCCCGTGACCAACGAAAAGTTTATTCCAACTGTCGTGGAATATTCCATCGGTGCCGATCGTTTGGTGCTTGCCATTCTGTGTGAAGCATATGACGAAGAAACCTTGGAAGGTGGAGACACTCGTGTTGTTATGCACTTTCACCCTGCCCTTGCCCCTTTTAAAGTGGCTATTCTTCCGCTTCAAAAAAATCTCAGCGAAAAAGCACGTGAAGTTTATGCTTTGCTTTCAAAACAGTTTATGTGCGAATATGACGAGGCAGGCTCTATTGGAAAGCGCTATCGCCGAGAAGACGAGATTGGAACGCCTTACTGTGTGACGGTTGATTTTGACTCGCTTGAAGATGACACAGTCACCGTTCGAGACCGTGACAGCATGAAACAAGAGCGTGTAAAAATTGATGATTTGACTGATTATATCGCCAAACGAATAACATTTTAAACATAAAAAAACACCCTCAAACGAGAGTGTTTTTTTTCTAGACAATTAGTCAATCCAGATAACTTTGCCAATAACAAGAAGTGTGATGATATCAACAACCCAAATAATTGCTGGGCAGAAGAACAACATCAAAATTCCAAGCACGATGCCAAGAACATTTTTCTTGTCGATAGAACGGCAAAGACGATAAATTGCCCAGCAAATGTCAAGAACTGGCAAAGCCAAAATAATCTTAACGATAAGTGGGAAATTGTCAAATGTCTTAATGATATCCTTCATCTCTAATTCTCCTTTTAAATAAATTTGTAATCTTTGTTACACTTTAATTTTAGATGTTAAAATCAAAAATGTCAACAATTTCAACAAAATTATATATGTTTTTTAAAATTTTTCTATGCATAAAGTAAAATTCGTTTGTTGTCACAATTTGTCTTATGAATTTAAATAAAAAAATGACACAAACTTTACCTGAGGAGGAAAATATGGAAGAAGAACTCAACAGTGGTGTACGTTGCAATGTCAAAACTTGCGTCTACAATGAAAAAGGCTGCAACTGCAACAAACTTGTGATAGATGTTTCGCAAGGAGACGGACAGCCTATGCCAAACGGCGAAAAAGCACACTTTTGCAAAAGTTTTATAGAAAAAGACCTTGACTAAAGGTCTTTTTTAGTGAAACAAATGTTCTTTTCGTGTCAGCATCGTCCAAGAAAGCATTGTTCTTATCAATGTTGCCCAGTAAGTCAATCGGGCGGAATTTAATAGATCTTGGCACAATTTCAATTCATCTTCCGACAAGATTTGCCCCAGAAATTCCAAAGCAAAATCAGAAGCCTGGCGCTCAATTTTTATTTCCTTCCACTTTAAGAATATTGCAAACAAAAATATCACGAAACTTGCAACAAGCCCCACAGCCCCTGCAACAAGAAAATAAATCTGAGACAACACTTGAAATGCCCAAAGTGCAAGCAGCACAGCACCAACAATAAAAAGTGGCATAAAAAACAGTCCACATATTCGTCCCGTCTTTCGCAAACGCCAAAATTTTCGTAAAATATCGGTTGTATCTTGCCTTGCATGACCAAGTTCGTGCGAAACTATTGCAAGCGATGCCAAACTGTTGGAATTCATAGTTTTGTCTGATAGTGCCACAATCCCGCCGCCATAATGATCATCATATTCTTGACATCTTGCCACTTGAAGTCTACCCGAAAAATATGTCTTGTTGACCGCATTCACATAGTCCAAAGTCCTTGCACCATATGAATTTGGAATTTGGTCAATTTTTTTTAATTTTTCGTTGTAATTTTCAAAGGAAAAACTTGCCACTGCAAGCGCAAGGCAAAGCAAAATTCCAAGTCCAACAACAACTCCAACAATAATCCATGTCCACATATTTACATTTTACATCTTTTTTCAGTTTTCTTGCAACTTTTTTTACTTTATGTCACCAAAAGCACAGTGTCGCCCTTGTATAGATGTGTGCCCGCCGGCGGAAGTTGTCGCAAAATTATTCCCCCGTCTCCATCAATCTCATAGTTTAAGCCGGCATTTCGAAGCATAATCATCGCATCAGCAAGGCTGTAGCCGGTCACTTGCGGCATAAATGTTTCTTCAAGCACAACACTTTCATCATCTTTTGGCATGTCGTAAAACTCGAAAAGTTGTTGGAAAAACTGTTTGCCATATGGCGCTGCCACAAGCGAGCCATAATAAACTCCGGCACCAGGCTCGTCAACAAGAATCATAAAAAGATAATCAGGGTTGTCCGCCGGATATGTTCCGATAAAACTCGAAATATATTTTCCTTGTGCAATTGCACCTGTTTCACCATACTTTTGCGCTGTTCCTGTTTTACCGCCAACATTGTATCCTTCCACAAAAGTAAAGTCTTTTTGCTTGTTTTCTGCATGTTGCAAAAGATAGTTGACCGTGGCGCTTGTCTTTTCGGATATAATTCTTTTTGTTGTCACTTGCGGTGAGTATGTGATGTTGCCATTTGTATCAACAATTTGTTTTATCACTGTTGGAGTTTTCCAAACTCCTCCACCCGTTATTCCTGCAACTATAGACAAAAGTTGAATTGGTGTCACTGCGATGGCATGGCCAAAGCCCATACGTGCAAGGTCAACAGTTTTGACATTTTTCTTTGGCATGACAATTCCTCCGCTTTCACCCTTGATTGTAATGCCCGTTTTTGTGCCAAGACCAAATTTTTGCATATAGTCATAAAATCTGTCAACTCCAAGCCTGAGCGCCAAATCCATAAAACAACAGTTGCAAGAATTTGCAAATGCTTCCACAAGATTTTGACTGCCGTGTCCTATGCTTTTCCAACATTTGATTCGCTGACCGTCAATCACACGAAATCCCGGACAATAAAATCTGTCGTCAAGATGCACAACTCCTGCCTCGAGTGCGGCCGCAACGGTCAATATCTTGAAAGTACTGCCCGGCTCATAAGTGTCAGTGACCGCTTTCATTTTGGATTGTTCAAAAAGGGTGGCAAGGTCGCTGCGGGGCGGCTCGTTAAGGTCAAAACTCGGCTTTGAAGAAATTGCCAGCACTTCACTTGTTTTTGCGTTCATGACAATTCCGGTCACTGCCTTTGCTTTTTGTTCTGTGTACGCCTGCTGCAAAACTCTTTCAAGCAAAATTTGAATTTTGCTGTTTGCCGTCAAAGTGACGTCATTCCCTGCCGTGCCACTGAGATAATATCTCAAACTTCCGCCAATTTCCTTGCCTTGCAAGTCGCTTTGCACATAAGAATAGCCGTCAATCCCCCTCAAATAGTCATTCAGATATGCTTCCAAGCCAGACTGACCGACATTGTCAACAGATGAAAAACCAAGAAGTTGCGTCATAAGATTGCCATAAACATAATATCTTCCAACATTTTCTGTCAAAAAAATGCCATCAAGTTTAAGGTCATATATCTTTTGTGCCAAATCGCCTTCAACTTGCATTTTTATCAAAACCTCGGAGATGTTTTTGCGCGAAACTTTTTGCAAAGTTTTGTCATAGTCAAGTTCCAAAAGTTGACTTAAGGCAGCTGCAACTTGCTGCGGCTGTTTCACCTCTCTGCCACGCACATAAACATCATAGGTTGTGTAAGAAACTGCCAAACTGTCGCCTGTGACATCAAAAAACTTCCCGCGCGGAGCGGTCAAAGAAAGGTCTCTCGTCCACTGGTCAGTGGCTTTTATTTGCAAACTTTTTCCTTGTATGATTTGTACAACAAAAAGCCTGACACTCAGGCTTAATACAACAAAAACAAGCACCAAAAACACTGCTTTGATGCGCTTTTGTAGGGAATGTAGGGTGTAAGGTTTTTGCATTTAGCCTCCAAACAACCCTCCTAAGAAATTGCAAAATCTGTCAAACCAATTACTTTTTTCGCCAAGATCACCCGCGTTCAAAAGGTCATCGGGATAAGTTTCCAAAAATTCCATACTCTTTTTTGTGGCATTCAAATTGTTGAGATCTCGAAGATATTTTTGCAAATTGAAATGGTATGTCTCATCAATTTGAGTGTAAGAAGAACTGAATTGGTCTATCAAAATGCCGTTTGTTATGCAAATAATCGCACTTCCTGCAAGAGCGCAAGCAAGAGCAATTCCTGCCGCTTTTTTGGAAAATTTTCTTTTCTTTTTCTGTTTGTTTTGCTTGGAAATTTTGACAACATGTTTGTTTTCCTGCAACAAGTCATAGTTGGGTTTTTCAATAACAGTCTGATTTTGCTCTGGTGTTTGTTGTACGGGTTTTTCTTGCGTGTTTTGTTGAAATTCCTCTATTGTCATGTCTGGAGAGTAAAGTTGGTCAATAAGTTTTTCTTTGCGTTTTTCAAACTCGGCAAGATCCTTTTCTTGCTCCTCTTTTCGAATGTCGGCAACTGTTTTGTTTTCAAACGAACTTAAATAAGAATTTTGCGGAACAACCTCGTTTGTTTCAATCTGCTTTTCAGATTCAACCGAAAAAGTTTCTTCTTGAAAATCAAGATTTTTTGTGTTGTCAAACACTTGCTTGCGGGCAAGATTCAACGGCTTTTGCTCGCTCTGTTTTTCTATTCCCTTGTCTTGCTCTTTTTTTTGAGTTGTCACAAAGAGTTTGTCCATATATTTTATTTTTCTCCTCTTTTGTTTATTACAATCTTTCCGCTATACGCAGTTTTGCACTTGTGCTGCGGCTGTTTGCCTTTTGTTCAGTTTCTGTTGCCACAACAGGTTTTCTGGTGACAAGCCTTAGCCTTGCTTTGTGGTGACAAATGCACACCGGCGTTTTTGGAGGGCAAATACAATCTGTGCTTTCAAGTTTAAAGGCATTTTTAACAATCCTGTCTTCAAGACTATGAAAAGTCAACACGACTGCCCGTCCGCCAGCACTTAGAAGTGAAATCATTTCTGTAAGAAAAGTATCCAAACCATCAAGTTCTTTATTTACATAAATTCGAAGCGCTTGAAAAACCTTTTTTGACGCCCCTGAGCGTGAAAAAACAACTTTTTTCGGCATGCTGTTTTCAATGATATCCTTAAGTTGTCCTGTCGTAGAAATTTCACTTTCTTCACGTGCTTTGACTATGTTTTTGGCAATACTTTTTGAAAATTCTTCCTCGCCATATTCACGAAAAATCCTTTCCAACTCTTGCACTGAAAGTGTGTTGACAAGTTCTTTTGCTGTAGGCACATTTTCGGCGATATCCATGCGCATGTCCAAAGGCCCGTCATGGACAAACGAAAATCCACGCTTCCCTTCGTCAATTTGATGACTGCTGACGCCCAAATCAACCAAAAAACCGTCGATTTTTTGCACTCCAAGTTCTTTCAAAACATGTGGTGCATTTTTGTAATTATCCTTTACAAGTGTGACAACACTTTTGTACTTTTGCAAAACCTGAGTGCTTTTGTCTATCGCTTCTTGATCACGATCAAAGCAATAAAGATGTCCGTTTTTCAAGCGTTTTGCAATTTCCAAAGAATGTCCTGCACCTCCAACCGTGCAGTCCACATATACTCCGTCTTTTTTGATATTCAGCCCGTCAATCACCTCATTCAGCATAACGGGAATGTGTTTAAAATCCACTCTTTCTCCTTTGCTTTATCATATCACATTTCAAAAATAAAACAAAGAAAAAGGACAATTTTGCTTGTCCTTTTCTTTCTTTAATTTACTTTTCCTTGACTTAAAGCATCAAGAAAATCTTTGATGGCTTGTTGCATATCAGGATCATCTTTAAATTTCTTTTCTACTTCACTTTCAATTTCCGCTTTGTTATCGTTGATAAAATCTTTGTCCAACAAATCAGGGTCAACAACATTCAAAACATCTTTTGCTTTCTCGACAACTTCAACAGGGTCAACATCTGGTCCAAGTTCGTCAACCGCATCTTTAATGTTTTGAACAAACTCTTCCTCTGTGCCACTGAATGTGTCGCTTGAAAATTTTTCACTAAGGTTTTTTGCCAAAGCAATGATATCATCGGCGGTCTTCATGGCCTCTGTAAAGTTGTTGCTTGAACTATAGATGTTTTCTTTGTCTATTGTTATACCAGAGTTTTCCAAAAGTTGTTTGATATCTGCGGCTTTGTCAAGGTGTGTATATCCTTTGTCGGTGTAAATCTGGTCTGTTGTCAAATCTTCACCTGTTATGTACCAGATCAAGTTGACAAATATGTTGTTGAATATGCCGTCTTTTGTGCCGTCGTTGTAAGCATTTTCTCTCAATATATCCAAAAGTTGTCCAACAACTTGAAGTTTCATCTGTTGTCCTTCTGGAATTTCAAGATCAAGCACGATATCAAGCATTTTTGAGATTGCCTTTATGGCATTTTCACGAAGTTTGTCTTTTGCCTTGTCTGGCGCGTAAGTTTCGTCTGGAATCATTCTCATATAATCTGTTTTAGGGTCAACGCCTGTTCGGTCAGTTATTGTTTGGTCAAGATATTCAAACATCTGTTTGTACAATGGTTGGAAAACACGTGATTTAAACAAAGCCTGCAAAATCATATACAAATCATCTTTTTCTCCACCGCTTCCGTCAGAACGCTTCATAATTTCTTTTAGCAATTTTTGTACATCCATTTCTCCGCCGTTTTGGTCAAGCAAATATTCTATATACGTCTTTGTTGTTCCTTCAGTTTCTTCAATTTCGCCCCGATTTAAGGTGTTTAAAACTTCGCCGATGTTTTCATACTCTTTTGACCATGCGGCAAAGCCATCAACTCCGCTTATGTCAATCACATCTTTCAGATTTGTTGTAAGTTGCGTCTTCACTTCTTCAAACACCAAATTGTTTAAGTCAAATACTTGCAATCCGTAGAAAGGCATGATTGTTTCTTTCAAAAGATTTGTGTTTTTGCCAAGTTCTGCCAAAATGTTGTCAAGTGCATCTTTAAAATCCGCCTTGCCATTTGCAAGTTCTAAAAGATTCATCTTTATGGCATTTTTTACCGGTGTTTTGATATGATTGAAAAATTGAGAGTAGTTTTCAAAACTCTTTTCGTTGCCCATAGCGTCATAAAATTTGCTTGTCTTGATTTTCAAATCAAAAGTTGACAAAATGTTGTCAAAAACCGATTGTCCTTCGACTTGGAAAATTTCCATTTCTGCAAAAAAGTCAAAAGTTTCTCCTGCCAAGGTTAAGGCACTTTCAATCTTTGTGCCGTCTTCATCTTGCAAGGAAGTTAAAACATCAAGTTTGTCCTCCGCCGAAATCAAATCAGCAATAGGCAATTGCTCATCAAGTGTCAAAAGTTTGTCAACCGCCTCCAAAAGTTTGTCAATGATTGTATCTGGGTCAACACCGCTGTTGAGTGCAATAATTTTGTCAGGATCCTCATTTTTGATCACGTCTGCAAGTTTTTGTGAGGCAAAGTCAACAAATGTTTCAAATCCGTCATGCACAACATTAAGTTTGAAAACATCTTCCGCCAAATCTTTTGTGGCTTGCGATTTACTGTCAACAAATTTCAATATTCCGGTCAAAGATTTGTCGGTCAAAGACTCATAATCCTTTATGAAGTCATTTTTTACAATTTCATCTGCAGCATCCAACAACTTTGTAATATCGTCCGTCAAATATTTGTACGTGGACTTAAATTTTTCACTGTCCTTTATTTTCAAAATCAATTTGTTGAGCATTTCTGGAAGTTTTTCGCTTGTCTCGTAATTGTTGACAAAGTCTGCAACTGTTTGTGCAACAACCCCCTTAAACAGTCCGTTTTCAATAAATTTTTTGACATTCGCTTTAAGTTGTGTGAGGTCAATCTTATCCCAATTTCTGTCCGAAAAATTGTTGTAAACATCAACAAATTCGTCATAAGTCTCAGCAACAACAACAATCTCTTCGCGAAGTTTTATGTTTTCGTCATTTATTTTGACGTTTGAAAGCCCGTCAAAAAGAGCATCATTCATTCCACCCGCACCCGAAACTTGACCGACAACAGAATGATTGAAGGCAACAATTATTTCGTCCACAGTGCTTGGAATATATTCTTTGACATATTCAGAAATAGGTTTAAGTTTGGCATCTGTTTCCTCTTGCACGGAAACTTCTTCGGACGTGCTTGTGGAAGTGTATACAATCTTTTCATAAGTTTTGGTCAAAGAAGTGAGCGGTGCAAAAATCAAAAACATAAACAAAAAGCCTTCCACAACGCCAACCGCGCTTCCATACCAACGGCGAGGTTTGTTTTTGGAAAAATCCACTTTTTTCTTCTTGAACCAAATCCGTGCAACGATAAGATATATTATGTCAAACACAAAGTAAGTCAAAAGAGCCACAAAAATAAACAAAATTGGTGAAACGACCGCTCTTGGCAAACTTTTCAAAAATTCGCCTGCTGTTTCGTAGTTTTGTAAATCAAAATTTTTGCTCAAAAGACTGTAAACTATAAGGTTCAGTTCTGTTGGAGCACCGTCAATTGGAATTGATATTCCAAGCACTGCAGTTGCGATAGGTTTTGTTATGAAAAATGCCACAACAAAACTGACAACAAAAAATATTATGTGCAAAGCCGAACGCTTAAGTCCACGTATAAAACCTGCAAGGAAGCCTATCAGCAAAAACAAAAACAAAATTCCTATACCACCCCACAAAAAATATGTTTCCATATTCACCCCTTTTGCCATATTCTAAATTATTTTTTGTTAATTTGCAAGAAAAAATAACCCTTTTTTTGACGAAATTTGCTGGCAACAAAAACTATTTGCCAAAATTTGTAATTTTTCCGTCTTTGATTGTAAAGATTTTGCCATCTATTTGACGTTCGTCAGTGCAAGTGATAAATGTTTGCGTGCGACCCACAAATCGAAGCAATTTTTCCTGTCTTTCGGTGTCAAGTTCTGAAAAGACGTCGTCCAAAAGCAAAATAGGATATTCTCCACTTTTTTCTTTCATACTTTCAAGTTCTGCCAATTTTAACGAAAGTGCCACCGTGCGTTGTTGACCTTGAGATCCAAAGTTTTTCACTTCCACATCATTCAAAAAGATGTCTATATCATCTCGATGTGTGCCAATTGACGTGTAGCCAAGTTTAAAGTCTTTTTCCAAATTTTTCTTTAGAAGTTTGGACATATTTTCTTCAAAATTTTCGTCTAACGAAACTCCACAACCGCATTTGTATATCATGTTGAGATTTTCCTTTCCTCCACTTATGAAATGATGTGCTTTTTGTGCGTAAGGCAAAATTTCTTCCACAAACTTTTTCCTTTCAAACGCAATTGTTTTTGCGGAAGTGACAAGTGCCCTGTCCCAAATATCCACTGTTTCCTTGACGGAGTCAAGAGTGCTGCAAATTTTGAAGAGTTTGTTGCGATTTGCCAAAATTTTTTCGTAGCGCGTCAGTTGATAAAAATATCTTTTATTTTGTTGACTTATGTCAATATCCATAAATTTTCTTCTCTCGTCCGGACTTTCTTTGACAAGTTTAAGTTCTTGTGGCGAAAAGAACACAACATTAACTTGTCCAATAAGGTCACCTATTTTTCTGATTGGAATATCGTCAATTTTTACAACCTTTTTCTTGGAAATGTCAAAAATCACTTCAACTTTCACATCAGTGTACAACCTTTCTGCAACAAATTTTATGCTTGCTTTTTGTGTGTTCCAACGAATTAGGTCCTTGTCCTTACAATTTTTGAAACTTTTGCCAATGCAGCAATAAAAGATACTTTCCAAAAGGTTTGTTTTTCCTTGTGCATTCTTGCCAATAAAAACATTCACTTTGTCATCAAATTGAACCTTTTGAAAATCATAATTTCTAAAGTTTTTGACTTCCAACTCTTTTACTTTCACTTCTTTATCATAGCACAAAAATTAAAGATTTACAAACTTGCTTGACATTTTATTTTTGCTTTTTTAAAATATTTGATATAATTTGCTTTGGAGATAGTTATGCAAGATGTTTCATATATTTGGCAACAAGTTTTGGAAAAGTTGGAACTAAGGGTTTCTTCCGTTTCTTTTATGCTTTGGATAAAAACGATAAAACCGCTTGAAATAGATGAACAAGACAATTTTGTAATCGCTTGTCAAAGTGTGTCTGCAAAAAATCAGATATTAAGAAATTTTATTGACACAATCGGCGATTGTTGTTTTGAAGTTGTTGGAAAACCTTTAAAGATTGTCGTTTTGGATCAAAATGAAGAAATAGAATTTTTGAAGAAAAACAAAACAACTCAAATTTCTTCTGATAAAAAAGAAGAAAAAAATCCGTTTGTGGAAAAATTTACGTTTGACAACTTTGTTGTTGGAAAAAGCAATCAATTTGTGTATGCAGCAGCACGAACTGTGGCAGAAAATCCTGGCAAAAGATACAATCCTTTGTTTATTTATGGCGGAGTTGGACTTGGAAAAACTCACCTTTTGCATGCAATAGGGAATTTTATTCGTGAAAACAATCCCGAACTTAAGGTTGAGTATGTGCCTTTTGGAAAATTTACATCAGACTATATTTCTTCCTTACAATCACAAACAAAAACTCAAGCGGTCATGGAATTTCGTGGAAAGTATCGCAACTTGGACGTTTTGATGGTTGATGATATTCAACTCATCTCCAACAAAAAAGAAACTCAGGAAGAATTTTTTTTGACATTCAACGATCTTGTTATGAGCAACAAACAAGTTATTATTTGTTCCGACCGACCTCCAAAAGAAATCTCCACTTTGGAAGACAGATTACGTTCTCGTTTTTCAAGTGGTCTTATTCATGACATTCAAAAGCCGGAAATTGAAACAAGAATTGCCATTTTGCAAAAAAAGAGCCAACTTGAAAAATATTATGTTGACGACCAAACAATAGAGTATATTGCCGAACATGTGGACAGCAGTGTTCGTGATTTGGAAGGAAAACTTTCGGAAGTTTACTTTCTGGCAACACTTTCTGGCAAAAAAGTTGCCACTATAGAAGATGCAGAAGAAATTTTCAAAAATCAAAAAGAAGAATTGAAAAATGACCTTACTCCTGACAAAATCATTTCCACAGTTTGTGACTACTTTAATGTTTCTTACAACGACATAACCGGAAAAAAGAAAAATAAAGAGATAGTTGAACCTCGTATGATTGCTATTTATCTTATAAGTGAAATTTTAAATCTTCCGCTTGTGAATATTGGCAAACTTTTTGGAGGCAGAGACCACACAACAATTATGCATAGTCGTGACAAAATAAGTGAAGATTTGAAAGTAAACAAAAAAACTCAAACTCTTGTTGACAATATAAAAAATATGTTGACAAGTGGATTGTAAAAATCACTTTTCCACAAAGTTATCCACAATCTTTAAAAGATGTAAAAAAGGTCAAGTTACACAATATATTGTGTTTTACAATCACAAAAATTACAACATATCTACATCTTCAGAAATCTTAAAAATTTTAAACCACTTTTCCACACTGCTAATAAAAATAATAATAACCTAAATAAAAATTTACATAAAAAAATAAGTGCGCGCGGTTTTTTAAAAAAAATTATATTTGCTTATTTTTGTTGGACTTAAAGTTTGAATAGTGGTATAATAAAGCCAAATAAAATTATTGTTCAAGGAGAAGAAAAATGATTGTAAGTTGCCATGGAATAGAACTTTCAGATGCTTTTTTGAGTGTAAGTAAAGCAATCTCAAACAAAATCACAAACCCTATATTGGAGGGCATAAAAATCATTGCTGAGGACGATACATTAACTTTCAGCGCCACAGACACCGAACTTTCTATTGAAAGAAAGATAAAGGCAAACATAAAGGAAGAAGGTGAGGCTGTTGTTCCAGGAAAATTTATTACTGAATTCATAAAAAAATTGACAAACGAGATGATAGAACTTGAACTTAATGACAAAAATCAGATGATAATAAAATATGATGACAGTCAATCAACCATTCAGTGCTACAACGTTTTGGAATATCCTGCTTTCAAAAAACTTGAAAGTGAAAACTTTTTTGGAATAACAAAAAAGGACCTGAAAACACTTATTGCAAAAACAATTTTTTCTGTTGCAGTTGATGACAGTCGCCCGATTTTGAAGGGAGTTCTTTTTGACATCGACAAAGACACAATAAATGCGGTTGCTTTGGACGGTTACAGACTGGCAAAGGTAAAGAAAAACATCTCTTCAAACTTGACAACAAGTATTGTTGTTCCGGCAAAAAGTTTGAATGAAATTTCAAGACTTTTGGACGACAGTGACGATATAATAAATGTGTATGTTGACAAATCAACACTTATGGTGGATTTTGGAGAGACAAAACTTACATCAAGGCTTTTGGAAGGCGATTTTGTAAATTACAAACAGATTATTGCGGCAAACTATGAAACAATTTGCGTGATAAACAAAGTTCAGTTTGAAGATGCACTTGAAAGAGCCTCACTTCTTTCAAAAGTTGGACAAGGAAATTGTGTGAAGTTTGAAGTTAAGGAAAAAAATTTGTGCATAACTTCAAATTCTGAACTTGGAAACATAAAAGAAAATGTTCCTACAAACACCACCGGAAAAGAACTTCTGATTGCTTTCAATGCCAGATATTTTATTGAAAATTTGCATGCCAACAGCAATGAATTTGTCAAGATTTGTTTCAACTCTCCGGCAAATCCTTGCGTTATCGTTCCGGTTGAAGGTGATGAATTTTTGTATTTGATTTTGCCGGTAAGAATGATAGGTTAAAAAAACACCTGAATAGGTGTTTTTTTATATAAGTTTTTCTCTGTAAACCTCTTTAAGTTCTCTGTTCACAGAAGAGACTGTTTTTTCATCTGGCAAGCCTATGCTTGATTGAGAAAGATATTTTTGTTCATTGTTTTGTCTTGCTACAACAACACGTCCTGTTTTTTCAGGCTTTTCTTTTTTAATGTTATTTGTTCTTCCAGATTTTTTTGCTTTTGAAATACGTTTTCCAAGTTTTCCTTCGTCCAAAGTTTCAAAGCGAACTTTTTCAGAATTGTTTCTGTAGCAATTTTTATACACTGCCTGAGCATGTTTGCACATACCCTCTCTTCCACTTATTTTTGATCCTTTTTCAGTGTCTTCACATTCGTAGTTTTCAAGATTTTTTATTTTCATAAGATATTTCTCCTTTAGTTTGATGCTTATATCTTAACAAAAAATTCGACACCTGTCAATAGTGTTTTTAAAAAAATTTAGTCAAAATGTGGCAATAGTCAACATAATAATTTAAGACTTGTGGCAAATTAACAAAAAATCACGACGTTTGTGGTTGACAAATATTTTTTTTTCCTTTATAATAAAGCATAATCTTTTTGCAGTAGGAAATTTTTGCAAAAAAAACAAGGAGAAAAATATGAAAAGAACATATCAACCAAAGAAACGTCAAAGATCCAAAGTTCATGGTTTTCGTGAAAGAATGAAAACCAAGGGCGGAAGAAATGTTTTGAAAAGAAGAAGAAACAGAGGAAGAAAGAAAATTTCTGCTTAAGGTTTTTTATGGATCACAGACTTAAAAAAAACAGTCAATTCAATTTTATTTACAAAAAGGGTGAAAGAGTTTACACAGATAATTTCACTCTTTTTGCAGTTAAGAGCAAATTTGAGATATACAAAATAGGTTTTTCTGTCAGTAAAAAACTTGGCAAGGCAAACAAAAGAAATCTTTTGAAGCGAAGACTTCGAGAGATAGTAAAAAATTTGGACGTTCCAAATCACTTCAATTATGTTTTGATGGCAAAAGAAAATTCAACAAGCCTTGAGTTTGACAGCCTTAAAAAAGAAGTTTACAAAATTTTTGACAGGTTTAAGGCAAAGGTTTTGAAATGAAACAACAGACAACCTCAACAAAACATAACAGCAATTTTATAAAAAAAATTTTTTTGTTGCCGGTTTATTTTTTTAAGTACTGTATCTCGCCGATATTACCTCACGTTTGTCTGTTTGTGCCAACTTGCTCCAACTACATGATTTTGGCTGTCAAAGAGTTTGGAATTTTTAAGGGATTCTTTTTGGGCACAAAAAGATTATTTAGGTGTGTTCCGTGGCAGAAAAAACGTGGCTATGACCCTGTACCTATAAACATAAAAGGAGAAAATATATGGATTTTGTAAGCACAAATCTTGTTGTTTTGAAAGCACCAACTGGCATGTGGCAATCAATATTAAATGCTTTTCGTGGTGCATTAGGGACATATATTTTGGCTGTCATATTGATTGCAATTATCGTAAGAGTTTTGTTTGCACTTGTGGATATTGTAAACAAAAAGGTTTCCATGAAAAATGCCGAAATAAGCAACAAAATGAAGCCGGAACTTGACGCAATAAAAGCAAAGTATGGCAATGACCCGGCAATGATGCAGCAAAAAACAAGCGAAATCTACAAAAAATACCAATTTAATATGATGAGCAGTTGTTTGCCAATGTTGGTGGCCTTGGTGTTGCAGTTTACGGTGTTTTTGACGCTTTGGAATGCCCTTCAGTCTGTTTCAAATTTCAATATTGTTGAAAAATACGAAAATGTTAAAAATGTGTATACCAATGTTTTGACCTTAAACGAAAAAGAAATTGTTTTGGACTCAATAACTGAAAATTTTTCAGATGGTGATCAAATTTCAGTTGAAATCGTTGAAGGTGAGCAAAAAACATTTAATGTGTATGTTGTAAATTACGAAACAGAAAAAAATATCAAGGTTGCCGAAAACTTGCCTTTCGTGGAAGATTTTGCAAATGCTGATGCACAACTCACATCAAACGAAGTTGTTTATGGATTGATTGAAAAATATGTTTCACACCCAGAAAATTCCGAAGAATCAGAGCCTTCCGAAATCGACTTTGTGCGTGAAGCAATTCAGTCCGCCGCTGAAAGAGAGGCCGCCGAAAGATATCTTGAAACACAAGAGGGTTTTTTGTGGATAAAAAACATCTATAAAGCAGAAAGTCCAACAAGTCCACTGTTTACTGAATCAGAAATTAAAACCTATCTTAAAGAGTTTTATTCAGACGCCGAAAAGATAGTTGAAGAGCAAAATGATTTTGAAGGCAAAATCTTCAACAATGTTGTTGCCGGAATTGACACGCAGTCGCTTGGAGTGAACGGATATTACATTTTGACTATTATTGCTGTTGTGACCTCGGTTTTGTCTATGTGGCTTTCAAACTTTTTGATGAGAAGCAAAAATCAACCAAAACAAAAACAGTCCTGGGCAATGTATGTGATTATGCCAATCATTATAGGAATTTTCACCTTTATGTACACAAGTTTGTTTGCAATTTACTTGATTGTCGGTCAACTTATGATGTTACTGATCACCCCTCTTACAACTTTGATTGTAAAAAAATGGAATGAAAAGGACATAAAAAAGAACAAAGAAAAAACCGAAGTTGTTGTTGACTATCGAAGAAAAGATATTTAAAAATAAAAGACCTTATATATGTTATATAAGGTTTTTTTATGCAAATTAAATCGGAAATTAGTTTGTAAGGGCATTCCAAGTATTTGGACCAACAATGCCATCAACAGCCAAACCATTTTGTTGTTGGAAACTTCGAACGGCGTTTTCGGTGTTTGTTCCAAAAATTCCATCAACACCTCCAACAGGCACAAGATTGCTTTCCAAAAGACTTTGCATAAGTTTTACATATGCACCCCTGTTTCCTTGACGCAAGGTTGGATAAGGTGCAAGTGTAAGCAAAGTTTTCCAAGTGTTTTGTCCGACGATGCCATCAACATTTAAACCGTTTTCTTGTTGAAAATTTCGCACAGCATTTTCGGTGTTTGCTCCAAAAATACCGTCAACTGTCAGGTTTGCACCATATTGATTTAAGATAAATTGCAACAAAAAGATAAAATTGTTGTCAGAGCCTCTACGCAAAGTAGGATAATTTGACAAATTTCCGCGCGGAATATATTGCACGCCCAAAAAGTCACAAACACCCTGACACGCCTCTTCGCCAACTTCGGTTTGGAAAAGTGGATTTATCATTTTGCGGGCTTCGTTTAAGTTGGTCATAAACCCGGCTTCAATAAGCGCCGAAGGACAATTTACGCTTGAAAGCACACCGACGTCCAAATTTTTTACTCCTCTTCCGTTTTGTGCTGTGCCCTGCAAAAGACGATTGTATATATCTTCTGCCAAAGTGCGACTTTGAGAAGCACGAGGATTTGTTTGTGAATAAAAAACCTCCACGCCAGAAGTGTTGTTGAATTCCGTTCCAAAAGCATTGTAAGCAAAAGTGACCAAAGCGGTCAAATTTTGGCGATTTATTCTGACCACCCTTTGCGTTATGGAAACATCTTGGTCTTCTGGCTTGACATCATAAACCGAAAAACCTTGCCTTAAGCATGCTTCCAAAAATTTGTTTTTTGCCGCACGATTGAACTCGTTTTCATAGATTGCACGATTTAGTCCTGGCACAATCGGTGTTCTTTTTCCGGGCGTTGGAGGATTGACTCCGTGTTCGTCATTTCCGCCAATATAATAATCAGAATTTGGCATAAAAATCTCCTTTAAAAAATAGTTTCAAACTTTAAATATGTTATTTTCACGAAAAATGCAACACAAAAAACAAAAAGGGACTTGAAAAATGACAAAATTTGTGATATCATGACAATATGAAAGGAAAATTTTTTAAAAATCCAGCCTTTGTGGACATGGAATTTTACAAAATCATACGCAAAGCCTTGCGCAAAGGCTATGCTTTGAAGTTTGATGAAAACTTTTTTGATTTGTTGGCAAAAACAAATGCAAGATTTGCAAAAATTTTGAAAGAAAACTCAACAAGTGGTCTTTGTTATGGCTTTGCTTTGTTGCTTGCAACAAATATTCCAAATTGCACCCTTGTGCATGGCGTGCTTGAAAAACTTCCTTGCATAAGCGAAAACGAAGGGTCTTATTATGAATTTGAGCATGCATGGGTGGAAAAAGGCAATATGGTTTTTGACACTTCTGCAAAATGTGTTTTCGACAAAGAAAAATATTATGAAATGTTTGGTGCAAAAACTAAACAAACATATACAAAAAGCCAACTCTCAGACGAGGCAACCTTAAAAAGTCTGTGTTCACATGTTCTGTGGCTAAGGCCGGAGATGTCGGAGATAATTTATTCCTTTGAGCCGTTTTCAAATTTTGATAAAGAAAAACTTTCAAAGTCAAACAACAATTTACAAATGCAAATTTGACTTTTGTATTTGACTTTTTGTTTTGATTGTTGTAATATCTTTTCATAGGGGAAACTATGAAAAAAGAAAAAAGTAAAGAGATAGCATTAAATCAAATAATATTTCCTTTGCTGTTTATTTTTCTCTCACTTCTGTTGGAAATAATAAATTTTATAGTAATTGACCTGAAGATGAGCGGCACCGTGACACAGATATTTCCAAGAGAATGGCTTTTTGATGTTGGAGCGGTTTTGATAATCGCTGGACTTATATTTATTGTGAAAAATCAAAAAGTATCTTTGGCGCTTTTTATTTTTTTTATCTTTGCTCAAGCATGTTTAAACACCCTAAACGCCAACATTTTTGAAGTGTTTGGCGACATGTTTACAGCGGACTATTTTATACTTGGCGATGAGGCTTTTGCGGCAATTCGTTTTGAATTTATTGATTTTGCCGTGATTGCAATGTATCTTTCAATTTTTGCAATGACAGTCACCTTTGCAGTTTTGTTGTACAAACGTAACAAAAAAACAATCAGGTTGAAAAAACTTTCTTATTTGTCTTTTGCTTTGGTTTTGCTCCTTTCAATGGAAAGTGTTGGAGTGACGCTTTATTCCTGTGAGATTGCAAACATCACGCAAGCAAAGTCAGAGACAATAGAAAACAACTTAAATTATCTTTACGAAAGTTTTCAATTCAAGACGGAGGCTTATCAAAATTTTGGATATTACGGCTTTTATACAAAAAATTTTCTGGACGCAATTTTTGGAAAAACAAAGCCTAGCACAAAAGACAAGGAAGAATTGATAAATTACATAAATGAGGGAAAAACACAATTTCCTGACCTTGACGGCAGTTTAGCAAACGACAACCTTATCGTAATTTTGTGTGAAAGTCATGAATGGTTTGCTTATGACGAAATAAACACTCCGTTTGTTTGGAAACTTATGACACAAGATGCTGCCGCATTCACCGGTTTCTACGGTCACAACAAAACAAATATCAGCGAAGGAATAGTTTTGTCGGGCAACATGCCTCAGCAAACAACTTTGGAAAGTTTAGTCAGCGGAAAGGAAGGATTTGACTACTCCTACACCCTGCCAAAACTTTTTAAGCAAGCACATTCAAACGAAAAAGTTGTTGCAAACTATTTTCACACATGGAAAAGATATTTTTATTCCCGAGATGACACTTACTTGCAAGATGGCATAGGGTTTGACAATTTTTACTCTCACGACAATTTTTCAAAAGCGGACTCAGAATTTTTTGGCGATTGGATAAGAGATAGCGAATTTGTGGAGGAGTTTGCAGATGAATTTGTTCCTGACAAAGACAAAGCGGACAAATTTATGTCGTTTTTTGCTACGATGACAACACACGGCCCTTACACGTATGAAAATCCAAGATTTGCAGATTTGTATCAGAAATATGATGAAAATTTGGAAGAATATAAAACATGGCTGAAAAACTTTACTGGCGAAGTGACATTTCCAGAAAATGAAGAAGATGCAGCACAGTTGCGTAGATACAAAGTTGGTGCAATGGAATTTGATAGGACAGTTGCAAAGATTTTTGAAATTTTGGAAGAAAAAGACAGACTTGAGGACACCACGATTGTACTTTTTGCCGATCACAACAGTTACTATGACAATATGACCTACAAATTGAAAGGCGTTGACAAAACAGACTACTCCAATATTAAAGTTCACAACATTCCTCTTTTGATATACAATTCAAAGATAACGCCGGGAGTATACACGCAGTTTTGCAACACATATGATATCTTTCCAACAATATGTGAGTTGCATGGTCTTACATACAACAAAAATC
This sequence comes from uncultured Clostridia bacterium, assembly GCA_947588355.1. Lineage (GTDB taxonomy): Bacteria > Bacillota > Clostridia > Christensenellales > UBA1242 > Caccovivens. The sequence goes on from CANPYI010000008.1 coordinate 41,729, forward strand.
TTACTCAAGGATACAACATTTTCTCTGAGGATATAAAGAATTCCTTCTTTGCTTCACATCTTGGCGGAATGTTCAATGAAAATTATTTCAGTAAAAACATTTCTGATGTTGTTGACTTGAAGGAAAATCTTTCGCAACAAGATTTGGAAAACTTTAAGCAGTGTGCTGAAAGATTTTATCAAAGACAACGAAAACTTGAACAAATTTACAGTGAAAATTTGGCAAAATAAATGCGGACAAAATTGTCCGTTTTTTATTTGTTGCATTTTTTTTGTGAATTTGCTAAAATATCCGCATGGAAAAATGCATAGCCTCTGTTGCAACTCCGCTTGGTCGAGGTGCAATTTCAATAATAAGGTTGAGTGGCAAGGACAGTTTGAATATTGCCCTTAAGGTTTTTTCGTCAAAAAACATAAAAAAACAAGTTTTGCCGCGATTTATGTATTATGGAAATCTGAAACTTGGCAACGATTTGTATGAGCAATGTCTTATGGTATTTTTCAAAGCACCGTTTTCTTACACCGGAGAAGATGTGGTGGAGTTTCAAGTGCACGGCGGTGTGCTTTTGGCACAAAAGGTTTTGGAAGAGGTTCTTGACGCTGGAGCAATTTTGGCAGAGCCTGGAGAATTTTCAAAACGGGCATTTTTAAATGGCAAAATCACACTGGACAAAGCGGAAGCAATAATAGGCGAAATAGATGCAGAAAGCGAGGCGGAACTTTCGTCAAGCCTGCAAGTGACCAACGGAAAACTTTCAAACAAAATTTTGCAAGCACAAGAAAAACTCAAGTTGTTGTTGGCAGAACTTGAAGTTGGAATGGATTATCCTGACGAGACTGAAGAAACAAAACTTAAGGAAAACATTTTTGAAAGCCTTGACAATGTTTTGAGCGAAATTCAACAAATTTTGTCCAATTCAAACAGTGCAAAATATTTGAAAAACGGCATCAATGTTGCACTTGTTGGAAAAACAAATGTTGGGAAAAGCAGTATTATGAACGCGCTTTTGGGTGAAGATCGGGCCATAGTGACCGATGTGCAAGGCACAACAAGAGACCAAATAACCGAAACTTTTTTGTATGATGGCATCAAGATAAATCTGATTGACACTGCTGGGATACGCAAAACAGATGATAGGGTTGAAAATCTTGGAATTCAAAAAAGCAAATCCGCTCTTGCCTGTGCAGACGTGGTGTTGTTTGTGCTTGACGGAAGCGAAAAACTGAGTGAAGATGACAAAAAAATAAAAAATATGGTTGGACAAAACACGATTTTTGTGATAAACAAAACAGACAAAAAAAGAGCGTTACAACACTTTGAAAACGAGATCGAAATTTCCGCCTTAAAAAACACTAATATTGAAAATTTGAAAAAGGCAATCAAAGAAATGGTGATTTCAAATGAGATTGATTTCAACAAACTTGTCATCACCAACGAAAGACAATATTCAATTTTAAAAGATGCGGAATCAATTTTGCAAAACATACAAAAAGATGAGCAAATTCTCTCTTTGGATATTTTGGCGATGCAAATAAAAAAAGTTTGGCAAACCTTGGGAAAAATTACAGGAAACACGGAAAACGAGGATATAATTGACCTTATTTTCAGCAAGTTTTGTTTGGGGAAATAGAGTAAAATATGGAAAAATTTGACAGTATTGTTGTTGGTGCAGGACATGCAGGCTGTGAAGCAGCCTTGGCTTTGGCACGCACAGGAAACAAAACTCTTCTGCTTACGATAAGCCTTGACGCCATCGCCTTTTTGGCATGTAATCCTTCAATCGGCGGCACTGCAAAAGGACAACTTGTGGCAGAGGTTGATGCCCTTGGCGGACAGATGGGCATAATTGCCGACAAAACCGCTTTGCAAATACGCATGCTGAACAGTGGCAAAGGACCTGCCGTGCAAAGTTTACGCGTGCAATCTGACAAAAATGCTTATCACACTGAAATGAAAAAAGTGTTGGAAAACGAGCCAAATCTTTTTGTTAGACAAGGTGAAGTTGTGGAAATAAAGGTTAACAAAAACCACAAAACCATAACCACTCATCTTGGCTTGAAATATCAAGCAAAAAGTATAGTTTTTGCAACAGGCGTTTATTTGAAAAGTGAAATCATCATAGGAAAATCTCGTGAAAAAACAGGTCCAAATGGCTTTAAGAACTCTTCAAAACTTTCTGACAGTCTGAAAAAGTTAGGTATAAAACTTTTGCGTTTCAAAACTGGGACTCCACCCCGCCTACACGCCAGAAGTGTCAATTTTAAGAAAATGGAAATCCAAAATGGTGAAGAAGATATACTCACCTTTTCTTATATGACACAAAAAAAAGTTGAAAACAAAGCAGTATGTTATCTGACTTACACAACGCCAAAAACACATGAGATTATCAAACAAAATTTGGGCAAAGCCCCTGCCATATCTGGCGAGATAAAAGGTGTCGGGCCAAGATATTGTCCGTCCATTGAAACAAAGGTTGTCAGATTTGCCGATCGAGAAAGGCATCAACTTTTTCTTGAGCCGGAAGCCTTGGACACTCAAGAGATGTATCTGCAAGGCTTTTCCACTTCTATGCCGGCAGATTTGCAACTTGAAATGGTGCATTCGGTTGTTGGATTGGAAAACGCTGAGATTATGCGTGATGCGTATGCTATCGAATATGATTGCATAGAGCCAACTCAGTTGAAGCCTACATTGGAACTGAAAACAATTCCTGGTTTGTTTTTTGCAGGACAAATAAACGGCACAAGCGGATATGAGGAAGCGGCCGCACAAGGAATTGTTGCTGGCATAAATGCCAATCTTTTCAACAAACAAAAACCTCAACTTGTCTTGAAACGTAGTGATGCTTATATTGGTGTTTTGATTGACGATATTGTCACCAAAGGCACAAACGAGCCTTACAGAATGATGACAAGCCGTGCAGAATATCGCCTTCTTTTAAGACAGGACAATGCTGACATGCGTCTGACAGAAATTGGCAGAAAAGTTGGACTTGTCAGTGATGAAAGATATAAAAAATTTCAACAAAAATGCAAAAAAATGGCAAAAATTGAGAAAATTTTGCAACAAAAAGTGAAAGTCGATGAAAAATTAAAAGATTTGTTTAACAAAAACGGAGAGCCTATTCCAAAAGAAAATCAACGTTTTTGTGATCTTATGAAACGAACAAATATTGATATTTTCAAGATTGATGAAACCTATCATTTGTTTGATAATTTTGATAAACATCTTCTGGAAAATGTCAATACAAAAATCAAATACGAAGGATATTTGAAACAACAGCAGGAAGAAGTGGAAAGAATGCTTGCGAATGAAAACGTTTCAATCCCCGAAGATTTTGATTACAACTCAGTGAAAGGACTTCGAGTTGAAGCACGTGAGAAACTTTCCACCATAAAGCCCTTAAATCTTGGACAGGCCTCTCGTATTTCTGGCGTCTCCCCTGCGGACATTTCAATACTGTCAATTTTGGTCAAAAAACAAAAAAAGAAGTAATAACATGAAAAAATTGCAAGATTTATTTAACAAATACAACATTATTTTAAGTGAAACTCAAACAAAACAGTTTGATTTGTTTTTCAATAATCTTGTGGAAACAAACAAACTTTTCAATTTGACTGCTATCACTGAAGAAAACGAAGTTGCTATCAAGCACTTTTTGGACAGTGCGTTGCCTCATACCATTTTTTCACAAAATGCCAAAGTGATAGATGTTGGCAGTGGCGCGGGCTTTCCGGCAATTCCGCTCAAAATCGTGCGTCCTGACCTGGACATTTGCATGATTGACAGCCTCAACAAACGCATAAATTTTTTACAAGAATGCATAAAACTTCTCGATTTAAACAAAATTTCTGCTGTTCATGCACGTGCAGAGGAATTTGCGCAAAAGCACCGTGAAAGTTTTGATTACGCTATTGCCAGAGCGGTCGCCCCGCTCAACACATTGGTCGAATATCTTTTGCCACTAATAAAAGTCGGCGGAAAAGCAGTGATCTACAAATCCTCAAAACTTGAAGAGGAAATTGTCGAAGCCAAAAATGCCCTTCAAATTCTTGGAGGAAAAATAGAAACTGTTTTGAATTTTGAAATTGATGAACCAGATTTTGATAAAATTGAACGAAAGATTTTGATAATAAACAAAATTAAACAAACGCCAACAAAATACCCTCGCTCAGCAAACAAACCCAAAACCAATCCACTTAAATAAGAAAAATTGTGTAAAAAGGCAATTTTTCTTTATTTTTTTAACTATTTATTGTATAATTTTAATGAAATTTATCTTTTTTGTACAAAAGGACTTGTTTTTTATGGGAAAAATTATCGCGTTTGCAAACCAAAAAGGTGGAGTTGGAAAAACAACAACGTGTGTCAACGTGGCAACATATATGGCGTTGATGGGCAAAAAAGTGCTTATTTTGGACGTTGACCCACAAGGCAATGCCACTAGTGCCGTTGGTGTGAACAAAACAAAAGATTTGAAAACCGTTTATGACCTTATTGGTGGAGAAAGCAATTTTGACGAAGTGATAAAGCCTACAATCGTCGAAAATTTGTATATTATTCCTTCAACAGTTGACCTTGCCGGCGCTGAAGTGGAACTTATTCAAATTCCACAGCGTGAAAAAGTGATAAAGCGTATTTTGGACGAAATTCGCGATGCTTACGATTTCATTTTGATTGACTGCCCGCCATCGCTCGCACTTATCACAGTCAACGCACTCACTGCGGCTGACAGCCTTATCGTGCCAATACAGTGCGAATTTTTTGCACTTGAAGGTTTGACGCAACTGATGAACACTGTCAGACTTATAAAATATCACCTTAATCCAAATTTGGACATAGAAGGTGTGGTCATGACCATGAAAGATAAACGCTATAATCTTACAAATCAAGTCAGCAACGAAATAATAAAATTTTTCAACAAAAAAGTGTACGTCACAACAATACCAAGAAACATCCGACTTGCAGAAGCACCAAGCCATGGATTGCCTGTTGCATTGTATGACGCAAATTCAAAAGGTGCAGAAGCATATTTGAGTTTAGCGGAAGAAATTTTAAAGCGTGACAAAGTGCCTTACACAAAAATATCCAAACTTAGAAAAATAAAATTCAGAAGTGAAAATAAGGAGGAAGAAGATGAATAACAAGGGACTCGGCAGAGGCTTAAACGCTCTGTTTGGCTTGTACGATGAGGAAGAAAGTTATAAAAATGTAACTAATCAAAACAAAAGCGAAAACGGAGTTTTGGAAGTTGATATTGACAAAATCAAGCCAAATCCAAACCAACCACGTAAAAACTTTGACGAAGATGCATTAAAAGAATTGGCAGCCTCAATCAAGGTACATGGCATTGTGCAGCCTATCGTTTTAAACAGACAGCCAAATGGCGAATATCTTATTATTGCTGGTGAAAGAAGATGGCGTGCGGCAAGACTTTGTGGCTTGACAAAAGTTCCTGCCATTGTAAAAAATTATACAGACAAGCAAATAAAAGAAATAAGCATAATTGAAAATTTGCAAAGAGAAGATCTCAATCCAATTGAAGCCGCCCGAGCCATAAAGCAACTTATGGACGAATACAATCTCACTCAAGAAGTTGTTGCTGAAAGAATCGGTAAAAGCAGATCAAACATAGCTAATACACTTCGTTTGTTGACTTTGTATCCTGATGTACTCAAATTGGTTGAGAGCGGTAAAATTTCCGCCGGGCACGCAAGAGCGCTCGTTGTGGTCGAAGATCAAAATGAACAAATTAAATTGGCGCAAACAATAGTTTCTAAAAATTTAAGTGTGCGCGATCTTGAGAAAGCAGTGAGGAATTATCTTAATCCTGCCAAAAAGACCCCTGTCAAAGAAGAGCAATCTTTGGAATTGAGGGAACTTATAAATCAAATGCAAAAAACTTTCGCAACAAAAGTGTCAGCTATTGGCAATGACAATAAAGGCAGAATATATATTGACTATTACACAAGAGACGACCTTGACAGAATCGCTGAATTGCTTGAATTGTTAAACAAAAAAGAGATGACTCTCCAAGATTTGCAAAATTACAACAGACGCAGAGGAAAAAACTGAGATTTTAACAAAATTTTCTTAAAAAGCAGTAACAAACAAAAAATACTGTTTTTTTTAAATTGTTTCACGTGAAACAATAAATCCTGTATTATGTGACAAATATTTTAATTGGTTTTTGTGCAAATGTTTCACGTGAAACACAACATGTATAACATATCTACTCAAATTGTATTTTAGTGCGTCTATAATAATATTCGCGAAATGTTTCACGTGAAACATTTAGATTTTGCCACAATTTAAATTTATTTGACTTTTAAGTGTGTTTTTACTATAATTTATCCGGAGGTAAAAATGAAAACATTAAAAGGCACAAAAACTGAAAAAAATCTTATGGAAGCATTTGCAGGTGAAAGTCAAGCAAGAAATAAATATACTTACTATTCATCAAAAGCAAAAAAAGACGGATATGAGCAAATTGCTTCTGTATTTGCAGAAACTGCAGATAATGAAAAAGAGCATGCAAAAATATGGTTTAAGTATTTGCACGGCGGAGATGTTCCTGCAACTTTGGAGAATTTGATAGATGCTGCTGCCGGCGAACATGGTGAATGGACAGAGATGTACAAGCGTATGGCAAATGAAGCAAGGGAAGAAGGGTTCAACGATATCGCATTTAAATTTGATGCTGTTGCTGAAATTGAAAAAAGGCATGAAGAGAGATACAATAAATTGTCGCAACTTTTGAAAGATAAAAAAGTGTTTAAAAAGTCAGAGAAGAAGATGTGGATTTGCAGAAATTGTGGGCATATTTATGTTGGAGAATCTGCTCCAGAAGTTTGTCCGGTTTGCAACCATCCAAAATCCTACTTTCAAATTTTTAATGAAGAGTTTTAATAATAAAGGGCGTCTTATAGTGAGGCGCTTTTTTATTTCATTTAAAAATATCTTTTTAATCTTACGCGCTTGTTGTCTTAATATAGTTATAAAAACATAACATATATAAAACTTATAATCATCAATATGTTTCTTTTATTTTAAATTTATATCTTGACAAAAGGTCAAATTTGAAAGTATAATTTAAATAATATGAGGAGTTCTTATGGAATTCAGACAATCAAACAAAAATTCAAATTCTGTTAAAGTTACAGCAAAAGGCACAAGCCAAAAGAATGTTCAGACGAACAATTCAAAAGCCAAGCCGTCAAACCTTTCTTTAAAAAGTAATGTAAAGAGTGTTGGTGTAAAAAAATCAGTTGCTGCAACTCATTCAAAGCAAGTTTCAAATGCCAAAAAGTCTCAAGTTCAATCAAGCAGCAAAAAAGTGAGTTCAAACATCAAAATTTCATCAAATAATATCAAAAACACGCAAAAAAAGCCCAAAAAACGCAAAAAAATTGATTTTCGTTATTCATTTTACATGATTGCAACAAGTTTTGTACTTGCGGGAATATTTTTTCTTTGTTCATTTTTTCTTTTGTTGAAAACAGACAAAAACAGAACTCAATTGCAAAGTACTTATGCAAATCAAAGCGAGTCAGATCTTGTTTTTCCAAATTATGATAGTGAGGAAATTTTGGGCGTTGTCAAAAAGCCTACGACAACGGAGTTTGGAAAGCATGAAAAAAGTTACTATCCGTCATACTTGAATCCATTGACAAAAATGACGGATTCTCAAAAACAAGAAATTCTTGCCGAAAACCAAGAAATTATTGCGGAAACGCCATCAAAGGTGGAGTCTGGAGAACTTCAAAAACATGTTTCCGCAGATGGGCAATTTTTTGCCACTGTTTCTGATGAAACATCTCGAATAATAAAAAGGATAAACATAAATCATGTGGCTCAGCGACGTCACTCGCTTGGACTTTTTGCACCAGCCGGAGAAATTTTGACTGTGACGATTGACGAGAGTCTTGTCAACTCTGGGCTGACGGTTATTGTTGGATATCCATATGTTGAAAACAATATTTCAAATATAGGCGCTATGGTTTCAAACAGAATGCCAAATTTGTATGTAGATTTCAAACTGACAAAGACTGTCACGAAAATTGGTTCTCCTTTTGGAGGAATGGTTATTCTGGATAGCCCTGGTGGTGTTTCCAACGATTTTTCAATAACAATTTCAGGTGGTGTTGACAGTCCGGATTATAAACTTGGAGTCACAACCAAAGAAGAATGGAAAAATATTTTAAAAACGCCCGGATTTGTTTGGCTTATTTCACCATATATCTATCATGTTGTTCCGAAGGTATTTTTGAAAAACATAGATGACCCTTACAATGCTTTGCTGCTATGGCATAAAGCCGCCTCAATGTCTCTCTATACGATTGGACGGGAGAATTTCAACACACCTGTTGTGCATGTGTATGATTCCTATGTTCCTTCTGGTGGAGCGGTTGCATATGTTTGGGCTTTCTTCTCTATCTTGCCTACCGATTGGGGCGTTTCTGCAATGAATTATCAGTCGCTCATGAATGCTGGAAATTGGGGTAGTTTTCATGAATTTAATCACCACAACCAAGCCATGTCGTACTCATCTAATCAATGGGGCGTTGGTGAAAACGGCGAAGTGACCAACAACGTTTTGAATGCCCTTTCATATATTCTTTTTACAGATATAGCAATGAATCGTACTGACGAAGCAGGCAGCCTTAGAGATTGGAATGTTTGTTGCGACCCTTATCAAAACTACGAAAAACTTTTGTTGGAAAGTTCAAAGGTTGACAACTTTGAGGCACTTGGCACAAACAAATTGTTTGCATACATCGATCTTGTGCACAATTTTGGTGCAGATAAATTTTGCAAATTTGTGCGCGCTATGTATGGGCTTGACTATCCAAATGAAAATAGCCTTGCCAAAAACAGTATTTTGAAAAATCAAGACGAATTTACGATTTTTGCATCCAAGTTTTTTGGCAAAGATTTTACTTCTTATTTTAAAAAAGTTTGGAAATTTGATCTGTCGGAAAGCACAATTTCGCAAGTACGTGCTTTGAATTTGGAAGAATTTTTCTCGCTTACAAATGTGTACAGCGTTGGTTTGAAAGGCGTTGAAACGGGGCGGGAGTATGCTGTCAATTATGGCATCGATAATGTTTTGGATTTGGAAGGAAAAACATTGTGTAGTGCCGATTTCTTTATTTTGAAAAAGGTCGGAAAGCCACACAATGGCGTGCTTACAAAACGTCAAGACGGCAAGTATATTTACAGATGCAATCCGGGGGCAAAAGAAGATTCTTTTGATTTGGAATACACAGTGACACTAAACAGCAAAAAATTCACGTGTGTTTTACCTGTCAAATTGGTTTTTAATGCAAACTACGTCAAGGCGACAACCTACACAATCGACAAAAACAATTACTCAATTTTTGATGCCGTAAAGAACATTGATTTGCAGAACAAAACTTCTGAAAAAACTTTGCAAAATGTCACAAACTCTGTCGAAAACGGTGTCAACATAACTCATTTTGAAACGCAAGTAAGATTTTCGGAAGATAAAGATCTTACATTTATGGTGTATGGTGACGATAAAACTTTGCTGGAAATTGGTGAAAAACAGGCTTATACAAACAACTATATTGGAGACCTACAAACAGCAATAAATCAGAACGGCAACAAAATACAATTGCATGTTCAAAAAAATATTCCGATTCTGATTGAAGCATATTGTTATAACGTTGGTGGTATTGGAAAAATGAATTTGCTTGTTTCGGAAGATGGCGTAACGTACAGCAACATTGCAAATCAAAATTTTTATGCCACGTATGTGTCCGAAAACGACATTGAGGCTTTGCAAAGAGATGTCAATATTTATCCATTTGCTTTTAATTTAAGCCAAAATTATTTTAAATTGTTTTACGCTAACAAAATAAATATAAGCAGACATATTCAAAACATCAAAGTTCAGACTTCTGACGGCCAAGAAGTGTTGACAACACCAGAGTCAAGATTGGAAAATATGTTTGACGGAAGTTTAAACACGCATTATCACACTGCGTGGCGAGGGAAGATCACTCCGTTTCCGCATGAGTATATTATAGAATTTGACCAACCGCAATTGTTTGACCAGATGAAAATCTACTTTTGGAATAATGCTGGTGAAGGCGGTTATGCTATGGGCGATTTTCAACTGCTTATCAGCCAAGACGGACAAGAATTTGATTTGATTTTGGAAGACAAAAACTCAAAAACAGTTTGCGTTTTGGATCTAGAAAAAACATATAAAGCAAAGTATGTCAAACTTGTGATCAAATCAAGCGCTAAACAAAAGAATTTTACGTGCGTAAGCGAAATCGAATTGTGGCAAAATACAAATTATGAGAATTTTAATGTTACTGCGTCAGACAGCAACTCGATTGTTTATCAGGGTGATTGGAAATCACAAAGCGGCAATTTTTTGAATGGAAAGGCTGCTAAATCATTTTCAGGTACGGCAACGTTTGTTCTAAATGGCACCGATCTGACTGTTTACAGTTTAAATGAAAATTCAAAAATTTATATAGATGATCAAGAGTATATCATCAACAAAAACGAGCAAAGTTATGCTCCAAGTTTTATTATTTCGGATTTATCACCACAAAATCATGTTGTCAAAATTGTGGCAAACGATATGACTCTCAATGGGCTTGCAACAAGTGGAAGGATTTTTTCGATCAATGACTTAGGAAGCGGAATCCTCAGTTTGCCGGTTATTATCGTTTTGTCTGTTTTGATATTTTTGATACCTTCCGCTTGTTCAATTCTACTTTGTAATGCGTTTTTAAAAAGAAGAAAAAAATAAGGTATAATATTCCTAAAATTAAAGTGTTTTTTACTAATTTTAAGCAAAAAAAACACATTTCGACAAAGTCAGAAATCTGATGTTAAAATATTTTGAATTATTTTGTAAAATTATTTGTAAATTTGTCGCGACCGTGATATAATCTTTTTGTTTCCACAAGCAACCGGTACTTGAGGAAGAATATTTGACCTTGATTTTATTCAAAATT
>CANPYI010000009.1 GCA_947588355.1 uncultured Clostridia bacterium
GCAACAATTACGAGGTCAAAATTTTCACTTGAATCAATGCCATAAACATCTTTTAAGATATCTACGGAGTGCGAATGCGTTTCTAAACTTTTAATTATTTGATTCATTGTTGTTTCTCCAATTAAGACAAATTACTCGTTTTATATGGAGCTGGTGGTGGGAATCGGACCCACGGCCTGCGCATTACGAGTGCGCTGCTCTACCCCTGAGCCACACCAGCAAACAAATGCCTCCGCAAAAATGCTTGGCACTTGAAATTTTACTATAATATCTTTTTTCTGTCAAGTGCTATTCGGTTTTAAGTGCAAAACTCACTTTTATCTGTTGTTCATCTTTTGAAAGCACCTCAACTTTCACTTTGTCGCCAACCTTGACAATTTCGTAAATCTTTTTTGTCTTGTCATCGGTTGCGTTTGAAATATGGAGCAGTCCGGTCGCACCGTTTTCAACCTTTACAATTGCACCAAACTGCAAAAGTTTTATCACTTCGCCGTTGTAAATCTGACCAACATTAAGTTCACTGACAAGTGCCTGCTTTGGATCTTGCAAAAGTGCTTTACGCGACAGTTCAACTTTTTTGTTTTCTCGGTCAACAGAAATCACTTTAAATTGCAACTGCTCGCCAACGGAAAGTGCATCTTCAACTTTTTCCAAGCGCTGATACGCGATTTGTGAAATATGCAAAAAGCAATCAACACCATCAACATTGACAAATGCGCCATATGGCATAATTCTTTCAACCGTTCCGCGAACAATTTTGTTGATAAAAATACTGTTCCAAAAGTTGTTTTCTGTTGCCACCCTTATTTGCTCCTGCAAAAGTTTGACACTGCCAACAATTTGTTTGTTTTCCTTGTCAATTTCTGTGACAACCGCTTCAAGTTGTTTGCCAACATATTTGTGGAAGTTTTTTGTAGGAACTTCTGACACTTCCTCAAGCGGAATTACAATCGAAAAATCGCCCATTTTGGAAACAAGTCCGTCCTGCAACCCTGTGACAACAAACGAAAACTTGCTTCCAAGTCGCAAACTGTTGGCATTTTGGTTGGCCATTTTCAAGGCATCTGCAAGACTTTTTGATGCCTCAATCAATCCTTCGTCATTTTTTGACTTTGTAATCACAACCGAAAATCTGTCGCCAATTTTAAGTCCAGCAAAGTCCGAAAAGTCGTCAGCAGGAATAAAGGCATCATTTTTGCCACCTATGTTGAAAATGCAACCATCTTCACGTTTCAAAACCACAACGCCATCAAAAGATTGCCCTTTTTTGTAGGACGTGAAAGTTTTGTCTATCATTTCCAAATTAAAATTTTCGCTCATATAATTCACCCAATCAACCTATTTGATAGAATAATAACAAAAACAAAATAAAAAAGTCAAACATTACAAAAAAGTTTCAGAATTGGTATTGACAAAAAAAGGTAAATGTGATAAACTTTTTGAAAGCTTTGGAGGAATCCAATGAGTAAAAAATATACATTGAACGAATACGTTGATGCATTAACTTACAGAAACAAAGATGTGACTAATGGAAAACTTGGAAAAGGGATTGTGCAAGTTGTCAAAGAAAACAGAAAAAAAAGGTCAAGTAAAAGTTTAGGCTTGATAAAGAGTATAATTTCAGAATTTGTTCAATTTGAAGAAGAGAATGTAGACGGAGAGATCAAACTTGCTGTTACAAAAATAAACATTCCCAACGATTTAAAACCTGCATTTTTGCCAAAAAACAGCCAATTTTTAAATTCCACTAAAGAAAAATAAAGAAGTCATTTTGACTTCTTTTTTTGTTTTTCTTTCTTTTTCTTCAAATTTTCCTCTCTCACTTCCAGCATTTTTTCGCGGACAATCTGATTTGCTTGCTCCAAAAGTTCTTCGTCAAGTTTCTTGTCGTAAAAATCAGAAAGTTCAAACGGTTTGCCGATGATATATCTGCTTAATCTGAAAGTTTTCGGCTTTCTTTCAACCCAGATCGGCACGATAGGTGTTTTGGTCTTTATGGCAATCATGGCAAGTCCGCTTTTTATTTCGCCCAAAATATCCTCTTCATTTTTAAGTCTTGTTCCCTCAGGAAAAATCAGCAGTTGTTTGTCTTCTTTGAGTGCTTTTATGCAGTTTTTAACGGCATTTATGTCATTGCCAGAACGGTCGATTTCAATTCCCCCAAGCCAGCGCAAAAAAGCGCCATTAAATTTGTTTTTAAACAATTCTTTCTTTGCCAAGATTTTTATCTTTTTTCCGGTGTTTGAAAGCCACAAAACAATATCCCAATTGGAACGGTGATTTAAGCACAAAATCGCCTTTCCTTTTGGCAAATTCTTCTTTCCGACTATTTTTGTTGGATGCACCATGGCAATAGGCAGCCAAGAGACAATTCTTGCAAGGTGATAAAACATTTTTCACTCCTTTTTTATATTATTCCATACTTTTTGCACACATGAACGCAGTTGCCCACGCAATTTGCAAATTAAATCCGCCCGTCAAAGCATCGACGTCCAAAACTTCGCCCACAAAATAAAGTCCTTTTTGCAATTTGCTTTCAAATGTTTTTGGATTGATTTGACTTATGTCCACTCCGCCACTTGTGACAATGCCCGCATCTATATCATACAGCCTGTCATAAGCAAGCGGAAAATGTTTCAGATTTTCTATTATCCTAAGCCTATCCGCTTTTGTTATGCTGTTCACTTTGCGGTCAGCAAGGTTTAATTTTCTTTCAAAAACCTCTGCGACGGACTTAGGCAAAAGTCCACGCAAAACAAACAAAACATCTTTGTTTTTTGCCACTTCGAAATCGCGTAACAATCTTGCATCAAGTTGTTTTTCGGTGAGAGCAGGCTTGAAATCCAGCCAAAGTTCAACCTTTTTGCAGCGGTTGACAAAACTTGAAAGCGTCAAAACAATCGGCCCCGAAATCCCATCTTGTGTGAAAAGCATTTCTCCAAAAAATGAATACTTTTTGCCGTCAGCAGTGGCAGAAAGTTGAACATTTTTAAGCGAAACGCCTTGCAAATCTTTAACAAATTTGTCTTTCAGTTTTATAGGACAAAGGGCAGGCACAAGCGGAACAATTTCGTGACCAAAGTTTTTGGCAATTGTGTAGCCATCTCCGTCACTTCCTGTCGAGCAGTAACTTTTGCCTCCCGTTGCCACGACAATGCGGTCAAAATATTGTTTTTTGTTCTCAGTTTTCACACAAAATTGTTCATCTTCTTTTGTGACGCTCAAAACTTTCGTTTCAAAGCAAAATTTCACATTTTTGCAATGAACTTTTTGCAAAATCTTTATCACATCGCTTGATTTGTCACTTTCTGGAAACACACGATTGCCACGCTCCAACTTTGTTTTCAGCCCCAAAGATTGAAAATAGTTGACTGTGTCTTGGCTTGTGAAATTGTAGATTGCACTTCGCAAAAATTTTTCGCCACGCAGGACATTTTTCAAAAATTCATCTGGTGGACAAAGATTGGTCAAATTGCATCTGCCTTTGCCTGTGATATACAATTTTTTGCCCGCTTTTTCATTTTTGTCAAAAATGACAACCTCGTTGCCCTTTTCCGCCAAAAAACCAGCGACAAAAAGTCCGGCAGCACCCGCTCCAACAACGGCAATTTTCATTTCCCCTCCAAAAAGTAGGCAATTTCCTGTTGCGTCAGTGGTTTTGTTTTTCCGCGTGAAAGTCCGCCAAGCCTAACCTCGCCAATTCGCACCCTCTTAAGCAAAACAATGTCCTTTCCGATAGCGGCAAACATTCTGCGCACCTGATGGTTTTGTCCTTCCTCAATAATCACCGAAAGTTTGCTCAATTTGCCGTCAAAACTTATAGGCATAACTTTTGCTTTTGGCATTCTGACACCATTTTCAACAACCCCCGCCCGAAGCACCGCCAGTTCGCTTTCCTTCATTTCGCCTTCAACGGTCACATGATATTCTTTTTCAAAATGAAATCTTGGATGTGTGACAAGATTGGCAAAATTGCCGTCATTTGTCAAAAAAATCAACCCCTCAGTGTTGTAGTCAAGCCTGCCAACATTGACAAGTCTGGTTGTGCTGTTTACAAGTTGAAAGATTGTTTTTCTGCCTTTTTCGTCTTTTGCAGAGCAAACATATCCTTTTGGCTTGTTGAGTTTCAAATACACAAATTGCTCTGGAATTTTCACTCTCACGCCGTCCAAAGTGACAACATCTTTCTTTTCGTTTATCTCTGTACCCAAAACATTGCAAACCTTTCCGCCAACACAAACTCTGCCAGAAAGAATAATCTCATCACATTTGCGCCGGGAAGCAACGCCACAAGTACTCAAAAATTTGTTCAATCTCATACAAAAAATCCTCTCAAAATTGCAAGAGGATTTTGTTTTTCACCAATTACCGAAAAAATCTTTCATCCTCTGCAACACAGATTTTGGTTTTACATCTTCTATTGTAAAGATTTTTTCAGAGAAAAGCAAGTTATTATCCAAAAATATTTCCACTTGACCAACTTGCTGACCTTTTTTCATAGGTGCGGTCAAACTGTCTGGCAAAGTGTATTCAAACTTAAGTTTTTTCACCTCGTCCTCTGTAAGCGGATACAAAAATTTTTCTGATGTGCCAATTTTCACACTGTTTGTCTTTCCTTCAACAACAGGCAAGTGGTCTTTAAAGTGATAAAACTCTGTCAAGTCATAAAGCCTAAATTTTTCTGCACATTCGCAAAGCATTTGTGCACTTTCCGGAAACATTGGCCCACAGTTTAAGACCACACAAACAAATCTGATGCCATCTTTCTCGAGTGCCGAAACAAGACACCTGCCTGCATCGTCAGTATAGCCTGTTTTGACCCCTATGCAGCCGTCAAGCGTGTGCAACAATTTGTTTTTATTCCGCAAGTATTTTATTTCTCCGCTGCCGTTGCCGTTGATGATTTTTGTATTTTTTGTGCCAACGATTTCACGAAAAGTATCATTTTGCAAGGCATATGAAGTTATGCACGCCAGGTCATATGCAGTTGTGTAATGCCCATCAGCATCAAGCCCATGTGTGTTTGCAAAATGACTGTTTTTGACACCTATTTTTTTTGCTGTGTCATTCATAAGAGTCACAAACTCACTTACCGAGCCGGCAACATGTTCAGCAATTGCCACAGATGCATCATTACCGGAAATAAGCATAAGAGCGTACAAAAGGTCTCGTGTAGAAAAGATGTCGCCTTTTCTTAAATAAAGTGAAGTTCCTGGCACGCCAACAGCCTTTGGAGAAATTTCAAATTTTTCGTCAAGGTCGGCACAGTTTTCAATTGCTGTGATGGCGGTCATAATTTTTGTCGTGCTTGCCATAGGAAGTTTTACATTTTGATTGTGAGCATAAAGCAATCGACCGCTGGTTGTTTCAATAACAGCAGACGCCTTTGCCGAACAGGAAAGATTTATGGCATTTGCATTTGCTGTCAAATTTGTGCAAACAGCAAAAAATATAGTGCATATGCAAAGCAAAAGGACAAAACTTGAAAGCAAAAGTTTTTTTGCGGAAAAGTTCCATCGGGACAAAACACTACTCTTCATCTTCTTCCTCTGCAAACTTGAGATCTTTTTTATTTTTTTTCTTTGTCCTTTTCTTTGCCAATTCTTCCTCTGCTTGTCCTTGCAAATCCTCTTCGTCAACTTCCTGATTTTCACATTCGCATTCATCTTCCTTTGCTTTTTTCTCCTTTTTTGCAAGAATGGAATTAAACATATTCAGCACTGTTTGATAAAGTGTTTTGTTTTCAACATTGACAAAATCAACATCGCCATCTTCATGCAAAATCAAAAAGCCAACAGGGGAAACACTCATTCCGCCGCTTGAACCACCACTCATCGGAAAATGGTTGGCAACACGTCGCGAGGAAAGGTCCGCATACTCTCCACCTCCAACAACAAATCCAACAGTAACTTTTGAAATTGGAATGATGGTGTCACCGCCAGGCGTCACAATGTTGTCACCAATAATGGTGCTGCTGTCCACAATGGTTTTAAGTTTGTCCATCGCATTTGCAATCAATTCGTTGATTGAAGTTGAATCTCCGTAAATTCTCATATAACCTCCTAAATTATTTTCATACTACACCTTGCGTTGTGTATTATGTTTCATACTACACAATATATTGTGCTATGTTTGATTTTTTGTTTTTCTTCTTGTTAGAATAACCGCAATTAGAAAAGAATATGCAACATCAAAAAAAGAAATTGAAGCCCCCACTCTGCCAGCCACTTCACATTGAGTTTTGTTGTAAGATACGGTGTCGTAAACACAAAAAGATGTTGTTGGTCTTTTGCTTTTCAAGACCAAAAAAAATTGTGTCAAGATTGTGTTTATATATCCGCATAGGATTGCACTCGAAAAAGCATCGCCCGTGCCAATGTTGTAAAAAACATACATTTTTTTTAGCCTTGTTTTTTGTTTGACTTGTTTGACAAACTCCTCCACCAAAACAAATTGTTGACTTGAGAATTCCAATTCTTGTCTTTTTGTCTCTTTTTCATTTTGAAGTTCTATGTACTTTCCGTGGAAAGAAAAAATATAGTACATCACCTTAAAGCGAAAAACAAACAAAGCCACAACCCCGCGATTGAAAAGCGGGTTGAAAGACACTCGCACTTCGGCAAAGATAGGAAACACCAAAAGCAAAATCAACACGGTTGGAATCAAATAAAAAAGAAAGTTCATAAGCCTAGTATGTTGAAAGAAATAAATAAAATTCATTCAGCAAAACAAAAAAAAGTGACTTTTTACTTGTCACTTTCTTGTATGCTTGGATATCTTGTATGTTTTCTTTCGTGCTTTTCTTACAAGTTTGTCAACTTTGTAAAATTCAATATTTGTTTCAATATCAGAGTAGTCTGCTTTTGGCTGAGAAATAATAAGTTCAGCAATCTCTTCAATTCCGTTGTGTTTAAGTTTTTCAAGACCGTTGTGCATGTCATCGACAACTTTTGGATTGTCCATCAAATATTTCAACTTTGCAATCATTTGTCTTTTTGTTTTAAAACTTTGTGCCAAGTCCTTTTCAGTCAAAAATCGTATATTGTAAACCTCTTGACTTGGCAATTTTTCTGTTGCAAGAAGTGGTATTGCTTTGTTTATGCTTTCAGTTGTACACAAGCCGCCTCCCTTTCCAATCATAATGTCGCAGGCACTCATATAAAGGTCAACTTCTTTCGAAAATCCTACATTTTGTATTGAAAAGTTTTTTGGATATTTTTTGATATTTTTGTCTATCTTGGCTTTAGTTTTCTCGTCACGGCCGTTTATTATCACTATTTGTATTTTTGTTTGTATATTTTTCAAAATGTTTTTCAAAATCTCATATCCGCCATGCCATGCACCACCGCCATACAAAATCAAAACAGTAAACAGATCTTTTTGCAAGCCAAGTCTTTCTCTGGCAACAGTTTTGCCAAGTTTTTCAACAAATTTTTGGTCAACCGGAATTCCCGTCACCACAAGTTGTGAAGGCTTGAAGCCCTTTTCAATCAAAGTTTGTTTGAATTGCTCGTTGGACACTGTCATGTAATCCAGTCCGCCAACAGACGCCTCCCAGAAAGGAGAAACAACGTAGTCAAGCATGCAGCCTATGTTGACCGACGGTATTTTGTACATTCGTCTAAGGTTGGCAAGTGCCATTCCGCAGTAGTAAGATGTTGCGTATATCACGTCTGGTTTAAAATCATAAATCAACTGCAAAAGTTTTCCGCTGATGTCGTTCACTGAGAACTGCACGGGACAAATTGGCGCTTTTTTTGTCGGCCATTTCATGTAAGTATCATAAAACATGTTGTAAATTGGCCTAAGATGGCCTACAGAAAAGGCATAGCCTCCATCAACAAGCCAAGAATTTAATTTGTTTGAAAATTCTTTGATTATATCAACAACTTTCACTTCAAAGTTGTCTTTTTCATTTTGTAATCTGTTTTTCATTGCATTTGCTGCCGCATTGTGTCCATTTCCCGCTGTGACAGTCAAAATCAAGACCTTTTTCATGTCTTTATTATAGCAAAAATTTTAAATTAAAAAAACAAATAGTCAAAAATGTTATGAAAATTTGCAAAAAAGAGTTAAAATAATGTCGTTTAAGAGGAGAACATAATGAAAGCAGATAAAACGAAAAAAAGCGTAAAATCAACTTCAAAAACTTGCTTTGACAACGATTTGTACTTAAAACTTCAAAGTGAAAACATAAACAAACGCATAAAAAAATTTCACAACAAACTGTATTTGGAGTTTGGTGGAAAAATATTTGACGATTTGCATGCCGCCCGCGTTCTTCCGGGCTATGACCCAAACATCAAAACAAAGCTTTTGCAAAAACTGAAAGATAAAGCAGAAATCATATTTTGCATCAGTTCAAATGACATAGAAAAAAACAAAATTCGCGCCGACCTTGGACTTTCGTATGCTGACGAAGTTTTGAGGCTTGTTGACAATATGCGAGCACTTGGCCTTTACATATCCGCTTTTGTAATCACATTGTTTAAGGGTCAGCCAAGCGCACAAAAATTTGGCAAAAAATTGGAACAACGTGGCGAGCGAGTTTATTTTCATCGCTACACAAAAGGCTATCCAAACGATGTTGAAACAATTGTCTCGGACGAAGGCTACGGAGCAAATCCTTTCATTGAAACCACACGCCCGCTTGTCATTGTCACCGCACCAGGCCCTTCAAGTGGCAAACTTGCAACTTGCCTAAGTCAACTTTATCACGAATACAAACGCGGAGTCAAAGCGGGATATGCCAAGTTTGAAACTTTTCCTGTTTGGAATTTGCCCCTAAAACACCCGGTTAATATCGCCTACGAGGCTGCAACAGCGGACCTTTATGATGTCAACCAAATTGACCCTTTCCACTTTAATGCTTATGGCGTTTTGACGATAAATTACAATCGCGACATTGCTGTTTTTCCTGTTTTGCACAACATCTTGACCAAAATCACCGGAAAAGAAATTTACAAATCTCCAACGGACATGGGCGTGAACATGGTGGCATCTGCAATAACAGACGACAAACTTGCTTGTCTTTCTGCTCGCAAGGAAATTTTGCGTAGATATTATCGCGCAGAATGTGAATACAAACTTGGTCAATGCACCTTTGAAACTTTGGAACGCAACAAATCTCTTGTCACTGAAGCCGAAGCAAAGGACACTTTGGCAAACATCATCAACACCGCAAAGACAACTTCAAAAACAAGCGGTTTTCCGTGCGTTGCACTTGAACTTCCAGACGGAAAAATAGTGACCGGAAAAACAAAACAGATTGTTTCCGCATCTGCAGCGGTTGTTTTGAATGCTTTGCGCACACTCGCCGGCCTTGGAGACGATTTTGATATCATCACAGACGATATCTTGCTTCCAATTGTGGAATATCGCACAAAAGTTTTAGGCTCTCGCACAAGTGTTTTGACACTTGATGATGTGCTTGTGGCACTTTCAATATGCACAGGCAAAAATAAAAAAGCCAAACTTGCAATGCAGCAAATCCAAAACTTAAAAAATTGCAACGCACACTGCACCTACATACTGTCGCATGCAGAAGAACAAACTTTGAAAAAACTTGGCATAAACATCACATGCGAGCCAGTGTTTTTAAACTCAAATTTGTTTGAAGAATAATTGCTTAAAAAAACTTGCTTTCAAGCAAGTTTTTTATTATCAATGTTTTTTTGTTTTCAGATTTATATTTTCCAATTTTTCGCTAACTTGAGAAGCCATCATCATCGCTTCACCTTTGCTTTTTGCACTATTTTCTTCTGTCAAAGGTGAATAAAACTCATGTCCTTTAGCAATCAATCTTGCCACTGCACCTTTGTCGATTCCATTCTCGTTTACAAGATTTTTTTCATTGAAAAACTTTGTCACTCTTTTGTTGTACTCTTGTTCTAATTTTTGTTCATCAACTTTAATCCCCATAGCATCCAAAATTGGTTCAACAAAAAGCAAATCTGCTTTTGCTTCTTTCCAGCCAATCATTTCAATTGGCAAGTGTTGATATTTTTTGTTTTCGCGGCCTTCTCTGTTGAATTTCTTTGCATTATCTTTCACCCAGCCGTCATGAACGTTCGCCAAAATATCTATCACAGAAAAGCCAACTTTATTCAAAGAATCTCCTATCAGTTCATAAGAATTTTCACAAAAAAGATAAATGTCGTCTTGTTTATCTCCCAAAGCAGCATCCTTCATCAATCCAATCAATTCAGAAGAATTTCCAAAATAGTTTGCAATCGCCTCAACTGCATAGACAACTGAATTTTTTGCATAAACTTGTGATTCAAGTTCGTCAAAAGTTGATGTTTCTATAATTTTTTGTGCCTCATCTTCGGAAAGTCCATTCCAACTCATCAGAGCATTTTTTGCTACAACACGATACGGTGTCAATTTCATAATACATACCTCCTATTTACGCTAAGATTATATCACATAATTGTCAGTTTGTCAATAAGTATTTTATTTATTTTCAGTTTTGAAACCACCACCAAAATGATTGAAGTTTGCCACTATCCAAACTTGTCATGATTTGCACCTGAAATGATTGTGAAGTTTGTGTGCTCTGTTCAACAAAATGTTTCAATCTTCGTGCAACACCGTTTGCACTGTCAAAAATTTCCACTTCATTTCCAAAAATTTCTTGCAAAATGTTTTTTACTGCCAAATAATGCGTGCAGCCAAGTACAATCGCTTTTGTTTTTTTGTCTTTTTGCAAAAAATCGTTCAGTTTTTCCACCAAATAAGGTCTTAAAACCTCCAAATTGTCAAGATTGTTGTCAATAAAACCTGCAAGTTCGGGCAAAGATTGTTTTTTTAGATTTATATGTTTTTTTAGCAGTCTATTTTGCCTTAGTGTCACATCTGTGGAGAGTACCAAGATTTCTTGCTCGTCATATCGTTCAAGTGCCGGCTTTATTGCGGGTTCGGTGCCAATAAAAATGATGTCTTGCTGGTTTTTGCGCAAAGCACTCAGGCAGGTACAAGTCAAAGTGTTACACGCCAAAACAACAATGTCAAAATTGAAAAAATTTTTTATATTTTCAAGGTTTCTGGCAGTACATTCTTGCAGTGCCTTTGCAGATTTGTTGCCATAAGGCAAGTTTTTGTCATCACAAAACAGCAAGAAATTACACTCAGGACAAACCTTCACGCATTCTTTCAAAATATTGACTCCACCGCTTCCGCTGTCAATCAAAAGCACATTTTTCATACAAAGTATATATGAAAATTCAAGCATAAGATTGCATATCAAAACAATTCATCAACAACATCTGCCAAAAGTTGTGACAAAAACGAAAGTTGCTCTTCAACGTCTTTGTCGGTCAAAACTATATCTCTTTCTTGCCCCAAACATTTTGATGAAATCATCATCGGCACGCCAACAGAAATGCACGGCACATTGAGGGAATGTCTGTTTATGGCCATGCCAAAGTTGTTTAAGGCACTGCCGGGTGTAAGACCCGCATCATTAAACTGTATCGAGCACCCCAGCCGAGAAAGGCTTGTTGTTGCAAGACTGTCAAAAAGCACAACAAGACCGATATCAAATGCCTCCACGACAAGCCTAATCACCTCGTAGGCATTAAGGCCGGTGTTTAGAAACACGTTTGGCATAATCTTGAAGCGTCTGTTGTTTTTCTTGAATGGCTGAATAGAAATTTTTTCCACAGCCCTAACCCCAAAACTGTCAGCAACGATTTGAGGATTGCCGATGCCAACAAAAAGCACTTTTCCACTCTTTTTAATCTTATTCTGTTTGCAAAGAAAAAACATTCGGTCAAAAATTTCCTTTTTCAAAATGTCATAATGTTTTTCCATAAGATCAGGCAAAAGCGGAGCATTCAAAATAAAATAATGGCCTTTGTCAAAGCCCAATTTTCGTGATTGCGAGGAATTTTCAATAAAAAGTTTGTTGCAAGTGATGTTATACTTGCTCAATTTTTGCACCTCAAAGCCAAAAGTGGACAAATCTTCGCCACACTCATCAATCAAATCAATCATGCATGAATTTTTGCCAAAAACAAAAAATCTTTTCAATTTCACTTGATTTTTTCAAAAAGTTATGATAAACTATGTTAGTTAAATTTCAACTAAGCGTAAAAAAACGCAAAATATTCAACAAGGAGAAGACTTATGGCAAACATTAAATCAGCAAAAAAAAGAGTGTTGATTGAAAGAGAGCGTCGCGTTGCAAACAACTCTGTAAAGTCTGAAATCAAAACTTATATCAAAAAGTTTAAAGCAGACCTTGCACAAGACGTTGCAAAAGCAGAAGAAACATACAAAGTTCTTGTTTCAAAACTTGACGCCGCAGGGAGAGAAAACATCATTCATCAAAACTCTGCCAACAGAAAGAAAGCACACTTTGCAAAATTGCTTGACAACGCAAAGAAGACAAAATAAATGAAAAAACAAACACGCCTTTTGGCGTGTTTTTTTTTATTCTTGTTCAGTTTCAGTTTGTTGAACATCTTCAGCATCATCTTCTTCCAAAGAAGAAAGATAATCATAATAGCCATAAATATTTTTGTTTATTTCTTCCACAAGATGACGGACATTCCTAAATTTTTTGGAAACATAATTAAGGCCAATCACAAGGCCATTAAGCACCATAAGGTCTGTCGCCTGTGTGCAAGCGTGGATTATGCTGTTTGTCACAAATTCAAGGTCGTCAAGATTGTCATTATGTTTTTTCTCAAATTGCAAAACTGCCAAAATTTGATTGCTTGTTTTGGCGATTTCTTCCAAAAGTTCAGCCAAATGAGGAAGTTGTGATTCCTCTTCTTTTTGCTCGGCTTCGTCTTCAACTTCCGCCGGTTTGATTTCTTCAAGGCGTTTTTTCAATTCGATAGCCGAAACATTTGGCGAAATCTCAAAAAATTTGCACAAAATGTCACGATAAGGCCTTACAACCTTTTCCAAAAAATTTTGAACAGGCGTCAACTTGCCGTCTTGAAAATAAGTCTCCAAAAATCTGTTGGAATTGATTTTGCCGTTTGTCAAATCATTAAACACGGTCATAAACAAAGCCAACTTCTTTTTGTCGTCATTTGGCAAAGTCACTCTTGCAGCACCCGTTTTTCTGTCAAAAGAAAATGCTTTTTCAAACTCATCGTCAGCATCAAAGTTGTCCAAACACTCAGCAAGAAAATCCAAAATATCCTCACTTTCTGCCATTGTGGACAGAAATTTGTTCAATCGTTTGTCTATATCAAAAAATTTGCCCGAAAGCATGTCATTGCATTCCACAACAAATTTTTCTACATCAAAAAGGTTTTTTGCTTCCATTTTTCCTCCAAAAATCACACAAAACAACTTTATGTAATGATATCACATTGACGTAAAAAAGCAAAATAATTTGTCGGGCTTTTCGAAACAAATTCATTTTGCTTGCAATTTGTGGCAAAATTTGATATCCTTTTGACATGAACTACGATGCAGTCACAAACAAACTTATCATACTTTTTTGCATGGAACAAATGGAAATGCCCCTGACAGAAAGTTCAATCACCGAAATTTGCTCAGTGAGAAACAATTGGATAAACTATATGGACTGTCTGGATTTGTTGTATCAACTGTCAGAGTCAAAACTTATCTACAAAACAGAGTGCAAAGAGGGTGAAATGCGCTACACCTTGACTTTTGAAGGTCATGAGTGCCTTTCTTATTTTTATCGCCGAATTCCAAACGCACTGCGAGAAGAAATTGCTGCATACAGCAAAGCCAATCGCCTGCTGGTCAAACAGTCGCAGGAATATTATGCCAACTATGTTGATGCGGAAGATGGCTCATATCTTGTGACCATGCGAATATATGAAAGCCTTGTCAACACTCCACTTTTTGAAATACAAATCAAAGCACCAACCCGACAATCTGCGGAAGAAGCCTGCAAAAAATGGAAAAAGATTGCACCAAATGTGTACGAATACATATTTGAAAATCTAATAAACACTGATTAAATTATTTAATGTTTTTAATATTTGAGCGTCCTAACAAATAATCAAGTCTACAATTAAAGTAACGTGCTATTTTTATTGCCGAGTCTACTCTTGGCATTGTATTTTTTGTATATTTGCAAAATTGAGAATATGTAATTCCAATTTCAGCAGCAATTTGTTTCCTAGTTTTTTTACTTTCAATAATTAAATCATGTAAAACCTGAGCAAAATTTTTCATAAATCATCACCTCTTCTCTTGCAATATAACATTTAACGCAGATAAAAAGTCACATCCGTCTAAATTCGCTAGTGATTTTTTTAAATACTTTAATTGACAAAAATATGCTCAAATGATATTATAATTTTATGATAAAAATTACAAAAAATTGGGCTAATTTGCTCGCTGACGAGTTTGAAAAACCTTATTTCAAAAATCTGCAAAGTTTTTTGGAGGACGAATATTCGCACGCAACAATTTATCCTGCCATGGAAAACATTTTTGCGGCCCTCAATGCAGTGAAATATGAAGATGTGAAAGTTGTGATTATTGGTCAAGACCCTTATCACGAGCCAAATCAGGCTCACGGACTTGCTTTTTCGGTGCAAGATAATGTGGAAATCCCACCCTCGCTTGTCAATATTTTCAAAGAAATAGAGGACGACTTACATATCAAATGTTTGCAAAGCGGCAATCTCACGCGCTGGGCAAAACAAGGCGTGTTGCTTTTAAACACTTCTTTGACGGTCAGACGTGCACAAGCAAACTCACACCGCGGCAAAGGTTGGGAAGTTTTCACACAAAAGATCATCGAACTTCTTTCCAAGCGCCCTGAACCTATGGTGTTTATGCTTTGGGGTTCCAACGCACAAGCATTTGCTTCTCAAATTGGCTCGCAACATCTTGTGCTAAAAGCACCTCACCCGAGTCCACTTTCTGCCTATCGCGGATTTTTTGGCTGCAAACACTTTTCAAAAGCAAATCAGTTTTTGATGCAACACGGCAAAACTCCGATTGATTGGCAATAAAACACAACAATTTTTCTTTTTGCATATAAATTTGTGAAAAACAAAATTGGAGGAAATATGCAAAAAGATCTTAGCGAAAACGCAAATGCTCAACATTTTGACAACGACGGAATGGACTCAAGGAATGATTTTATCACAATACAAAACGCACGTGCCGACATAATTGGCGAACTTGACGCGATAATCCAGTACGAAAACCACTTATATGCCACCAACGACCCTTCCGCCCGTGCCACGATTCGTGATATTGTTGACGAGGAAAAACTTCATGTCGGACAACTTTTTGGCTTGCTGTTTAAACTTGATCCAACATCTCAAACGCAATTTGAAAAGGGCTACAACGAATTTTGTGACGATGACGAAAAATATTAAAAAAAATCTCTACACAAGAGATTTTTTTATTTTGTCTAAAAAAGTTTCATTTTTTTGCCACAATTCACAACAAAAGTTTTGTAATATCTTTTTTTATTTATTTTGAAATCGGCAGGCAAAATGATATAATTTTTCTGTTTGAAAGGAGAAAAATATGAAAATAGCACTCACAGGTGCCACTGGCAATATGGGACAAGCAACTTTGGAGCAAGTTTTGAAAATAAAAGAAGTTGAAAAAATCAAACTTCTTGTTTTGCCAGATGACAAACGAATAAAAAAATTATTGAAAAAACACAAAACTCAGCGTCAAAAAATTGAGGTCATTTTTGGCAATATTGCCGAAAAACAAATTTGTGAAAAACTTGTGCAAGACGTTGACTATGTGATAAATTTGGCAGCAGTCATTCCGCCGCATTCGGACAAGTTTCCACAAAAAGCAATCGAATGCAACGAAATAGGTGTTGACGTGCTTGTAAGTGCAATTGAAAAACTTGCAAAGCAGCCAAAATTTATACATATTTCCACCGTGGCACTTTATGGCAACAGAAATTCAAAACATATTTGGGGACGAGTTGGCGACCCGTTGCTTGTCAGCCCTTTTGACATTTATTCGGCAACAAAATTGCGCGGAGAATTTCGTGTTTTGGAGGGTAACTTGCAAAATTTTGTTGTGCTTCGTCAAACTGCAATGCTTCACCACAATATGATGTCCGACAACATCAGCGATGGACTGATGTTTCACACTTGTTTTAATGCCCCTTTGGAATGGGTTTCCGCTCATGACAGTGGTGTTTTGATTGCCAACATTCTGCGTGCAGACATATCCAAAAAGATTGGTGACAATTTTTGGAAACACGTTTTCAACATTGGCGGCGGACTTGAAAACTGCATAACCGGTTATGACACCCTTGACCAAGGTTTCAAATTGATTGGCGGCAGCACAAAAAACTTTTTCGAGCCAAATTTCAATGCCACACGCAACTTTCACGGAGTTTGGTTTTATGACAGCCAAAAATTGAATGATATGTTTGATTATCAATCACAAAGCACAACACAAGTTTGGCAAGAAATAAAGCAGAAAAACTCATATATGAATCTTGGCAAAATTGTGCCAAAAAAATTGATAAAAAGCATGGTAATAAAACGCCTTTTCAAAAGTCCAAACGCACCAAAATATTGGCTAAAACACAAAGATGATGCCAAAATGTTTGCCTATTTTGGTGGTCAAGAAAAATACAACAACATTCCAAAAGATTGGAAAGATTTTCCTCTTTTAATCGAAAACCGTGACGAAAACAGCAAGAAAATTGATTACAAACAACTTAAAGACAGACAAAAAGCCAATCTTGTTGATTTTGGTATCGATATAGAAAAAGACAAATTCAGCGTGAAAGAACTTGAAACCTATGCAAAAATGCACGGAGGAAGATTGCTTTCCAAAAAAGTTGACAGTTTGTATGAAAAACTGACCTGGCAGACTGCAGACGGCGAAACTTTTGAGGCATCTGCAAACACTGTTGTAAAAGCAGGACATTGGTACAACCGCACCTACAAAGAAAATGTTTGGGATTTTGACAGGCTTTCCAAAAATGACAAAATCTTCGCTCAAATTTGGTATGATAGCCATGCAAAAAACGAGGACAAGTTGTACAGTCTTGACAAAAACTTTAAAGCAAGGATAAAAAACATATGAGCAACATTTTGATATGCTATTTTTCAGGAACAGGCAACACAAAAAAAGTGGTGAAGGAATTTGCAAAAAATATGCAAAATTTTGGTGCAACCGTCACCCTGCATAACATTGAAGACGGAGAAATCAAACAAGATTTAAACAATTTTGACCACATTGGAATTGCGTATCCTATTCACGCCTTCAATGCTCCAGAGATTGTTCTTGATTTTGCAAAAACCTTAAAAAAGTGTAAATTTAAGTCCAAAAAACCGCTTTTTATTATAAAAACATCTGGCGAACCTTTGGTGCTCAACAATATTTCATCTACAAAATTAAGATCCATTCTCAAAAAAAATTTTGTGTTGACAAACGAGTATCACTATTGCATGCCTTACAACATCATTTTTCGCCACACAAACAACATGGCCTACAAGATGTGGAACACCGCGCAAAATGTCATTCCTATTGATTGCCAAGAAATATTGCAGGACAAAATTGACAAACTTTCCTATTTCCCGTGTCGTCACTTTCTGTCATGGGCATTTCGAATCGAGCATTGGGGCGGAAAATTTAACGGCAAACACTACAAAGTGAATGAAAGTTGTGTAAAATGCACCGCCTGTGCAAAAAGATGTCCGACTCACAACATAACTATTGAAAACGGCGAATTTAAATTTGGCAAAAATTGTATAATGTGTATGCGCTGCTCATTTTGTTGTCCTACAAACGCCATAAAAATTGGATTTTTCAACAAATGGAAAGTGAACGGGCAATACAACTTTGATGCATTCAATGAAAGCGAAACACAGACACACAAAAAATATTGCAAAAAAGCATATAAAAAATATTTCAAAAAAATGGAAACAAAAATAAGTCAAAATATGCAAAAATAACTTTTTTTTGCATTTTTTTTGATTTTTGCAAAAGGAAATGATAAAATCATAACATGATATGCACATACATCTACAATCCAACAAGCGGAAAACAAAAAAATATTTTTTGCTTTGTAGAAAATCAATTAAAAAAGATGTTTGAAACAGTCATCAGCCGACCAACCAGCAAAATCGGTGATGCAGAATTTTTTGCTAAAGAAGCATGCAAAACAAGTGATGTTTTGGTCGTTTCTGGTGGTGACGGCACCATGAATGAGGTCATAAACGGCGTTGCAAATCAGCCTAAGCGACCTAAAATCGGGTATATACCAACAGGAACAACAAATGATTTGGCGCACTCTTTAAAAATTTCAAAAAATGTCAAAAAAGCATTGAAAATAATTCGCGAAGGTGTGACAACTTCACATGATATTTTTCGCGTGAATGAAAGATATGGAATTTATGTGTGTGCTTTTGGACTTTTCACCGGCTCAAGTTATGAAGCGCCTCAGAAGGAGAAAAAACTTTTTGGACGTCTTGCATATTTCAAAAGTGGTGCCAAAGAATTGTTTGCTTCAAAGCCATTTGATTTGTCTTTAAAATATCAAAACAGAACACTCAACGGCAATTTTGTGCTTGGTGTTTTGGCAAACAGTAAATATGTCGCCGGCTACAAAATAAACAAAATGGCAAGTTGCAATGACGGTTTTGTGAATGTGATTTTGGTCAAAACAAGTGCAAAAAAGCATCTTACACTAACATCTGTTTTTCGAGTGTTTAGAATATTTTTGTTTGGAATAAAAAATCTTACAAAAAACAAAAAATGCATAATATTGAAATTAAATAAATTTGAAATAACCGTGCCTCAAAACATAACAATCAATTTGGACGGCGAAAAAGGTTTCAAAGGCCCGTTTAAGTTTGAAGTTTTGCCGCAGCATGTGCGAATCTTTGTCAAAAAATAAGTTTTATTTGAGGCTTTGCTCAACTTTTTCAAAATCTTTCCAAGGGTCAGACTTTTTAAGTCTCAAAAGTGCCGAGTTGATGTCGATATCGTCAGGTGCAATTTTGTCAAGTTCACTCCAAAAAATCGGGCATGACACTTTTGCCCCTGCCCTTGCACGCAATGAATATGGTGCAACGCTTGTTGCACTGCGTGTGTTTCGCATAAAATCAATAAAAATTTTGCCGTGTCTGTTTTCTTTTCGAATATTTGTGGTGTAACGTTCAGGATACTTATCCTCCAAAATATGCGCCACTTTTTCGGAAAAGTCATGAAAAACTTGCCAATCCGCATTCGCAGTAAATGGCACGCAAATATGATAGCCTTTTCCCCCGCTTGTTTTTAAAAAACTTTTCAAGCCAAGTTTGTCCAAAACCTTTTTCAAATCCTTTACGCCTTGTCTTATTTGTCGCAAATTGAGGCTTTTGTCGGGATCAAGGTCAAAAACCATAAAATCAGGTTTTTCAAGGCTTGAGACCTTGCTTCCCCACATGTGAAATTCCAGTGTGCCAAGTTGAACTTGTTGCAAAAGGCCTCGCTCATTTTCCACAGAAAAATATTCCTGCTTTTTGCCTTCATCATTTTGGACAAAAACTCTTTTCACGCCTTCCTTTTCAACAGTTGGATGTTTTTTATAGAATCCTGTCAAAGCACCATTATGGCACCTTACAACACTCAAAAGCCTGCCCTTCATCACGGAAAGCATTCTCTCCGAAACTTGTGCATAGTAATTTGCAACATCTTTTTTTGTCACTTTTTTGTCCTTATAAATCACTTTGTCTGGATGTGTAAATTTGACGTCAAAAATGCAAAAATCTTCTGTTTTGCTTTTTTTCTTGCTTTGCTCAATCACCTTTGGTGTTTCAAAAACAACATCACATGCCTTTTTGTCCTGCCTAAGTCCTTTAAAACTTGCTTGCCTCAAAACTCCATCTTTTGTCAATTCTGCAAATTGTATTTCTGCAACAAACTTTGGTTTAAGCCAAAATATTTTCACTTTTTTCTCGGCACTGCCACTTCTTTCCTTTATGACAGTGAAAACTGATTTTTTTGTGACAAGTTTTAGGATATCTTTCTCAGTAAAAGGACTTTTTTTAGATAAATTTTTTTCAAATTTTGAAAGCAAATCTTCTGACTCTTTTTCATCAAAACCTGTTCCACATTTGCCAACAAACTTAAGTTTGTCTTTCTCGTAAACGCCAAGTAGCAAAGCACTCAATTTTTTCTTTTCAGAACTCAAATAACCGCCCACAACAAATTCTTGTCGGCGATAACATTTTATTTTAAGCCAATCTTCATTGCGAGTGCCAACATATTTTGAAAATTTGTTTTTTGCCACCACACCCTCAAGCCCCATCTTTTCAACTGCTTTAAAAAATTTTTGTCCATCACCCTCAAAGTGTTCGGCAAATTTGATGTTTTGATAATTATTTTTGGATAACAAAGACTGCAGTTTTTCTTTTCGCTGCCATAGAGGAATATCCCTCAAATCTTTTCCATTTAATGCCAAAAGGTCAAAAATCATATACACAACATCATCACTTCCGCTCTTCATGTGATTTTGTAATGCTTGAAAGTCTGGTCTGCCAAGTTGGTCAGGCAAGATTACTTCGCCGTCAAAAACCATTGCCTTTTTTCCTGCCAGCAACTTTAATTGTTCAACTATTTTTGGGAATTTTTGCGAAAAGTCTGTGTGATTTCGTGTAAACAATTTGACATCGTTATTTTCAATAAAAGCAACAATACGATAGCCATCATATTTTACTTCAAAAATATAGTCATCATCTTGCGGAACATTTTTGGCAAGCGTGCAAAGTTGCAAGTCAACGCTTTTGAACGGATTCTTTTCTGTTTTTTTTGTTATATCTTTCAAATCATTTTCTTCGGTTATTTGCTTTATTGTTTTTCCAGACAAAACACTGGCCTTGTATTTTGAAATTCCTTCACAATTTTGCGCAAATTGGTCCTTTTCCTTTATCAAAAGCCAGTTTTTTTCATCATTCTTAAGCCTTACAAGTGTCCAACCTCCCTTAAGCCTTTTGCCAAACAGCTCAAACTTCAAAGAACCTTTTTTGAGACCTTTATCAAAATTTTGTTTAGGCAAAAAATAGCCTGTATCCCAAAGCAAAACTGTTCCGCCGCCATATTCTCCCTTTGGAATTGTCCCCTCAAAAGTGGCATAATCCAACGGGTGATCTTCAACATGCACCGCAAGTCTTTTGTCATTAGGATTGAAAGATGGTCCTTTTGGCACTGCAAAGGAAACAAGCACATCACCCCATTGCAAACGAAAATCAAAATGGTCGTGGCTGGCAACATGATGTTGCACCGAAAAAATAAGTTTGCTTTCCGATTTTGTCAATTTTTCTCCGCTTGGCTCTGGAGTTTTCAAAAAATTTCGTTTTTCTATATATCTTTTTAATTTTTTAATCATAAACCCTCTTTGTTAGATTTTTGCCAAAAGGTTGGCAAACAAACAGTTTTGCACCAAAAATGCAAGATTTTTATATAATGATATTGAATTTTTACATATTTAGGAGGAAAAATGAAAAATAAGATTTGTGGTTGCGTGCCTGAAGACCCTTGCAAAGTTGTTTTAAATTCTTATGTCGGGCAAACGCCAATAGTTGGACCTCCCGGCAGAACAGGTGCAACCGGTGCAACTGGACCAACGGGTCCAACCGGACCGATAGGCAGAATTGGACCACAAGGTGCAACTGGGCCAACTGGACCACAAGGGCAAACAGTTGTTGGGCCGACAGGTGCAACAGGGCCAACAGGTCCAACAGGAATTCAAGGGATTGTTGGTCCAACAGGACCGACAGGTGCAACAGGGCCACAAGGTGAAATTGGTCCAACTGGTGCTCCCGGAGGTGGAGAATTTGAGATAGGTCAAGTGACAACAATTCCGGCAAATGAAGATGCAAGCGTCAATGTCACTTATGACGGCAACAAATCAATCTTCAATTTCAATTTGCCACGTGGTGAAACAGGCCCTATGGAGCCTTCCGAGTCCATCGTAGTGCAAAATACATATACAATCGACTCTGACCAAGATGCTTTTGTGCAAGACAGTTTTGTCGGAAATGTGCATTATTTGGAATTTTATATTCCAAAAGGCTCGCAAGGTGAAAGAGGTGCTCAAGGTCAGCCGGGCATAGAGGGTCCTCAAGGAATTCAAGGTCTTCAAGGTCCGCCAGGTGCTCAAGGACCAAAAGGCGCTCAAGGAGACCGAGGCCCCGCCGGTCAAAACGGCGAAGTAGGTCCACAAGGACCACAAGGACAACAAGGCCCCGCCGGTGAGCGAGGTCCTCAAGGGCCTCAAGGTCAGCAAGGACCTCGAGGGCCACAAGGTGCAACAGGACCTTATCAAATAAAATCGTCCTTTATTCTGTCATATTCCGAGGCTGGCTATGACTATCCTAACGATGGCGTGCAAATAAATTCCGGTGCACGTCTGCCGCTTATGAGAGTGGAAACAAACTATGGAAATCTTGTTTCAATAAACAACAATGCCATAACTTTTCGAGAAACCGGAGTATATTCAATAACTTTCACCACAAGCGGTCGAGTGCAAATGACACATTCTGCATTTGATTCCGGCACAGATTTTGTTGCAATTGGCTTTCGCGTGACAAATTCCAAACAAATTCTTGCAGCGGCAAATTCGTGGTCAATCGAGCAAGCACCAAAAACGCTTTTTGGCCAAGGAGTGTTTGTTGTTGCTGATGTAAATCAAACTTATGAAATTGTGAATTTGGCAAAAAAACCAATCTATATATATGGCTGTGACATAACACAAACAATCACTGATTCGTACTTTGCCAGCACGCTTTTGACAGTCATAATCACAAAACTGTCACCTTCCGAAACGTAAAAAGATAGGCAAATAGCCTATCTTTTTTATTGTCACGATCAAATCGTTCACAAAATTCTTACAAAAGTGATACGGTTGACAGCCACTGTTCCAGAAATCGGTGTAAATTCATTTCCAGAATTGTTGATCAGTTGGAAAGAATCTCCAGCCTGTGCAGTAATCACTGTGGAGCCATTGAGATATGCTGTTCCGGTGCTTGCGTCAATGTTATCGGCAGATGCACTTTGACCAAGTGGATTGCCTGTTGCTGTGGTGTTGACCAAACTGATAACAATTTGTTGTGCACTTGCACCATTTGTCACGCCAACACTCCAAGTGACCAAATAGGTTCCACTTTCTTGAACCGTGATAGTTCCACTTGCAGTTTCAAGTGTAACTCCCGATGATTCGTCCTGTGAATTGAAAACAATCGGATCGTTGTCTTGAGTGGCAGAAGTTGACGAAGTTGAAGCCGTAAGATATGCTGGTGTCAAAACAGGGGTGTCGCCCGTTGGACCTTGTGGAATATTGAATGTCAATTCCACATTGTCGCCCACTGTTTGAGCAGTGACTGAAGCGTCTTCACCAGGACCAAGTGTGTTTGTTTCGGCAACAGTTATCGTTGGCGTCACGCCGGTTGGACCTGTCGGACCAGTAGGACCTTGAGGGCCTGTTGCACCTGTCGGACCAGTAGGACCTTGAGGGCCTGTTGCACCTGTTGGACCTTGTGGACCAATAATTCCAAAGCCTGTTGCACCTGTTGCGCCTGTTGCACCTGTCGGGCCTGTTGCACCGGTTGGGCCAATAGGACCTTGAGGGCCTGTTGCACCTGTTGCGCCTGTTCTACCAACTGGGCCAACTGGACCTTGTGGACCTGGTGTTGTCACAATAATTCCACCTTGAAAAGGACGTCTGCAACCACAAAATAAATCGTTCAATCCTTTATCCTCCTTTGAAAGTATGCCTCTCCCCTTCAAAGCAGGCTCAATAACATTTTATGGAAAATAAATGATTTTGTTAAGAAAAGGGTCTTGAAAAAGCAAATTATATCTGATATAATGTTTTCGGGGAAGGAACAAATGAATTTAATAAAAAAGCAGTATTATTTGAAAGACGGAAAACATGCCAACATATTATTTGCAGAATTTCCAGAACAGTGTTCCGTTTTTGCTGAGGACGATTCAAAAAAAATAGTAGGAAAATTAAGTTTTGAAATTGTCAAAGTGTTTTCGCGCAAGTTGTCATCTGCAGATAAAACTGAAACATCTGCCGCACAAGAAAATTCTGAAATAGAAAATGACAATCTGACAATAACCGTCACGCAAGAAAATCAAGAAAAATATGATATAAAAGACAACATTCTCAATTATCAAAACACAAAATATTATCTTGAAAAAACTTTTGCTATGTTGCATTTGATAGAAATTCTTGACAAAAACTACTTTCAAGTTGGTCTTGGCAGTGTGATGCACGATGTCATGGAAAAATTTGCAAAATCAGAAGGCTGCAGCCAAATAAGATTGCAAAAATATCAACCTTTCGGGCAGTTTGGTCACGGCACAAAATCTTTTTACGAAAACAAAAATTACAAATTAGAAACTCTGGACGGTCAAAAAGTGTTTTGCAAAGATTTATCTCAAAAAAACAAATCAATTGCAAAATGCAAATAGCAAAAAAAGACATCAATTTTGATGTCTTTTTCTTTATTCCTCGGTCTTTTTTGGCTTTTTTGATTGCTTTTCGTTTGCTTCTTTTTCTTCCTTTGGAACAATGCGTTTAAGGTCAACTCTGCCTTTGTCGTCAACTTTTATTACTTCAACTTCAACACTGTCGCCCACTTTGACAACATCTTCTACCTTGTCAACGCGCTTGTTGGAAAGTTTGGAAATATGAATCATTCCTTCTTTTCCACCGCCAAGGTCAACAAAGGCGCCAAAATTCATTATTCTTACTACTTTTCCGTCATAAACGTCGCCAACTTCAACATCTTCAACAATAGACAAAATGATTTTCTTGGCTTTTTCATTCATTTCGCTGTCAACACCTGCGATATAAACTGTTCCGTCGTCATCAATATCAATCTTGACACCTGTTTCGTCAATAATTTTGTTGATTGTTTTTCCGCCCGATCCGATAACGTCCTTAATTTTTTCAGGGTTGATAGTAAATGTGATAATCTTTGGAGCGTACTTGGAAATTTCTGGACGAGGCTGGCTGATGCAAGCAAGCAATTTGTCCATAATATACATTCTGCCAATCTTTGCGCGACCAAGCGCCTCAGTCAAAATCGCACGATCAATGCCTTTGATTTTGATATCCATCTGAATTGCTGTCACACCTTTGGCAGTTCCTGTAACTTTAAAGTCCATATCACCCAAAAAGTCTTCAAGGCCTTGGATGTCCGAAAGCACTGCCACTTTGCCAGATTTTTCATCTTTAATAAGCCCCATCGCAATGCCAGAAACAGGTGCAGAAATTTTTACACCGCCGTCCATAAGTGCAAGTGTTGAACCGCAAACACTTGCCATAGAAGAAGAGCCGTTTGAAGAAAGCACTTCACTGACAATGCGGAGTGCATAAGGAAATTCTGCTTCGCTTGGAATAACAGGTTCCAACGCACGTTCTGCCAAAGCGCCATGGCCAATTTCGCGACGACCGGTACTTTTGATCATCTTTGCCTCGCCGGTGGCATATGGTGGCATGTTGTAGTGATGAACATATCTGTTGACTTCTTCGTCATCAAGACCTTCAAGTTTTTGAATATCACTCACAGTGCCCAAAGTCAAGCAAGAAAGCACTTGAGTTTCCCCACGTGTGAACACAGCAGAGCCATGAACACGAGGCAAAAGACCAACTTCACACCAAATAGGGCGAATTTCGTCAAGTTTACGCCCATCTGGACGCACGCCGTTTTCAATAATATGAGCACGCACTTTTTCCTTTTTGACTTTGTAAAGCACGTCACCTATTTCTCTTTCTTTTTCTGGATAGATTTCTGCAAAATGTGCAAGAATGTCCGCTTTTACTTCTTCCTCGCGCGCTTCACGTTCATGACGGTCAAATGTGTCAAGAACATGGTCATAAAGTTTGTCAGAATATTCTCTTACTGCCATTTCCAAATCTTCTGGAATGGTGTAATATTGAATTTTTGGACTTACAGGTTTGCCAATTTCTGCCTTGATTTTTTTAAGTTCTGCAACAATCTTTTTGATTTCTTCAAAAGCACACATAATGGCATCAAGGAAGATATCTTCTGGCACTTCCTTTGCGCCGCCTTCAATCATAAGCACAGCCTCATCAGTTCCGCTGACTGTCAGGGCAAGTTCACTTCTTTCACGCTCATCTTGATTTGGATTGATGACAAACTTTCCGTCAACAAGTCCAACAGAAACTGAGCCTGTTGGTCCAAGGAAAGGAATGTCCGAAATCATAAGTGCGAAAGACGAGCCAAGCATTGCAAGTGGCTCTGGTGCAACATCTGGATCGATTGAAAGTGCTGTTGCCACCACAACAACGTCATGGAAAAATCCTTTTGGAAACAAAGGGCGAAGTGGTCTATCAATCAAACGTGAAACAAGGATAGCCTTGTCACTTGGCTTGCCCTCGCGTTTTTTGAAGCCACCC
The DNA here is from genome assembly GCA_947588355.1 of uncultured Clostridia bacterium. Taxonomy (GTDB): domain Bacteria; phylum Bacillota; class Clostridia; order Christensenellales; family UBA1242; genus Caccovivens. The sequence continues at coordinate 26,360 of CANPYI010000009.1, forward strand.
GGAATTTTTCCGACAGAATACATTTTCTCTTGATATTCAACAGAAAGAGGAAAGAAGTCTTGCCCCGGTTTTGGCTCTTCACTCATTGTCACGTTCACCATCACAACAGTGTCGCCACTGCGAACAAGACAAGATCCGTTGCTTTGTCCACACAATTTGCCGGTTTCAAAAATAATATCTTTTCCGGCAACATTTATTACATACTTTTTGTAATCCATAAAATCTCCTGTAAAGTTTTAATAAAATCTCTTTAATTTTAACATGTTTTTGCTGTATTTCAAAATAATTTAACAAAAAAAGAGGAGAAAAAAACTCCTCCCCTCTTTATTTAATTTCACGAATGTTCAAATCTTTAACCAATTTTCTGTAGGCTTCAATATCGCGATCTTTAAGATATTGCAAAAAGCCTTTACGTTTTCCGACCATCATCAAAAGTCCACGACGGGAATGATTGTCTTTTTGGTTGGTTTTAAGGTGCTCTGTCAAGTGATTGATGCGCTCTGTAAGAAGTGCAACCTGAACTTGAACGGAGCCTGTGTCATTTTCGCTTTGCTTGAACTTTGCAATAATATCCTGCTTTTTTTGCTTGTCCATAATCCCTCCATTTAATTTGCTATTCCACAAGACGAAGCAATAGGTCAGAAGGTGTCCATAAAACTGCGTCTTTGGTCAATCGACTTGTGCATTATAACACACCGACAAAAAAATTGCAAGTTTTTTTTGCAATCTTTTTTATTTTTTTCACTCAGTCTTCCAACCCACAAAGATAGTCAGTGGAAACTTTAAAAAACTTTGCAAGGTCAACAATGTTTTGAATGTTTGGCAACCTCTCTTGCCTTTCCCATCGACTGACCGTATTTATACTGACATTTACCGCTTTTGAGACATCTTGCAAAGTTAACCCTTGTTCAGCACGCAATTCTTTCAACCTTTCTGCAAAAATTTTCATAAAACCTTCTTTTTCACTCAGTCTTCCAACCCACAAAGATAGTCAGTGGAAACCTTGAAAAACTTTGCCAATTCAACAAGATAAAGCATGGTTGGAACTTTTATTGCTCTTTCCCAATTGCTAATCGCCATTTTGCTGACACCAATCGCCTTTGCAACTTGTTCACCGGTCAAACCTTGCTCGGTGCGAAGTTCTTTAAGCCTTTCGGCAAAAATATTAAGATAGTTTTTCTCACTCATATAAATATAATAAACAATTGTTTACGAAAATGTTTGACAATAAACTATAGTATACTGTAAAATATGTTTCGTAAACAATTGTTTATTAGGAGTATTATTATGAAAAAATTAGTTAATACAGAAAAAATCTTAACTTTTATGAAAGAAAACAAACTCACAAAAAGCGAGTTTGCGAAAAAATGCCACATAAATTTATGGAATTTGCAAGCAGTTTTGTCTGAGAGGACAAACTACAACATTGTTTATCTTTTCAAAATTGCAAAAGTTATGCAAATTCCTGTCAGTCAAATGTTTAACTAATCACGAGAAAAACTTGATTTTCTTTTCAATCATTTCGTCAATGCGGGCAATGTAATCTTCGATAAATTTGCAGTTTGGTTGGCGTTCTATACGGTTTTCAAGGTTGAAAACACGTTTTGAAATTGCACCTGCGCCAAGTGCAATAACGGAAGAAGTGTCCTCCATGCTGTCTATATTGAATTTGCACACAAAGTCGTCTCGGAAAAAGCCGACATTTTCAAGTCCACCGACTTGATGTTTTTGGCGATAGAGATAATATGGTTTGTAGCCTTTTTCCATGAGTGTTTTTTCGGCATAGTCCACCATTTTTGTGATGTCGTCTTTAAATTTTATCTCCTCACCACGAATTTGTGAGGCATTTTTGACGGACAATGTGTGCACTGTTATGTTGTGCGGATAAAGTTCCAAAAGTGTGGAGATTGTGCGCTTGAATATGCCAAACCTTTCGCCAGAAAGCCCGGCAATTATGTCCATATTCACAACAAAGTCATATTGCATGGCAAGCATGTAAGCATCAAAAACCTCTTGATTGGACGATTTTCTGCCAATGCGTTTTAAAGTTGCCTCACAAAATGTTTGAGGGTTTATACAAATCCTCGTCACGCCATTTTTCTTTAAAACATCAAATTTTTCTTTTGTTATTGTGTCCGCTCTGCCGCATTCAACTGTAAATTCGCTGACCGGATATGTGATTTGTGAAAGAAGTCTGTCAAGTTGCTGAGCAGTCAAAACTGTTGGCGTTCCGCCTCCGATATAGATATTTCTGACGATATATGATTTTTCAGTTATCACTTTTTTGACCGCTTCCAACTCTTTCAAAAGGCAGTCCAAGTACTCGTCAACTTTGCCTGCCACCGCCTTCAACTCGCTTGAAATAAACGAACAGTAATTGCATCTTGTCGGACAGATTGGAATGTTCAAAAAAAGGTCAACAAGATTGTCGTTTTTGATGATGCTTTTTTGATTGTGCAAAATCTGCGTCACAAGGCCTGCTTTTTCTGCACATACATGATAGTCTCTCACAAGTGTTTCCGACACAAGATGCGGTTTTATTTCGCCGCGTTCAACAAGGTCTCGTGCAAACTTTGTCGGTCTGACACCCGTCAGTGAGCCCCAAGGCAAACTTTTGTTTGAAAGCACCGTCAAAATCTCATACAAATGATTTTTAAAGTGCCGTTTCATGAAACTTTTTTCCAACAACTTGTCCAAATTTTCCTTTAAAATAAAGGTTTTTTGATATTCTTTTTGTTCCTTTCCTGTTTCAACGACAAACACACTTGTCAAAAGGTTGTTTTCTTTTTTGAAATTGTGCTGAATAGAAAAAGGACATTCTTCTTCATCAAAGAACAAGTTGACAAGATCTTGCAAATCTTTTTCAAAATCGACATTTTGACAAGAAATTTTCATCATTCGCTCCTATAAACTTTTCTGACGTGTTTCATGTTTTCAAACAGGCGCATAATATTGTCAAGTTCTTGTTTGTTTGAAATTTCAACAGCAACTTCAAAAACAAGTTCTCCTTTTTGCTCCTTGAAGCCAAAGCCCTTAAGTTTGCTTTTTTGTTCTCTCGCCTCAAGCGTCAATGCGTTGATTACGGAATTTGTGTTGTCGGCATGAATTTTTATCACGGCGATAAACTTGCTGACCGTGCCTTGCCATTCCGCTTTTATAAGTCGCTCGTTTTCAAGATATTCCAAATTTGGACAATTTGAACGGTGAATTGTCACTCCTCTGCCGCGCGAGATGTAGCCAATTATGTCGTCCCCGGTCACAGGAGAGCAACAGCCCGCATAACGCACCAACAATCCACTGTCGCCGTCAACCAGCACGCCATCTTTATTCCTTTTTACAGTAATCACCTGCGGAATTTCATGATTTGTGGAGTCTTTGTTGTAAAGATTGATAAGTCTGCCAACAACTTGCGCCACATTAAGACTTCCAGCGCCGATACTTGCATACAAGTTGTCAAGGTCGTCAATCATAAGGCTTTGCGCTATTTCAAGAAGATATTCTTCTTTCAAAACTTTGTTTATGTTTAAATTTTTGGAATGAACAGCCTGCTCCAAAATCGATTTTCCCGTCTTGATATTTTCTTCTTTCAACTCACTGCGAAAGAAAGTTCTTATCTTTGAGCGGGCAACCGAAGTTTTGACATATGAAAGCCAATCTCGAGAAGGTCCTTTGCTGTTTTGGTTTGTCAAAATTTCAACAACATCGCCATTTGAAAGTTGTGTCATTATCGGCATAAGTTTTCCGTTTATTTTGCCTCCAACACAAGTGTTTCCTATATCGCTGTGAATGGCATATGCAAAATCAATTATCGTGGCGCCAAGTGGAAATTCCAAAACCTTTCCTTTTGGCGTTTGAACAAAAATGCTCTCGCCATAAAGGTCTGTTTTCAAGGTTTCCAAAAATTCCTCTGGCGAAACTTCGTTTGAAGTCTCCAAAATTTGCCTAAACCAAGTCATTTTTTGGTCAAATTTGTTGCGTGTACGCCCCTTTTCTTTGTAAATCCAATGCGCCGCAACACCATACTCGCTGTTTTTGTGCATGTCAAAAGTGCGTATCTGAATTTCCAAAGGTCTGTTGTTGTCGGCAACAATCGTGGTGTGCAAACTTTGATAGCCGTTTGGCTTTGGATTGGCGATATAGTCTTTCACTCTGCCTGCAATTGGCTTGTAAATGGCATGGATTTTGCCAAACACAGCATAACAATCCTCCACTGTTGGCACCAAAACACGCATTGCAAGAAGGTCATACACTTTGCCGAGCGTGATGTTTTTTTGCTTCAATTTTTTGTAAACGCTTGAAAAGTGTTTTTGACGCGATTGAATTTCACCTTCGATGGAAAGTTCGGATAATATTTGCTCAAGCTTTTTGGTTGTAATTTCAAACTGCTTTTGATTTTGTTCTGTTTGCATAAAGGCGTCATTTTTCAGTTGAAAAAAGGCATCTGGCTCCAAAAGTTCAAAACATTTGTCCTCAAAGTCATTTTTAAAATAAGAAAGTCCAAGTCTTTCCGCAAGCGGTGCAAAGATGTCACTGACCATTTTGACAAAACTCTGCTCCTCATCTGTCATCGGATTTTCAATAAGTTTCAAATCGTACAAAATTGTGGCAAATTTGATTATCACCACCCGCATATCTTGACAAATCGCAACAAACATGCGGCGGATATCCTCTGCCTCGCCACTTTTTGTCAGACTGCTGACATCTCGCAAAGTTTTGAAGATATCAAAAAGTTTTTGCTGGCTTTTTGTCAAACTTGATTTTAATGTTTCAGCCTCGTTTTCATTCACTTTTGAAAATTGAAATAAAAGATACGAAATCAAAACTTCGTCTTGAATATGATATTTTATTAAAGTGTCCAAAACTGTGGAAAAACGAGCAAGATTTATGTCCTCAACAACAGTTGTGCTTACAAGTTTTTTTTCGTTTTCATTCAATTTGAAATTTTGGAAGATTTTATCCAAAATTTGCTGTCTGTCAATTGTAAGTTTGCTTTCAGATTTCATTTTTTCTCCAAAGATGCTTTCAAAAGCGATAATTTGTTGTAAAGTTTTGATTCTGTAAGTTCTCTCTTTTTGCCTTCAACTTGAAAAACTTCAAAAAGCAGGTCATTCTTCACTTCAATAAGTCCAAGTTCCTGGAAAACAAGAAATGCCACATAAAAAGTGTCAAAATTCATTTTTCCACGAAATTTGTTGTTGTAAAAATCAAAAACATTGTAATATTTTCCAAGATTTTTAGCAGTCAACGCCCTGAAAACTCTGCCAAAAGTTTCTCGTGACAAATCGACATACAAAAATCGGTCGTTGTCCGCCGGTCTGTCCATCGGCAAGCAAATTTCTGCGCCCGAAACTGCGTTCAGTTCGCTGATAAATCCTTCGTCCAAACATGGTGAAAGAAAGACGATTTTTGAAAAGTTTTTTGCCCAATTCACCCCAATAGGTGAAAGCAAAAGACTGTTGTAGCCGATCGCATTTTCATCAAAAATCCCAACATGGAAAAGGTTGTCCTTTGAATATGAGCGCAAAAAGTTGACAAAATCATATGCCGAATATGTGACAAAAGCGGTGCCAAACACACTTTGTGAAGTACCTGCAACATAATCTATCAGTTTGTCTTTAACATAATATGAAAATTTGGCTGTACGATTGTCATCAAAATCAAGTTGTCCAAGTTGAACGGGATATGTGAGTGCATGTGCATCTGGCACAATGAACGTGCCCATATCAAAATCGCCAACAACACCGTTGTAGTCCGCTTGGAATTCAAAAATAAAGGATTTATACCTGGCAAATTTCAATTCATTAAATTTTTTCGCGAAATTGAAATAAGCCAATTTGAGATTGCCAATTTGCACGTCACAGTGTTGAGGAGAATATTTCCTTGGTGAAATTTGCACTTCTTCTGCCGAAATCTTAAATTTTGGACGAGGATTGTCGCAGCCCACAGGTTCCAAAAGTTCCAATTCTTTCAAAAATTGTGGTGTAAGATTTTCATTTTTTATTTCAAGGTCATAATATTTGATCGGAATAAACACTTCGTCATTCACATGCTCAAAAACAAAAGCATTCACACGAGAACAAAACTCTTCGTACTTTTCACGCTTAAGTGTCAATCCCGCAGCCATAGTATGTCCGCCAAAAGTTTCCAAAATGTCTTGCAACGAGGAAAGTAGTTCGTGAATATTTATGTCTGCAATACTCCTGCCCGAGCCATGCAAGGTGTCGCCAACCTGAGAAAACAAAAACACCGGTCTGTTGAACTGCTCAACCAATTTTGCGCACGCAATTCCAAGTATGCCCTGATCCCAAACCTTTGATGCCAAACAGATCACTCTTGTTTTTGAAAGGTCCATCTTTTTTATGGCCTTTTCGCAGTCCTCAAGCACTTTTGCTGAAAGTTCTTGACGTTTTTGATTGTGAAGTTTTATTTTTTCCAAATATTTTTTCACTTCAACAGGATCTTCGGACATATACAGCGCCAAACTATCCTTGGCATCTCCCATTCGCCCAGAAGAATTTATTTTTGGTGCAATCTTAAAGGCAATGTCGGTGGCATTTGGCTTGGAAACAGAAACATTGTTCTCTTTGAAAAGTTGTTTAAGTCCAAATGGCAATTTTTCAAAACATTTAAAGCCGCGTTTCACAATATTTCGGTTTTCTCCCGTCAGCGAAACAATGTCCGCAATGGTGGCAATGGCGGCAATCGGCAAAAATTCTTCCGCTTTCTTCTGCCCCAAAAGCGCCTCACTGATTTTGTACGCCATTCCCGTGCCGCAAAGTTCGTGAAATGGATAATCTTGTCCTTCAATTTTGGCGTTAAGCACAATCGTGTTTGGCAAAACTTCTGGAATCTCGTGATGGTCGGTCACAATAACTTCAATGCCAAGCGATTTTGCATATTCCACCTCTTTGGCACACGAAATGCCGCAGTCGACGGTTATTATAAGGTCAGGCGAAAATTTTTTGGCAATTTTGTCCAAAACTTCGCAAGTCAAGCCGTAGCCGTCAACATAGCGATTTGGAAGATAGAAATCAGCATTTATGCCAAGTTTTTTAAGCGTTTTAAGCATGATCGCAGTGGCAGAAATGCCATCAACGTCATAGTCGCCAAAAATAAGCACACGATCAGAAAGTTTTTGTGCAAGTTTAATCCTTTCCACAAGTTCTTTCATTCCACGGATAAGAAACGGGTCCAAAAGAGGGCCCACAGAAAGATAATCCCTCACTTCTTCCTTTGTGGAAAACCCGCGAGAAGTGATAAGGTACATAACCTCCGAGCAAATGCCAAACTCTTTTGCCAAGTCGTCAACAAGAGTGGCATTTTTGTTAAAAAATTTCTTAAAAATCATGGTCTAAAATCCTAAATAAAAACAATCTTTCGCGATTATTATATCACAAGCCATTCAAAAATCGCAACTGTTTTTTAAGGATACACAAAATCATGTAATCAGAAAGTTTTTTCAATCATATTCAAAAATTGAGATTCTTTCTGCTTATCATAAATTTCAAATTCTTTTATATTCGAATTAAATTGTTCAACTGAATGATATTTAAAGGCATTCTTTTTCATATAAATTATCAACTTTTGACATTTTGTCGCCAAAACAAAATCAAGTACACCTGAACGGACTGTAATAAATGCTTTGGCTTTCTGACAAACAAAATAAAGTTCTTCAATGGGACAACGCAAGGCAATTGTGTTTTCAACAGGTTTTTGATCTCCAACAACATTGCTGTAAATCAAATATCCTTTTGAATTTAAAATTTCTGCAATTTTTTTGAAAAATGAACTGCATTCTTTTACATATGAGTCAGAAAAACTGTTTAAAACGACTATTCGATTTTTGTTTTCTTCAAAGTTTTCAATGGACTTTATTTTTATATCAGTTTTTATATTCAGTAATTCACAATTTTTGTTTTTTAATTTAAAAATATCTTCTGTGTAAATATCAACAACATTTTTGTTTTTAAAAAAATATGGAGGTGGAGCAGCGTAAATTATTTTTCCATTTCCAAAATGGCTTCTTTTAAAAAAATAACCAATTCCGACAGCATGAAAATAAGCATACTTTTCGCCGGAAGTTCCTTTATAGGTCACTATTCTGTCGACACAACTGTAATTTTCAACATACTTTTTATATCTTTCACTACAAAAGACAGCAATTTTTTTGCCTGTTTCAACTTTATATTGCTTGGCAAACATCATTCCATAAACCATGTCACCAAATTTTGGTGGAATCGCAATAAGAACTTCATCTTTCCGCCTAATTCTTATGATTTTCAGTAGAAAAAATGGTGCTTTAAAAAATGCTAAAACATTTTGAAATATTTTCACAGCACTCTCCTAAATATCTGTTTCCAAAAATTTTTCGGTCATAAAAACGTCTCTCTTGGTGTTTATTGCAACAGAGGTTTTCAAACCTTTTGGTTTTTGGTCATTCACCAAAATGCGTTCACCTATTGGCATCTCAAAAAGAATTTTTGTGAAAAAAACGCCATTTTTACGCAAAAAAGCAAGTGTTTTTCGTTTGTATTTTCTTTTCCTTGCTGTGATTATCAAAACTTTGTCACTTTTTGGCAGACTTTCAAAAAATTCTTTCACACCGCCAAGCAGAGTGTCGTGACCATCTATCAAATATCCGTTATGTTTCACCAAAGTGCCGTCCAAATCAAAGATCCAAAGTTTCGGCAATTTTGAAACTTCAACCATTGAGTGCCTCCAACTTTTTGCCAATCCCACCACCCGGATGATTTTGGCCAAAATCTTGCAAAGTTACGCCCATTCTTTTTGAAAGTTCAACTGCAAGTGCTTGCAAAACAATCAAAAACACTGTTGTGGAATTATTTGGTGCAATGTTCCATAAATCACCTTCTTCAATAAGGTTCATGCAAAAGTTGTTTGTTGCCATTTGACACATTTTGCTGTTTTTATTGAAAGTAAAAATCCACAAGCAAGGCTCTTTGCAATCCAAGTGGTCAATAAGTTCTATACTTTCGCGAGTGTTGCCGCTTTTTGAAAGCACAATAACCACATCTCCCTTTTTGACAATACCCAAATCACCATGAACGGCGGTGTTTGAGTGTAAAAAACTTGCATTAAGTCCAAAAGAATTCATTGTGCCAACAAACTTTTCGCAAATTGGCACATTTTTTCCAAGACCACTGGCAATAATTTTTCCGCCTTTTTTTAATACATTTTCGCAATCACAAACAAGCTTTTCATAAACTTTTTCGTCTATTGACTGTAAGGAATTCTCTATGATACGTAATGTATTTTCAAAATATTCGTTCATTGTTTATCTCCTCAAAAAAACTTTCCAATTCCAAGCACCCTTTGTAAAATGCCCCGCAAATGCTGTCATAGTCATTCCATGCATACGTCGTCAAGGAATACCAAATTATTGAGTGATAAAGTTTCATTTGTGCCTTTGTCACTTTGCCTTCAAGCAGTTTGAAAAACACGGGCTCCAAATCCTCAAATCCAGAGGAAGTTATGTCAAAAGTCACATCATTTTCATTTATTTCAAGCGTAAATTTTCCCAAATTGAATTGGTCGTAGTTTCCGACAACTGAATAATAAAGTTTTGCCCAATCGTACGCCTCGTCGCCATACAATTCTGTTTGGCCAAAATATCCACGTGGGTCGATTAAGACCGGCTTTGTGCCATCAAAAAGGATATTAGAAAAAGTAGCGTCACCATGAATAACGCAGAAATTTTTTGGATAATACTTGAAAACGTGTGCAGAAATTTCTGGCAAACAGAAAAAAATATTTCTGCATTCTTTTCCATTAATGCAAATTTTTGGCTGGTCACTGAAAGGTATGAGTGTTTTTACAGTGTTCAGTCGTTTTACAGTTTTTGTAAGGTACGCATCAACAAAACTTTCGTAATCAGTGTCAACATTCTCAATCTCGTGAATCTTTTTCAAACAATCCACGATACTTGTCAATATTTTTTCTTTTTGCTGTTTTTCAAGACCGCCCATACTGTAAAGATGACAATCGCTATTTTCTTTTCCAACAACTTTTTCAATTGTCAAAGGCTCAAAAGAAAAAACGTGTGGCAGATTTTTACTGTCGCATTTATTTTGTATGTACTGATACCATCTTTTTTCTCTTATTGCAAGTTGTTCGCCTTGCTTGTCAACGGGCTCTTTTATCACCCTGTCCTCAAGAAAGGTTAACTTGTTAAATGGTCTGCAAATTGGTCTTTTCAGACCTTCCACAACTCCCAAAAGTCCAAATTCCTTGGTTTTTGGAAGAAAAATTTCCTTAAAATCTATGTTTTGTTCACTCAAATAACGGACAAATTCGCCGTCGCTAGGCAAATTCTTTAAGCAACTCTTGTCCTTGAAAATGAAAAGTCCGGCAACTCCGTTTGTGTTTGAAGGCGATTCTTGAAACTTTTTCTTTTCATAACGCCATCTGCATGTAAATGTTTTCGAAAGGGCAACGAAGTTCCCCCCCCCCGCAATTTTAAGTTGATCGGATTCTTCAAGCACCAGATCTGACCAAATCAACATAAAACTTTTGTCAGATGGGATTTTGCTTAAGGCTTCTTTGATTCCCGACAGCGTTCCACAGTGACCACTTGCACAAACCAATTGATAATCAACTTTTGCAAAAGTGCCAAGATATTTTTCAAGCACATCAAATTTGTAGTCGCCAATAATAATAAACTTTTTGTCTGGAAACAACTTGAAAAGGTGAAAAAGCATTGGCAAATTGTCAATAGAAACCAAACATTTAGGTTTGTTTTTTGTAAGATGTTTCAATCTTGTTCCTTTACCGCCGGCCTGCACAACAATATATTCAAACATATTTCCTCTCATAAATTTCCTTCAGTATATCATTCTTGAAAAAAAATGTCCAACAAAAAAAGAATTAAATTGACAAAATATTGCTTGTTGCAAAAAAAATTTGAAAAAACACTTGTCAAAACTTTTTTCATATGATAGAATAGTGTAGCAACTGAGCAATCAAACGATAAGGCGATACTTTTTGACGAAGTCAAAAATGAGCCAAAGCGCAGTAGTTCAAGGGCTCCCGAAAACGCGTGCCGTTTTTGGGAAAAAGGAGCAAACAAGCGTCAAAGCGATACTTTTTGACACTTGTGGCAAAAATGAGCAAAAGCGCAGCAGTCCAAGGGCTCCCGAGAACGCGTGCCGTTTTTGGAAATAAGGAGCAAACAAACAAAACAATCTGAACAAAAACAAAAAAAGCGATTGCGCAAAACCGCCAACAAAGTGCGGTTTTCAATCGGCGCAAAGTTGAGCAATCAAACGAAAAGGCGATACTTTTTGACGAAGTCAAAAATGAGCAAGAGTGAAGATTGCGAGACGCCGGAGTGGCGGAATGGCAGACGCACGGGACTCAAAATCGTGTGAGCCAAAACAAATCAATCTTTATATGCTGGAGTGGCGGAATGGCAGACGCACGGGACTCAAAATCCCGCGAGGGCAACTTCATGAGGGTTCGACCCCCTCCTCCAGCACCAATAAAAGCAAGAAAACACCGACAGTTCGGTATTTTTTTATAACAATTTTACTTTCAAATTTTTTCTAACGATTTTCTAACGGAAAAGTCTTGTGAGCCAAAGTTTGACTGATAACTTGTCCATCAAATTTGTTCGTTTCCAAAAATTTCTAACGAATTTCTAACGGATTTCTAACGAAAATTTTAATGTTGCTTTGTATCGTTTTGTGTTCATATGTGCCGTTATGTATTAAAAAATGCCGAAGGCAACTAAATCCTTTCGGCACTTTTATATCTTTATTAAATAGCCTTTTACGTCAAAAAGGCTATTTTTTATTTCATCTATAATCTTGTAATTAACTGAAGATATGTTTTTGCTTTCATTTTCGTAAATAACCATAGTGTCATCTACAAAAGTTTCCTGGAATTTGATGACAGAATTTAAAAAGTGTGCTTTATCATCGTGAATAACCGCTTTAAAGTATTTTGTTAGATTGAAATATCCCAAAATATCTTGAACTCTTTTCTGGTTTGCTTTTGTCCATAAAAAAGTTTTGTCCGTGCCATTTTGTTTTACTTTATCCAACAGTTGCGTGTTTAAAATTGTCCTATATGGCAGCCATTTCAAAGAGAAATAATCTTGTTTTGTCTTTATTATTTTTTGCAAATCTTCATATTTCACATTGAAAAGATTTTTTCTTGTTATGCGACCTCTGCAATCCAATCTAGGATACCCACATTTTTCAAGCGCAAAATTATAGGCGTCATTGTTAAGAAATGTTGTGTAAACCAAAGTGTCATCTAAGTCTACAATCAAATTCATCTTAAAACCAAATCCTTTATTGATTTTTCAGTCAATATTGTGACATTTTCTTTCAACAAATCTTGATTTAGACCGAAACCTGCTTTGCCAAAATCTTTTTGTTTGTCGAACATCATAAACCTTTGCTTGCCGTAAATTTTGGCCTTGTGCATGGCATGACGAGAGCCGCTGTCGCCCTCGCCATAGCGGAAACTTGCAATCAAAACAACCGCTTTTGAAAACATGGCTTGCAGGCGGTCACGTTCAACAAAACGCGAAATCCCATCGCCACGACTTTTCGGCTCGGTCACATATTCACTCACAAGAAGTCCGCCGTTTTCAACGATTTTTTGCGACAATTCCAAATTCCTAGGCGGATAAATTTTGTACAGTGTCGAAGGCAAAAATGCGACTGTTTTACGAGAGTTTTTCACACATTCAGTATGTGCTATGGTGTCGCAGCCGTCCGCCAAACCGCTGACAACACAAAATCCGCTTTCAATAATTTTTGAAACAATCTTTTTCTCGCGCTTTGCAATGCCTTCATTTGGCTCTTTCACGCCAATCACTGCAATGTTGTTGTCAATTTCATTCAAAAGTGATAAATCTCCACGATAAGCAAACAAAAATGGCCTGTCTTTTCCCGGCACCGACTCTGGAATCTTTGGAAAATTCTCGTCAAAGCAGCACACAATGTCAAAATCGGCGGTTTTAAGTTTTTGTTCGTATTTTTCCGTGTCAAAGTCTAACGCATTTATCTTTTCTTCAGTCGAGAAATTCTTCCAAAACAAACTTCTGGAAGTGATAAGCCCTTCGCATATGGCGCTATAAATTTTTAATGCAATTTGTGAAAACATCTCAATCCTTAGTCTTTGCAACTGTGTATAGTATAACATCTTTTGCACCAAAATCAAACAGAGTTTGGATACAATCTTCGGCTACATTTACATCTTTTGTATAAATATCGTCCACCAAGATAACATTTTTGCCTTCAACAAAATTTTTATCTATAACACAAGTATCCTTTGTGATGCCTTTATATGGATCATCTCCAAAATTATTCTCAAGACGCCAATTGTGCGTGGTTTTGGTATTTCTTACTCTTTTTATTGCATTTGTACCGTTTTTTAAGCCAATATTATCTACACTGCTTGATACTGCTTTTCTAAACATGAGTTGACTTTGTAAATAATTAGAGTCCGGTTTTGCTCTAGGAATGGTGCAAACAGTCATATTTGACATCTCTTTGTCTTTTGCAAGAGTTTTCAAATCGTTTGTCAATTTGTCGGCAGCAACAACAAAATCTTCTACCAAATCGGTCTCGCTTTTTTGTCTGCTCATATTCTTCAAATGATTTATGAAGTCTGGATTGCCCGGTTTTTGATATCCTATATAGTCGCAATTGTAATAACCTTTTACATCTCTGTCTAAATATTTGTTTTGTTTAATAGTGTAAGTTTTCATTTTATCTCCTTTCAATTGAAAAGAAGCCGATAATACTCGACTTCTCAACTGAAAGAATTATAAATAATAAAATTTTTATATTCAATATTTAGTGTCAGTTTTTTACATCTCAAAATCTTTTTTCTTTTTCAAATTCCTTTTTTCTTCGAGCATACGTTCAAGTTCGGCAATTTCTTTGTCTATTTCTTGTTGGTCAGCCTTTGAAATTTCTTGTTCTTCAAAAGATAGTGCGTTTGAAATGGTGTTTGCGCTTGAAAGTTTGCTTGAATAGTCTAGGTGTGCGTAGGTGTCCGCAGTTGTATTGAAAGTGCTATGCCCAAGCCACTCTTGAATTTGTTTCATTTGCACGCCGTTTGCAAGCATTAGGCTTGCACATGAATGTCGCAAATCGTGAAAGCGAATTTCTTTCAGTCCATGTTTTCTTTGGATTAACTTAAAGTGGTGGGATAGAAATTCAGGCTTAATCAACTCTCCAAGAGAATTTACACAAACATAGTCCAAATAATTGTTGTTATAACTGTTTCCGTAAAGTATTCGATTTTGTTCTTGTTTGGATTTTTCATCATGCAGCATTTGTTCAATTTGTGGTATTAAAGGCAAAGTTCGATTGCTTGATTTGTTCTTCATTTTGTTTTTGGCAATAAGCTTGCCCTTGATTGGCACAACTTTGTGATTGATTTTGATTATTTTATTTTCAAAGTCTATTGCACTCCATTTCAGTCCAACAACTTCACTTCGGCGCAATCCATAATAGGCGGTGATATAAATAATCAACTCCAACGGGTCGCCTTTGACAACTTCAAAAAGTTTTTGCAACTCATCTTTGTTATAAAAATTCGTTTCATATTTTACTTTTTTAGGTCGGTCAACAAGATCGGCAACATTCTTGTCAACAAGATTAAGCCTGACAGCCTCTTTCAAAGCTTCTCGAATTATCACATGATAGTGAACAGCGGTGTTTCCGCTTTTGCCTTCGCTATACAGTAAGTTGTAAAAACTTTGCAAATCATAAGGTTTTAGGTCTTGCAAATAAATTTTCTTCTTATCAAAAAACTCCGACAGCCTTTTTATGCTAAACTGATATCCTTGATAGGTGTCTTCCTCAACATCATTTTTTCTCGTTAAAAGCCATTGTTTAAGATAGTCGCCAAATAGCATGTCATTTGTTCTGTTGGTCTTAACTTCAAGCAAATTTCCGCTATTATATTCCTGCAAAATTTCATTCAACTTGGCTTCTGCTTTTCGTTTGTTGCCTTTCTCTTCCAAGCCTGTTGAAATCCATTTGCG
>CANPYI010000010.1 GCA_947588355.1 uncultured Clostridia bacterium
TTTTTTGTGAAAACAAAAAACCGCGCCAAAGCGCAGTTTTTTCACCTGGTTGCGAGGGCAGGATTTGAACCTGCGACATAAAAATTTATACTTTGTATAACCCGGAGGTTTTTTCACTTCGAAGCACTGCTTTCAAAAGAAGACACCGCAAAACCGCCAACGCAGTGCGGTTTTCGTTTGGCGGTGAGGTGAAAAAACAAGCATCAATGCGCTGGCTTTTTTGTGAAAACAAAAAACCGCGCCAAAGCGCAGTTTTTTCACCTGGTTGCGAGGGCAGGATTTGAACCTGCGACCTCCGGGTTATGAGCCCAGCGAGCTTCCGAGCTGCTCTACCTCGCGATACTTTGCTATTTTATTCCATTTGTATGCCATTTGTCAAGTGTTTATTAAAAAAATATGATTTTTGCGGAAAAATAGTGCAATTTTTGTATATTTTGTGCTTAAAGCAAAACTTTGTCTTGAAATTTTGTTTGTTTTATGCTAAAATGGATCTATATGGAGGAAATATGGAAAAAGTATGGCTCACAGAACAGCTTGACAACACCCCTTACACCTATGACAAGGAAAAAGTGGAAAATTTTGTCAAACAACAAAACTTGCCAGAGAAATTTGAAAAATTGCGCAAATTTTTTGAAAACAATCCAACTTTGAAAAAGAAAGTCCTATCCGAAGAATACGGAAGAGAAAAATTTTCGCTTTCTGCACTCAGTTTTTTGGAAATAGATACAGAACTTGAAAAGACGGAAAAAATTGATGTTTCAAATATCACAGAACAACAAGCACAAAAATTGGCAGCATACTATGATGCATGCAAGATGGCACATGAAATCAGCATGAAGCCAAACTTTTACATTGATCAAAACATGCTTATTCGCATACATCGAGTTCTTTCTTCTGGCGAGCAGGATAAAAATTTGATTATGCGATACAGACTTCGTGACGCAAGCGACCCAACAATTATCATTGGACAAGGATACTTTCAACCTGTGAAAGGCGAAGATGTTGAAAGCCGAACGGCGTTTTTGTTGTACAACCTTTATGACAAATGGTCAGAAGACAACATTTTTGTGAAAGGTGCAAAGTTTGTCACAGAATACGTCCGCATTCAACCGCACATGGACGGCAACAAGCGAATGGCTCTCATAATGCTGAATTGTTTGTTGGAATCGCAACCAAACGGTGGTCTTCCTGCTATATATTTCAACAAACAAGAAATTGGTCAGTTGTATGAGAATATTAAAGAAAGTATGATATCTCGTGATGTTACAAACTTTGCAAATTATTTGGCAGAGCAAGTAAGCAAGCGTTATGACACCATTCTTGACAAGGCAGAAGCATGCAAAATCGGTCAAAGCATCAATGCTGTCAAAGAGAAAAAGTAAATTTGTTTAAAAGGCTTTGAGTTTCAAAGCCTTTTTTTATTTTGTGTGAAAATTTTTGCTTATTTGTTTTGATTTTTTGTCTAATTATTATATAATATAGTATATTTTATAGATATAAAGGAAATATTCGACTTATGGAAAATTTGGACGAAAACAAACCAAGCGAAATTACTGAAAATGCAGAAAACTTTTCTGCAGAAAATTTGGTGAACGAAAATGCTGAGGAAAGCCAAAAACTTTCCAAAAGTACAAAATATGACGCAAGCGAAATTCAGGTGCTTGAAGGGCTTGAACCTGTCCGAAAACGCCCTGGCATGTACATCGGCAGCACTGACAGTCATGGTCTTCACCACCTTGTGCAAGAGGTTGTGGACAACTCTATCGACGAGGCACTTGCCGGATACTGCACTCAGATTGATGTTGTGATAAATACCGACGGCAGTTGCTCCGTGTCCGACAATGGTCGTGGAATTCCAACAGGCATAATTCCAAAAGAGGGAAAAAGTGCTGTTGAGGTTGTTTTGACAAAATTGCACGCTGGCGGAAAGTTTGGTGGCGAAGGTTACAAAATTTCCGGCGGTTTGCACGGTGTTGGTGTGTCCTGCGTCAATGCTTTGTCAACAAAACTTACTGTTGATGTTTATCAAGCGGGAAAACACCACTTTATTGAGTTTGCTCGCGGTCGCGCCCTCGCCCCTTTGAAAGTGATTGGCAGCACCGACAAAACCGGCACAACAGTCACCTTCTGGCCTGACGAAGAAATATTTGAAACAGTTGATTTTTCGTATGACAACCTGAAAAATCGCTTCCGCGAAATTGCTTTTTTAAACAAAGGTTTGGTTATCACTCTTGAAGACCGCCGAGAAGGTCAAGAAAGGTCAGACAAATTTGAATTTAAGGGCGGAATTGTGGAGTTTGTCAACTTTTTGAACGACAACAAACAAACTTTGCTCTCTTATCCTGTTTATTTCAACAAATTCAATCACAACGACAAAGGTGATGTTGTGAATGAGGTTGAAGTTTGTTTCCAATACAATGACAGTTACAACGAAATCATAAACACCTATGCCAACAACATCAACACAGAAGAAGGCGGAACGCATCTTGAAGGATTTAAAAATGCTTTGACCAAAGTGATAAACGACTACGCCGTCAAAAACAAGTTGATAAAAGAAAGCGAAAAACTTTCTGGTGAAGATTGCCGAGAAGGTATCACTGCTGTTATTTCTGTCAAACTTCGAGAGCCTCAGTTTGAAGGACAAACAAAAACCAAACTTGGCAACAGCGAAATGCGAACGATTGTCTACAAAGCCATGCAAGAGGCCTTTGGCGACTATTTGGAAGAACATCCAAACGAAGCACGCGAACTTATCATGAAATCAATCACCGCTCAGCGTGCGCGTGATGCCGCCCGAAATGCCCGAGAGTTGACAAGACGAAAAGGTGCACTCGAAAGCACAACCTTGCCAGGAAAACTTGCAGATTGTTCTGAAAAAGACAGCAGTCTTTGCGAAATCTATATCGTGGAAGGGGATTCGGCTGGTGGCTCTGCAAAGCAAGGCCGTGACAGAAGATTTCAAGCAATTTTGCCACTGCGAGGCAAGATTTTGAACGTTGAAAAAGCACGTCTTAACAGAATTTTGGAAAACGCCGAAATCCGCGCCATGATTACCGCTTTTGGTGCCGGCACTGGCGCAGACTTTGACGAAAGCAAACTGCGATACAACAAAATAATATGTATGTCCGATGCCGATGTGGACGGCTCGCACATCAGAATTCTGCTCCTCACCTTCTTCTTCCGCTTTATGCGCCCTCTTATCGAAAACGGGCATGTTTTTGCGGCACAGCCACCTCTTTACAAGGTTTCAAGAGGAAAAGAAGATTTTTACTTCTACAACGACGACGACCTCAACAAATGGTTTGACGAAAATGGACGCAAAGGCACAACTTTGCAACGCTACAAAGGTCTTGGTGAAATGAACCCAGAACAACTTTGGGAAACAACTATGAATCCAGAACACCGCATCCTTTTGAAGATAACAATGGAAGATGCCATCGAGGCGGACAGGGTGTTCACCGAACTTATGGGCGAAGATGTTGACCTTAGGCGCAAATTCATTGAGGAAAACGCTACACTTGTGACCGACCTTGACGTGTGAGGATAAAAAATTTCATGAAAAATAAATTTTTAAGGAAAAAGCTATGAACAAAAAAGATGATGAAATCAGCAGACAAAATTTGAGAGACCTTTTGGACAAGGAAAAAGTTCAACCTATTGAAGTGGTTGGCGAACTGAAAAAGTCGTTTATTTCCTATGCCATGGCGGTGAATGTCAGTCGTGCCATTCCTGATGTGCGTGACGGTTTAAAGCCCGTTCATCGCAGAATTTTGTACTCTATGGGCGAACTTAACAACTTTTACAACAATCCGCACAAAAAAAGTGCACGTATTGTCGGCGAAGTTATGGGTAAGTATCACCCGCATGGCGACAGTTCTATTTACGACGCTTTAGTAAGGCTTGCACAAGACTTTTCTATTCGCTATCCTCTTGTTGACGGTCACGGAAACTTTGGCTCTGTGGACGGTGACCCTGCCGCCGCAATGAGATACACCGAAGCAAGACTATCCAAAATTGCCGGACTTATGCTTCAAGACATCGAAAAAGAGACTGTGGATTTTTATCCAAACTTTGATGACACTTTGATGCAGCCAAAGGTTTTGCCTGCAAGATTTCCAAACTTGCTTGTCAATGGTGCTGACGGAATTGCTGTCGGCATGGCAACAAACATTCCTCCTCACAACCTTACAGAAGTGATAAATGGTGTTCAAGCACTTATTGACAACCCCGATATCGACATAGACGAACTTATCAAAATTATCCCTGCTCCTGACTATCCAACAGGCGGAATTATTATGGGCAGAACAGCCGTAAAACACGCTTACAAGACTGGACATGGCGGAATTTTGGTGCGCGGCAGAGCAGAAATTGACGAAACAGCAAGCGGCAGACAAAGAATACTTATCACCGAACTTCCTTATGGAGTGAACAAGGCAAGGTTTGTTTCGCAAATTGCCGACATGGTGAAAAACAAAAAACTTGATGGTATTTCCGATCTTCGTGACGAAAGTGACCGTGATGGTTTGCGTGTTGTTGTGGAGGTGAAGAAAGACTCCAATGCACAAGTTGTGCTAAACTCTCTTTACAAGCACACCATGTTGCAACAGTCCAGCGGACTTATTATGCTTGCACTTGTGAATGGCGAGCCAAGAGTGCTTAATCTGAAAGAAATGCTTTACTACTATCTTGAGCATCAAAAGGAAGTGACGGTCAGAAAAACCAAGTTTGACCTTAAAAAAGCAGAAGAACGCGAACATATTGTCAAGGGCCTTGTCATTGCACTTGCAAGCATTGATGATGTTGTTCAAACAATCAAAAAATCAAAAGACCGCAGTGACGCGCTTGTCAACTTGACACAAAATTTTCAACTTGACGAAATTCAAGCAAATGCAATTTTGGAGATGAAACTTTCAAAATTGACAAGTTTGGAAGTTGAAAAACTTAAAGAAGAACTCGAGTCACTCGAAGCGCTTATTTTGGATCTTAAAGATATTTTGGAAAAGCCAGCACGTGTGCTTAAGATTGTGCGAGATGATTTGGAAGAAGTCAAAAAACAGTTTGGTGACGAAAGAAAAACAGAGATTTCTATGGATCTTGGCGGCATTGACCTTGAAGATTTGATTGCCGAAGAAGATGTGATAATCTCTATGACACACCTTGGCTACATCAAGCGCATGGGCACAGACGAATACAAGGCTCAACATCGTGGCGGAGTTGGAATCACCGCTCACAAGACAAAAGACGAAGATTTTGTGGAGAAGATGTTTGTCACATCAACACATGACACACTTTTGTTCTTCACCAATCTTGGCAAGGTTTACAGTGCAAAGGCATATGAGATTCCAGAGGCTCAACGTCAATCAAAAGGTCGTGCAATAATCAACTTGTTGCAACTTTCTCTTGGCGAAAAAGTCAACACCATTATTCCTGTAAAAGCAGACAGCAAAGGTTATCTTTTGATGGCAACAAAAAATGGACTGATCAAAAAGACACCTCTTTCGGAATATGAAAACATCAGAAAAGGCGGCAAAATCGCCATCAAACTGTTGGAAGGAGACGAACTTATTGGTGTGGATATCACAAGTGGCCGCGATGATGCTTTGCTTGGCACCTATCTTGGCAAGTGCATCAGATTTAATGAAACTGATGTGCGTGAAGTTGGCCGTGACAGCCAAGGCGTTCGAAGTATCAAACTTGCAAGTGGTGATTATGTGGTTGACATGGCAATCGTCCATGAAGGCTCACAAATTTTGACCATATCCGAAAACGGTTACGGAAAACTTTCGCCTGTGGAAGAATTTAGACTTCAGCAACGCGGCGGAATGGGGGTGAAAGCCGGTGCATTCACTGAAAAAACCGGAAATCTGATTGCTTTAAAGCAAATCACCCAGCCTTGTGACCTGCTGGTGATAACTGACAGTGGAATCATTATTCGCACCCCTGTTGACGGCATAAGCCAATTCTCCCGCGTCAGCCAAGGCGTCAGGATTATGAAACTGAAAGCGGGCAGCAAAATCACAAGCGTGGCACTTACGGAAAAAGAAGACTCAGAAGATGCAAACGATGCACAAAACAACGAGATTGAAAACGAAAATGTTTTGGACGAAACAGAGAACATAATCGAAAATAACGATGATGGCACAGAGAAAGAAGACTGACAATCTTCTTTCTTTATGTTAAAATAAAATTGTGGAGCGACTATGGATAAAAAGGTTTTGAATCAAGAAAAAGAATACTTAAACAAAGTTTTGACACAAATCGAGAAAATTAAATCCAAAAGTAGCAAAAATATTGAAATAAACAAGCAAGAAATTCAAAAGCAAAAAGTTTATTTTGCCGAACATTTTTATGAAGTTGATGCTGATGAACTTGCTGACCTTAATATTCAGATTGAAAACTTGGAACAACAAAATGCCGCCTTGACAAAAACAGTGACAAGGTTAAAAAAACAGCGCAAAAATCCTTATTTTGGTCGATTTGACTTTAAAGAAAAAGGGAAAACTGAGTCTGAAAAATATTATATAGGACTTGGTGCTGTTCAGACCAATGACAAAGTTAACCTTGTTCACGATTGGCGCGCTGATATATGTTCGTTGTATTATGACGACAAAACAGGAAAAACTTCTTACACCTGCTCGGATGGAGAGATATCTGGGGATTTGACGCTCAAACGCCAATACAAGATTGAAAACGATGATATAACTTACTATATAGACAGTCACCTTGTGATAGATGACGATATTTTGATGCAAGAACTTTCGCAAAATGCCACCGCAAAAATGCACGAAATTGTGTCAACAATTCAAAAAGAGCAAAATGTTTTGATACGTTCTGATGATTTTGCCAACACTATTGTGCAAGGTGTGGCTGGCTCTGGCAAAACTTCTATTGCCATGCATCGCGTATCTTATCTTTTGTACAAATATCGCGGCACGTTGAAAAGTGAAGATATCCTCATTTTGTCGCCAAGCGAATTGTTTTCTGATTATCTAAGCGATGTTTTGCCGTCTCTTGGCGAGGAAAAACCTTTCACGACCACTTTTTCCGAACTTGCAAAAAGACTGCTTGGCCAGGATTTTGAAACTCGTGAAAATATGCTTGCACGCGTGATTGAGCAGCAAAATCAGAAAGATTTTGAAGATATTGCCATAAAATCAAGTTTTGAGTTTTTGGAAGATTTAAAAAAGTTTCTTTCGCACGATATTTGCAATCTTTTTGTACCAAAAACCCTCACTTTTGGCGATGTTGTGCTCTCAAAAGAAGACATTTCGGACATTTACTTTGAAAGAATGAAAAAACTGCCAATTTACAAACGTATTGAAGTTTTGGCGGAAATTTTGACAGACAAATTCAAAGTTCCAAACAATGTACGCCCCGATCTATACAAGCGCGCAAAAAAGATACTTTACAACAAATTTATGACCACTGATTTACTTCGAATATACAATCTTTTTCTTGGAAGTGTTGATTTGCCAGAGGTGGATCACATTGGCGCTTATGATATTGCACCAATAATGTTGATAAAGGAAAATCTTTTTGGTTTCAAGCACAACTACGACGCAAAATATGTCATTGTTGATGAAATGCAAGACTATACCCCTTGTCACTTTTATCTTTTTGAAAAAATTTGGGATTGTCCAAAACTTTTTCTTGGTGACATTTATCAAAGCATTGACCGAACTTTGCCTGCAACATACATCACAAATCTTTCAAAAATAACAAAAGCCAAAATCAAATATTTGAACAAATCATATCGAAGCACCATGCAAATTTCGTTGTTTTCACAAAAAATCTTGGGAAAACATATTGCCAACAACGTCAACAGAAATGGAGATGAAGTTGAATTTATAAAAACAAAAAACACTGCAAAGGCAATAGAAAAGTTGCTTGAAAGTTGGAAAAACAAAAGCAATCAAAGCATTGCCATAGTTTGCAAGACAAAATCAGATATTGCAAGATTGCAAAAAGAAAGCGCTGCAATAAAAAAATTTAAACAATTGAGCACCGAAAAAATAAATTCCAAAAAAATAATAACAACACCTTTCCTTGCAAAAGGTGTGGAATTTGATTGCGTGATTGTGCCTTTTGCGAACGAAGAAACCTATCACAACGAATTGGACAGAAATCTTTTGTATGTGGCTTCAACGCGTGCATTACACAAACTTTGCTTTGTCAGTGACAAAACTCCAAGCCACTTTTTGAAGAAAGTTGAAAAACAAGACTGAATGAATATACAAAATTTTTGAAAACAACAAAACACAAAGGATCTGTATGTGGAAAACTCTCCAAAAAAAGTTTACACACAAAATTCGACGAAAAAATCAATATTCACTTTTATGCACAATAAACGCGCCTTTTTTGCAAATTTATACGTAAATTTGAATAGACTTGTCCACAAAAATGTGGAAATGTGGATAACTTATGTGGTTTTCTACCAATTTTACCCCTTTTTTAGGCTTTGAATATTCATAAATTTGCATGAATATTTATAAATTTGTGGATAAGTGGAAAATAAAGGTGGATTACTTACAACATAATTATGCTTGACAAAATTGCGTTTTTTGTTATAAAATCAAAGATATTATCAAATAATGGAAGATAAAAAATGACTGAAAATAAACTGATTACACCACGCAAACTTAAAGGTTTTTGGGAACTTATGCCAAAAGAGCAGATGCTTTTTTCTTCACTTTTGCAAAAAATAGAGAAGGTTTTTCAAGACAACTGTTTTTTGCCACTTGACACCCCCGTGCTTGAATATTCGGATGCCCTTCTTGCAAAAAGTGGTGGCGAAACTGACAAACAAGTGTTTCGTTTTTCAAAAGGTGATGCTGATATGTGCATGAGATATGACCTCACTGTGCCGCTTGCAAGATTTGTTTCTATGCACAAGACAGAACTTTGTTTTCCATTCAAAAGATATCAGATTGGAAAAGTTTATCGCGGTGAAAGGCCTCAAAAGGGTCGTTTTCGTGAGTTTTATCAGTGCGATGCCGATATTATTGGTGATGGACAACTTTCACTCGTCGCTGATGCGGAATGTATAAACTTGTTTGAAAAATGTTTTGATGCACTCTCCCTTCCTGTGGAAATAAAAGTCTCAAACAGAAAGATTATCTCCGGCTTTATCGAGCAAATTGGCAAAACTGACAAATCAACCGAAATTTTTATTGTTTTGGATAAGTTGGACAAAATTTCAATTGAAGATGCTTTAAATGAATTGCAAGAAATAGGACTATCTAAAAGAGAAAGCGAAAAAATAGCAAAATTGACGCAAATAAGCGGCAAAATTGAGGAAATTTCAAAAGAATTACGTGATTTTTGTCAAAATTCCACATTCCAAAATGGGCTTGATGAACTTTTGGAAGTGGATAAATATCTAAAAAGTTTTGGCTGCACATCTGTCACCTACAGCCTTGGCGTCATTAGAGGACACAATTATTACACGGGCACAGTTTTTGAGGGATTTTTGAAAGACAGCAAAGTTGCCGTTGGTGGCGGTGGAAGATTTGAAAACCTTTGCAGTTACTTTTCTGCACAAAAAATGCCCGGCGTTGGAATGAGCGTTGGCGTGACACGTTTGTTTGACCTTTTGTTGCAAGAAAGTTACTTTGACATCAATTGTGTCACAGAAACTGAACTTGGAGTTGTCAATTTTGACGAAACTTTGCCACAAGCACTTGAAGTTGTTCAGAAACTTCGAAAACTTGGCGTAAAAGCGGACTGTTTGTATGAAAGCAAAACTTTCAAGGGCAAGTTGAAGGAAGCAAATAAGAGACAACTTAATTATGTTTTGTTTGTAGGTGAAAATGAAATAGAAAGTAATTTGTTCACCTTAAAAAACATGCAAGACGGCAGTCAAGAAAGTTTAAGTTTATCTCAAATAGCAGAAAAATTTGAAAAAATAAGGAAAAATATATGAAAAAGAAAAAAATTTTGATAACATCAGCACTCTTGTATGTGAATGGACTTCCTCACCTTGGCCATTTGGTTGGATGTTGGCTTCCAGGTGATGTTTTCAAAAGATTCCACAAAACTTATGGAAACGACGTTGTTTATGTCAGCGGAACAGATGATCACGGAACAACAAGTTATATCTCTGCCAAAGAAGCGGGAATGGATACAAATGAATATATCGCACAAATGAATGCCAAAATGAAAGAAATTGCCAAAAAACTTTGCATTGATTTTGACATCTTCAGCGGAACAAACACGCCAACACATCATCAAGTGACAAAAGATTTTTTTGAAACTATCTACAAAAATGGCTACACTCAAATTAAAGAAACTGACATGCTGTTCTGTGAGCATGACAAGGTCGCTCTTGCTGACAGATTCGTGTATGGAGTATGCCCTTATTGTGGCTATGACCGTGCATATGGCGACCAATGTGATAAATGCGGAAAAACATACGAACTTGACGAGTTAAAGTCGCCAAAATGTTCGTTTTGCGGTCATGATGCCGTAAAAAAGGCCACAAAACACATTTATCTAAGTTTGGACAAACTGCAACCTCAACTTAAAAAGTGGGTTGAAAGCAAGAAAGATATTTGGCGTCCACATGTTTACGCGATGACAAACAAATGGTTTAAAGAAGGCTTAAAGCCACGTTGCATCACCCGAGACATTCCTTGGGGAATAAAAGTGCCTCTTGATGGTTTTGAGGACAAAGTTTTTTATGTTTGGTTTGATGCGCCGATCGGCTATATTTCCATCACAAAGGAACTTGGTGGAGATGAAATGGTGAAAGACCGCTGGCAAAATCCAGAATGCGAAATTTACAATTTTATCGGCAAAGACAATATTGATTTTCACGCTGTTTTCTTTCCAAGTATGGAACTTGCATGCAAAAAATATAATCTAGCGGCAAATGTTGTTGGTTTCAATTTTCTTAATTTTGAGGGCCAAAAATTCTCAAAATCCAAAAAAATAGGCATTTTCTGTGAAAAACTGCTCGACAGCGACATAGATATCGACGCCCTTCGTGCATATCTTGTGTCGATTTTCCCTGAAAATAAAGATAGCGATTTCACATATGAAGGTTTCAAGCAAAATACAAATGCCGAACTTGTCGGAAAATATGGCAACTTTTTCAACAGAACTCTGAATATGATAAACAAAAATTTTGACGGCAAACTTGAAATTGATTTTGAAAATATCAAAAATAGTTTGAATGAAAATGACAAAGAAATGATTGATGCCATTCAAACTTGTCCAAACACAATAGCAGATTTTTTCAGCAAAACAGAGTTTAAAGCGGCATATAAGGAAATTCTGCGTTTTGCCTCAATAGGAAACACCTATCTTGAAAAAACTGCACCGTGGACACTTATCAAAAATGGCGAAGTTGAAAAAGCAAAAAAAGTTTTGTATTTGTGCTTGAATATGGCACGTTCTCTTGCCATTGTTGCAAGTCCAATCATGCCAAATCGAACAACAGAAATTTGGCAAGAGCAATTGTGTTTAAGCAGCACTCCAAACGCCCCAGAAATGTGGCAAACAGCCAGCGACATCAATATTCCACAGTCGCACAAGATTGGCACTGCAAAACCGCTTTTTGCACGTTTAGACGATGAAACGATTGAGCGATACAAAAAAGAATTGGAATAAACCAATTCTTTTATTTTTTTCTTAGTCTCACTTTTGTTTCCATATTTGCAGTGCAAGGGAACATATCAAAAATCTTGACTTCTTCAATAATATATGTGTTGGCTAAAAATTTTAAATCTCTTACAAGTGAAGCAAAATTGCAAGAAACATAAACAATTTCTTGGATATTGCACTGACAAATGGTGTCCAAAACAATTTGTTTACACCCCTCTCGCGCCGGGTCAAGCACAATCATATCAAATTGCTGCTCTTTGACCATCTCTGGTAAAATCTCTTCCACCCTGCCGCAATAATTTTTGACATTTTTTTCACTCTCGCAAATTCTTTCTGCGACAATATGTGCCGATTTTTGCAACTCAATTCCAACGACATATTTGGCATCTTTTGAAAGCAATTTTGTCAACTCACCTTGACCAGAATAAGCGTTCACAACCCGTTTTTCTTTTGCAACTGACAAAATGTCTTGATAGAGCAGTTTTGCAACATAATCGTTAACTTGATTGAAAGCTTGCACACAAGCCGGATTTATTTTGTCGCCAAATATACTAAAAATTTTTGTTTTGTCACTTTCCAAAATATCTCCAAATGCAAAAAATACCTCAAAATCACGTAAAATTTGCAGTTTTTTGACATTTTTCATATCAATTTTTGCGTTTTTATCAAACAAAAAACAGATGGCAACTTTGTTTTGAACAACTTTAAAATAGACATTTTTTATTCCATCAAAATTGTTTTCCTTTAAAAACGATTCAACAAAAGGAAATGCTTTCAAAATCTTTTCGTCAGCAATCGGACAAGTTTCCACTCTGAAAAACTTGTGCGTTCTTGCTTGGAAATAGCCTATTTGGCAATCTTTTACTTCCAATTTCAATTTGTTTCTATAAAAATATCTGTTCAAACTTGACGTAAACTCAACTTGCCCACAATAGCCCACTTTTGCAAGTTCACGTTTCAAGATTTCTATTTTCAATTCCCGCTCATATTGTTCACTTGCGTGCTGAAAATCACAGCCACCGCAAATTTCAAAATATGGACACTTTGCTTCCACGCGATTTGTGTTTTTTTTCAAAATCTCTTTGCATTTTGCTAAACAATGCTTGCTGTGAACTTCAGACAAATCAATGCAAACTTTCTCATTTGGCAAACATTTTGGCACGAAAACAATTCTGCCGTCAGAAAGTTTTCCAACGCCAGAACCATCATATGAAATATCAAAAATATCAACAATTTCGCTCATATTGTATTCCAAAAATGTTTTCTTGTTTGTTGCAGTTTTATAAAACTTTATTCATATCAAGTTTGAGAGAAAAAAGTGAACATCAGTAAGATTATTTAAAATTGCAATGCATTTTCGCCTACATTCTGGCGTTGGCGGAAAAACGTCAGGGACAAGAACAACATTCAGTCCCGCCCGCCAAGCGGCTTTGGCACCATTTGGACTGTCTTCAATGCAAAGGCAATTCTTGGCACTTATATCTAACCTTTTACAAATTTCTTTGTAAATATACGGTTTTGGTTTCCCCGCTTTTACTTCTTGAACAGTCACAATTTGTTCAAAAATCTCGTTTTCGTTTAGTTTGTTCAACTTAAAATCTCTTGTCACCAATTGCCTGCTGGAGCCTGTTGCAAGCCCCAATTTAACGTCCTTTCTTTTGAGAAAATCAAGGAGTTCCCTAAAACCTTCTTTCAGTGGCACGCCATTTTTGGTCATTTGATTTTCGGCCATATTGATCCATTCTTGACGAACTGCCGCAGCATTTATGTTTGGATATAAAATTTTCATCTTGTTGACTATGTCTTTTTCTTTTCTTCCGCAACAAAAAAGCCGAAAATCGTTGTCTATATTTATACCATATTTTTTGTTCAATAATAAAGAAGTGTCTTTCCACTCTTTTTCACTGTCCATGATTGTGCCATCAAGATCAAAAACGATGCATTCAATTTTATTTTTGAGTTTTTTCATACATTATCCCAAGAAACAATGCTTCCAACTTTTAAAACATTTGGTGCGGATAAGAGGACTTGAACCTCCACGGTGTTGCCACCACAGGTACCTGAAACCTGCGCGTCTACCATTCCGCCATATCCGCATGAGCCTATTTTACACTTTCGTGATTGCTTTGTCAAGTGATTAAAAAAGACTCCTTTTGGAGTCTTTAATTTTTATTCGACCACAACCAAAATTTCTCCAATCACAACGCCATCAACTTTAACAGTGATCACTCCGCCCGTTTCGGAAGTGAATTTCCAGAAACCACTTATCGCCTGACTTATCTCAAATTGGTCAGAACTTAAAGTAAATATAACTTCCTCGTTGTATGTTGGATGCAGGATCATAAATCTTGCTTCTTTTCCCGCAGTTATGTAAATTGTTTTGCCATCAATTCTGCAATTTCTTACTTCTTCAAGGGTAAATTCAATCTTGTTTTCAGATTCTTCTTTATCTGAAGGCTCATCTTTTGGATCTTCCAACGATTGGTCATCATCGTTTGGGTCCGTTTCGCCTTTGTCCTGTGACGGATCTGGAGTGGTGTTTTCGTCCTTGTCTTGTTTCTCTTCGCCGCTTTGACCTTGATTGTCCTCGCCTACATTTGAGTCTGAATCTTTGTTGTCATCATTTTGATCTTGCTTTGAATTGTCGTCGTCATCTTGTTGATCTTGCTTTGGTGGGTCAACAGGCTGTTGCTCACCCTCTTTATCTTCGTCAGATTTGTTTTCGTCGTCTGTTTTAGGCTCACTTGGATCAGAAGATGGCTTTTCTGGTTCGACGGTTGATTGTTTGTTTTCTTCTGTTGAAAAAACTGAAACTTTGCAAACGCATGTGCAAGATTCTTTGCCAACAAACGCAGTAATTTTTAACACAGTTTCGCCCGACTTCTGTCCAATTATTCTGAAATTGCTTACTTTTGCCACTTGACTGTCAGCGATTTCAAAAGTCACATTTGCCTTTTTGTTGATATCGTACTCGATTGTTTTTGTCTCACCAACATTCAACGAAATATCCTGAGCAGAAATATTGAGTTTGACCGGTTTTGGCAACAAGAAAATAAGCGACACACCAATTCCAAGTGAAATCACCAAAAATGCCACCAATACAAAAAGCAAATTTCTTCTTTTTACTGTCATCATTGTTGATTATAGCATATTTGATGTCGAATTGTTGCGTTTTGACGTCACTTTTTTTAAAAAAATAAAAAGCAAGTTTTTTTTCAAACTTGCTTTTTAAAAACTTTAAAGTTCTCTTTTTGTATTCGAGGTTGTTGCTTCCAAACTGTCCAGAGTTTGATTTCCACCAAGAACACGATACTCGTTGTTTGGATCTGTCACAGGTGCATTTACAAGATCTGAAGCGGCAATAGCATGAACAGTTGCTGCGTCTTCATCAAAGTTGCTTCCTCTGTAGGCAACTTCTTTTGTGCTGCCTTCGTTAACGTCAATGATTTCTCCGTTTGCATTGTAGGAAATTACATCGAGTGTTGTTGATTTCAATCCGTTATTAAAGCCATATTTTGCATTTGTGAATGACTTGCTTTCAGGAGTCCCCATAGCCAAGATGACATCAGTTGTATTTGAATTTTTACCTTGTGCAGTCTTAAGAGCACCATTGTAAATGCCAGATGCGTACTTCTCAGCGTTCCTTGTGCTTATTGCATTTGCATATTCTGCTACTGCACTTTCAGGCAAAATAGCAGTTTCAGTTTTTGTTGCAGTTCCAAGAGCATTTTTCAGTTCACTTTCACTGAGGCTTGAAGTCAAGTTTCCATTTTCTGCATCAATTGCGTTTGTCTCGATTTTTGTCACTGTTCCGCCATTTGTTGCGTCGCCAGAAACTACAAAAGTGTAATCTCCACTGTCATAAATGCCGTCAACCGCTTTTCCTTGAAGCGCTTGTGAAAGAGCATCTTTGATTTGTTCTTCATCTAATTTTTCTGATGGCTTTTCATTTCCGCCAATTTCATCATCGTAACGTTGTTCTTTGTCTTCAATAATAAGTTGCAAGTCGTCAGATGTTGCCTCGTTTGAAACATAGCTATCAAAGTTTTGTTGATATCTAAGGTTATCGGTATTTTCTCCCATACTGAGCTTATACGTAGCAACAACATTATTTTCTGTTGTCGAAATTTTTGTAACACCATCTTTATTAAGATTGATAGTAAGAGTGTTGTCTTTTTCGTTAGAGTCAAGGGAAGAAACCTTTTCGCCTTCCTTCAACTCTCCAACCTTATCCAAGAAACCTTCAACAACATCTTTTGAATGGTCAGATTTCAAATCCAGTTTTTGTTCTCCATTGCCACTTGATGTGCCAGCACAATTCTTCACTCCTATAACAATACCTGTTGTTGCTCCTGCCAAAATTGCTGCGGCTGCAACAAATCCTAATGCACCAAGCAAAACTTTCTTAATTTTGTTCTTCTTGGCAGGCTTTACAACTACGTCGTCATTTTTAACTATAGGTTTTGCATCTTCTTCTGATTCTTTGCCATCAACTATAGCAACTGGTTTTCTTGAAACAAGATCCAGATCGACTGTTTCAGGTTTTTTAGGTGTATAGAATTCACTTCCATCAGGCAAATGTTGTACATCATAATGAACATTCTTGGCATTGACAATTTCTTTTTTCAGATATTCAGCATAATTGTTCAATTGTTTAGGATCATCAATTTCACATATTTTTGAAAATAGTTGAACACCATAAGCAATATTTTTCTCTATCTCTTCACCAGAAGCATTAAGTGACTGACTAACTACCAAATTGGCCAAAACACCAACTTGATAATCGATATCATTTTGATCCTCTTCTTTTGCTGCTATAGGGACTAAGGCAAGTTGTTGCTTTGCTTCACGTTGTGCAAGTCTGTTGTCAATAAATTCTTGAACCTTATCTGCAAACAAACCGTGCCAATAATTGACATTGTCATATTGAGAGGTGTAAAAATCTTTGTTTCCTTCATAAATCTTTGAAGGTTTTTCTCTTTTAACAAGATTGTGTTTACTAATGAACTTTTCTGCTGCTATATAAGTCATAAATGCACGATACTCTTTGTTTTCTAACAACGACAACTGCCCAGTAATTTGTTCAATCTCATCTTTATATTTCACTGCAGGATCATTCTTACGAAGTGATTCCTTTTTCTTGTTGGCAATTGCCTCTCTGCGCTTTTGTTCAGCCTTTGCAAATTCTACCTTTGCAAGTGCTATCCTATTTTTTTCTTCTGAACTAAGTGCTTCTTCAAAAACTTGATTTTTTGTGTATTCAAATAGTTCTTTTTTAATCCATGTTTTGTCTTTTGATTGCACAGTCTTTTTTGTTT
Source organism: uncultured Clostridia bacterium (assembly GCA_947588355.1). GTDB lineage: Bacteria > Bacillota > Clostridia > Christensenellales > UBA1242 > Caccovivens. The sequence continues at coordinate 16,923 of CANPYI010000010.1, forward strand.
TGAAGTTTTCCATTGCAGAATCAGTTATATTTCTTGCCACATCTTCTGCCATTTCTACTTTCTTTTTGTCTACTGGGCCAAGATAATCCTTATATGATTTGCTTTGTCTTTTTTTGTTTGTTGCAAGTGTAGTATCTTGAATTTTCTTATCAAAAACATTAAACTCTCCATCAATTGCTTTGCTAAACACATCGTCACAAACAAAACCCTTAAGTCTACTCAATTCTTCAAGTTTGTCTAAGCGAATTATTTTTTCACGTTTTTCGCCATAAGCGTTCAAAGATAATTTGCCATAAGCATAACGAATTGCTGACTCCTTAATTTCGTCAGAAAAACTAACTTGTGGCACATCTTTTATACTTGCTTCAACAAGATTGGTAGCAAATTCTTTAATCTTATTATCTCTTTTTGCGTTGTCCTTGATAACAAGAATCTTTCCCCATTCATTTGTTACTTTATTTGGGGTATTTTTTTCTCTGCCATTTATTTGGTCAACGAAAATAGATACATCGTTTTTCAGACCATCATAAATAGTTTTTCTCCAATTGGTTTTCATTTTATAAACACCTCCGTTTATCTTGCCCATATTATATCTCAAATTGTTGCGACTGTCAATACCCTTTTTCAAAATTTTTTGCAAAATTCTCACTTTTTTGCATTTTTTTTGCAAAAAGGCTGTTCTCAAACAAAAAAAACACAAAAAAGCGGCATTTTTTACAGTTTCTGTGACCGTCCGCTTTATATTATTATGTCTTATATAAAAAATAATTTCTTAAAAACTGCATAAAAAAGTGGAATATTTGTGCTATTCCACAATTTTTTCGTCCAAATATGTCGCCATATAGTCGGCTATATGAAACAAAAATGCCACAGGAAACTTGTAAAACACGTTTTGCATGATGCTCATATTTGAAGTGCAACGTGCGTCAAAAGCACCCATATGCCAATTTATTGCCATTGCTTCCTCCCGGGTCAATCGCATAAAGCCAGAAATCATGTACACTGACTTTTCGCCATGACCATATGGCAGTGTGTCGAAATACTTGTAATATGGCTTTTGCACCCACTCGCCGTCAACCTTTACGTTGCGCATTTCAACTGTGTAGGTGTTCACTTTGCAAATATCGTGCAAAAGTGCAATAATTGCCACACTTTCGGCAGAAATGGTGTCTGTCCAATTGTCACCGTATTCGTTTTGCAAAAGTTTGACAAACCTTTTCCAAACATTTATGCTGTGCAAACACAGTCCACCTTCAAAATTGGAATGTCTCCTGCCAGATGCTGGTGCAGTGAAAAAGTCAGTCTTTTCCAAATATTCCAAAAGTGCCTCAGCGCCGTCACGCTCCACATTGTCGTAAAATATATCCAAAAATTCTTGCTTTATTTCGTCAACATTCATAAAAACCTCTTTTGTTTCTAAAATTCTATCAAAAAACGCCAAAAAACACAAATTTTTATATATACAAGATCCCAAAAATCAAGTAAAACAAGGCATTTTCCAACTGCATTTGTCCGTTTTTTATATAAAAGTCCACATCGTCCAACATTTGATAGATGTTTTTGAGTTGCAATTTTGTGAAGTTTTTGGAAATCTGTCGCGCCTTGGTTATGGCATATTCCTTCACAGACAACAGATCGGCAATCTCTTTGTCAGAAAGGTCCGATGTCGCCGCAAAAAACAGTCTGCGAAAATGATTGAGAATCAAATTGAAAGTTTTGGTGTCCTTGTCCATCAAGTTTAAAAGTGAAACTGCCTTGTCTGCGTCCTTTCGCGACAGTGCATCAGTAAGTTCAAACACTGCAAACTCTGTTTCCTTGCAAACCAATTCTTGTACCTGTTTTTCGGTGATTTCTTGACCGTCACAAGAGGAAAGTTTGTCTATCTCGTTTTTTATTAGCGAGTAGTAATTGCAGCACGCCTCAATCAGCCTTTCGCATGCTCCGTCTGTTATAGTTTTGCCCTTTGCTTTCAGTTCTGCCACAATCAGTGCCTTTAAACTGCCATCATCCAAACGTTTTGCACTCACCTTTTCGGCAATGATAAAGTCAAATTTGTTGAAAAAATCAAAAATCATCAAGCAGGTGCTTGGCACGGGATTTTTCAAATAATCCCTCAGATTTTTTTTGAAACTTTCGCCAAACTTGGAGATGTTTTTCAAAAGGACAAGTTTTTTATCACTGCCCATCGGCAAAGTTTGAACAGCGTCAATCACTGCTTGTTCGTTGAAACTATCTTCGTCGAAAACAAGAAAATTAAATTCTTCCAACTGCAAATTGCATGCTTTTTTGACAAGTTCAAGTGCTTTATCGTACAACAAAATATCCTCGCCCTGAACAACGTAGCATGGCTCAATTTTTTTTTGCAACCTTGTTTTTAATGTTTTCAATCCAAACACCTCCATTTATGCCCTTCAGACAAAGTATAGCACACATTTCCGTCACAAACAAAACAGCTGTCCGCAAAAGGATTTTCTGCATACGTCAAGATTGTTGTTTCGGGAGAAAAATAAGATGCATATTGGTCATGTTTTCCCAAAACAACAAAATCATATTCACTCTCAGCCAAAGACTGCAAGGCCTTTTCGGGAATGTTCCAGTCCTTTAGGACAAAAATGCTGACATCTTTCAGCCAAATGCTTATGCCAACCAAACGCGAACCACTTAAAACATATTTGAAGACAAAATCACCAAAAGTCACCTCTTGATTGTATTGCACAACCACTTCTTCATCAAAGCCTTCCGCCGAGCCTGTGCGCACAATGGTTTCCACGCCCAGACCTCGAGCAATGTCTATGTTTACAGAGTTGTCTTGCAAAACAAGAAGTGTGGAAACTTTGCTCAGCCCCAACCTGTCAAGCAATCTCGTCGAAAAATCCAAATAGCCCAAGTCTATGGCAAGGCTGTCGCCTTGACTGTCGGTCAGCACGACAACGCTCTGCGAATAGTTGTAGCAATATGCCAATGTGTTTTTGCGTGGAATCTCTATGTAACTGCAACCAAACAAAATGCATGAAAGTACAAACAGACACGAGCAACACATCGCTTTTGTGCGAAGTTTTGCCATGAAAAATCCGCTGACCATAAACAGAAGCACAAAAAACAATGCCACAAAGAAAATATCCAAGGGCTTGAGAGTGATCTTCAGTTGCGTTTGTCCAAAAAATTCGGCAATGTTTTTTATGGCAACAAATCCCCATTCTGGTGGTTTAAGTAAAAAGCCGAAAACAGGCAAAAAAGCCACTATCGGAGCAACAATAAACAAAATTGGATAAACAACAGAAAAAATCGGAATAACAAGCAAATTAACAAATGCCGAAAGAAAATTTAATATCGTCAACATTCTTGCCATAAACGGCAGCACGCCAAGTTGGACCGCAAAAGAAATTGCAAAAGCACTTGCCACATATTTTGGAAAAATATAGCCAAACAACTTTGTCAAAATTGGCGAAAGCATAAATATTGAAAGCACGCACGAAAATGACAGCAAAAAGCCCAAATCATATGCTGAAAGTGGTGAAAAGAGCAAGATCAATATTCCAGCCGCGCCCAGTGAAGAAAGTTGGTCATAATTTTTGCCGGAAAGTTTCGTGAAGAAAAGAATGATGCCCATTATTCCCGCACGCAAAATTGATGGTGTGAATCCGCAAAGCCAGGCATAAATTCCCAGAACACCTCCACAAATTAAAAGATTTATGTAGCGGTTGATGTGTAATTTTCGCAAAATCCAGCCAAGCAAGGCAAACAAAAAACTTATATGCAGTCCCGAAACGGCCAAGATATGTATTATGCCAGCCGACTTAAAATTTTGATAAGTCTGGCTGTCAATATCCGACCTGTCGCCAAACAAAGCGGCAAAAGCGAGTGCACCATTCGACGACCCCATGTTTTGATACAGCACATCTTTAACTTTCAATCGAAAGGCTTCGTCGGCATTCAAACTGTTTCCGTGCAGAAGAATATCTTTGGAGGAAATTTCCGCCATATATGGTGTTTTGTCGCGATAATAGAAATTTTGAAATTCGCCAAGTTCAAAAAGTTTGGCAGTTTGCACATGAGTTTCAAAGGAGATTATATCTCCCGCCTCCACATCTTTGATATTACTTATGTTTATTTTAAGGCGAATATTTCCTTCGTTTTTGCCATCAATAACAACATCTTTCAAAGTTGCGGTCACGCTGTCACCGTAAGTTGAAGCACTCAAATCATCACTAATGCGTCCGACAACCTGTTGTGTGCCGACAAATTTTTTTCCGGTGAAAGTGGAAACTCCAATCTGAAAAAGCCCAAGCCCCAGTGCAAAAAAGCACATGACAATCGCCAAAGAAACAAATTTTTTCGTGAATAATACATAAATCAAAAACACAACACAAATCACAACGTCAAGTATTATAAACTCAAGTTCGCCTGTGAAAAGAAATTTTGCTGTTGAAATAGACAGCAAAAGTGCCAAAAAACCATAAAAAAGAGGTCTCATGTGAAAAAATTTCTTTTGTTTTTGCGATTTTTCCATTCAAGAAATTTTATCACATAATGACTTTTTTGTAAATAAATTATCAAAAATTACTAGTTTTTGCCTAAATTTGAATTTTTTTCGCCAAAAAATGCATTGACCTTTTGTTGATCAACAACATACTGCGGATTTTTACTGACAAATTCTTGCAACTTTCCGTTTATATACTCGCGCGATGCTGTTTCACGCTTAAATCTATGTTCACCTACAATATGGTCAACTTCCACAAATTTACAGTCTTTCAACTGAAAGATGGTCAATTTACGATTGTAATCTCTTTGTTCAATGTGGTCATCAAAACTAAAATCATACGGATACACTGCATATCCAAGTTTTGTTCCATTTATCCTTTGCGGCTCAGTCAACAAAAACGGCATAACTACCTCCAAAAATTTGTATAAAAGATAATTATGCGCGCTTATGCAAAAACTTGCAGATTTTGCGATAAATTATTTTTTACTCGATTTATGATCAAGATTTTGCGAAGTGACTATAACATAAAACTTGTCAACAATTTTTCGGAATTCTTCCGGAAGTTTGGAAAGTGCTTTTTCTTTCAAAGAGTTGTCTATGCCAAACATTGCCTCCGCCATGCTTCCAACAATACATGCGTTTGTGTCGGTATCGCCGCCATAAGATATCGCTTTTTTTATTGATTCTTCAAAAGAATTTGAGGAAAATAAAGAATATAAGCAAACATTTATAGTGTCAGAACAAGTGTAATTAAATTTGTTTAGGTTTGGCTTTTTTATTTCCAATTTCAACTTGTCAATAATTTCTTTTTTGCCAAGACCTTTTTTCGCATAAAATATTATCAAAGCAACCGTTGTTGCGCTGTTTATTGCCTCTCTTGTGTTGTGAGATGGCATAGTGGCAAGACGTACATTTTTGATAACATCATTTTTTGTTTTAAACAAATTTCCGACTGGCGAAATTCTCATCATAGCGCCGTTGCCTACACTTTTGCCAACCTCGTCACTTTTTGCCCAACTCAAAAAACTAGGAGAAAACATCGTCTTGAAATAAGGAATATTTGCAGGCACTTTGTTGGCATATTTGATAGCATACTTTTTGAGCATTTCCTCATAACTTTTTTGATTGATAATTGCGTCTGCAATCGCAACTGTAAGAATGGTGTCGTCACTGAAAAATGCATCATCTTCGATAATGTTTTTAATTTTGATTTTGCTATGTTTTTTCACTTGGTCAAATTCGTACACAGAACCAGCCAAGTCCCCAATAATTGCACCTAACATTTTCGCCTCTTTTTTATGTTAACATTTTTCACAGCAATTTTCAAAACAATCATATAAAAAAGTTCACCTATTTAATTTAGGGTGAGTAATTGTTTAAGATTCAACAGAGTCTTACTTTAACGTTGTCGCCATAAAGCCGGCTTTCGATTTACAAAATTAAACTATTTTTGTTCTCCGCATCGCAGGTGCGACCGCCCATTGCCATGGGCTTGATATCTCGCCGGGGCGGGAAAACGCAACACTTTTGCCTTTGCTTTTCCGCCCGAATCCCAAATTCTGCAGATCTTGATCTTCGAAGGACCTTCTTTCAAAAAAAACGATTGCCCTAAATCGCCAACGAAGTGCGATTTACACTCGGGGCAAAACAAAAAATCAAGCGTTAAAGCGATGCTTTTTGAACTTGTTCAAAAACAAGCCAAAGCACAGATTTTTGTTGGCGGAAACGGTGGGATTCGAACCCACGTGCCGATTTCTCGACAACCGCATTTCGAGTGCGGCTCGGTGCGACCACTTCGATAC
>CANPYI010000011.1 GCA_947588355.1 uncultured Clostridia bacterium
GATGCACATACACTTGTGCTTTTTTCCTGACTTGTTAACTTACATTGACTTTTCAATAACTTTGCGTTATGGTTGTTTGTTTCTTTTGCCTTACACTATTTAATTGTCAAAGTTCTCGTCGCAACCTGCGCTTTTGCTCATTTTTGCCTTTGGCAAAAAGTATCGCTTTGACGCTTGCTTGCTCCTCTCCCCTAAAATGCTGAAGCATTTTTGGGGACCCCGAAGTCTTTTCGAGTGCGACATGTCTATTCTACACGATTCCTCACCCTTTTGTCAACACTTTTTCAAAAATTTTTTACCTTTTTTCAACTTTTTTTCACTTTTCACCCTTTTTCCTCTCACCACCACCCCGCGTGTATCTCGAAAAATGGGATATTAAAATAAAAAAAACAATCAAAGCATGATTGTTGAAAGGGAAAATTAGATATGTATTCGAAAAGGCTAAGCCTTCTCGAATATCTCCCTACGATAAATTGGTTTGAGTTGTTTGCCTCTCGCGTTTGTTCACTTTTTTGGAAACTTCAATGAGTTTTTCGATTGCGCCTGAAACCTGGTCGGCATCAAACTTTATGCCTTGCTTTTGGCAAAATTCTTGTGCCCAGCCAAGCACTGCATTCTTTTTTTCCTCGCCGGTGGCACCAAGCATTTCTTCCGCCTTAATCACAAATTCACAAAGCGCGCTTTTAAGCAAATTCCAGTTTCTGTCTTTCACAACCTTTATAAGTGCAGTGACAAAACCAATTATGGGAATTAGGAGGGAGATACATAGAGATATCAACTCCATGATTTCCTTTGTGGTCATTTTTTCTCCTTTAATCTCCTCCCACAATCATTGTATGTGAAGTTGGTTTTGATGGTCACGCTTCGGACTTATGCGCCTCGACGATGGCATATCTCACATCAATTGCAGCGGAGCTGTGTTTTTGCTTCGCAAATAATTTAGTATGTGGGAGTTATTACGCAAAGCACGAGGGCATTCGTGCGTTGTAACTTCCACCAAACACCTCCGCTTTGGAGTTATGCCAAGGAGAGCGAACTTGCTTGCAAGGGTGAGCCTCGACGATGGCATATCTCACATCAATTGCAGCGGAGCTGTGTTTTTGCTTCGCAAATAATTTGGTATGTGGGAGTTATTACGCAAAGCATGTGAGCCTTCGTGCGTTGTAACTTCCACCAAACACCTCCGCTTTCGGAGTTATGCCGAGGAGAGCGAACTTGCTTGCAAGGGTGAGCCTCGACGATGGCATATCTCACATCAATTGCAGCGGAGCTGTGTTTTTGCTTCGCAAAAACAAAAAGCACAACAATTGTTGTGCTTTTTATTTGGTGGGAGTTATAGGGCTCGAACCTATGACCCTCTGCTTGTAAGGCAGGTACTCTACCAACTGAGCTAAACTCCCAAATGCTCCCTAAGTATATCATACCTAAGGAGCATCTGTCAAACAAAATTTTAATTTTTTTTAGTTTTTTTATTCAGCCTCATAAGTGAAGCCAACAATGATGTGTGTAAGTTTCAAAACATCTTGCGGATCTTCAAGAATTTCTGGTGAAATTTCAATAAGTTTGTCAATAACATCAAGCATTGTGCTTCCAACAGTCAAACGTAATTTGTCGAAATCAAGAGTTACAGCACCAAACATTTGATCTCCATTTATATAAAGACCAGCAAATTTTAAAGATTTTCCATCTTGTGTTTGCCATTGATCTCTTCCGCCAAGATTGAACGCAATTTCAACTGTTGTTGTGACATCGCCATTGCCATTGATTTCACTAATATTTACTGGTCCTTGTGATGCTAAATTTGGTTTGTAAACAACTTCTTGCCACATAGCACCGGAATCCATATTTTCAGATGCTTTAACTTCAATCTTTTCTGCTGAGATTGTTGAGAAATATTTGTGAATAGATTCTTCAGCAAGTGAAACTGCGATTTCTCCGTTTGCATGTGGGTTTGCAGTTTTTATTGCAGTGAACAAAGCATCAGCATTATCGTAAGTGTTTTCATTGTAAACAATCTTGACTGTTTCAACTTTCCAGAAAGCATGTTCTGTTGTCCAGTTGTCAGCAGCAAACAATTGTTCAAGAGCAGCTTTGTTGGATTCTGAGAAAGAAATGTTTTTATTTTCAGGTTTGTAGTTGCTTGCAACTGTTGCTGTATAGTCCACTTCTTTTTCTTGCAAATAAACAGTTTTGTTTTCACTTGGTGTGACTGTTGCTGTTGTGTTTGCACCGCCCATTACTTCTGTCCAAGCATATTCATATCCGTTTTTAAGTTGAAGACCTGAAATTTGGCCTGGTGTTTTGAGTGTATATGATTCAGATGTGCTCTTTACAACTTCTTCGCTAAACAAATCTCTGCCATCAAGTCCAACGTATGTGATTGTCACCATATCTGTCTTGAGCCATGGATTTGTCAAAACAACTGAACTTCCTTGTGCAGTTGAATATTCAGTTCCAAAAGTCGCTGCAAAATATCTGAGATTTTTTGCATCATTCTTTACTTGCCAGCCGGCAAAATTGTAATCAACACCTGCATAAGAAAGTGTTGGAAGTGCTTCGCCGTATTTGTAAACACCGTCTGCGTGTGCGTCGGCAGGTGCTTGATCTGTTGTAGCGGCAGCAGATGGGTCATTTTTATAATCCCAACCAGAAACCTTAAATTTTACAACTTCATAAACAGCAACATAGTCGCTTGCGTCGCCCATATCAATGGAAATTGTTTTTTCAGTTGAAAGTTCTACATCTCCATTTTTTTTGGCACGGTTGTAAGCTTCTGCATCGCCTTTAAACCAACCCTTGAAAGTGTAGGCATATGGTGTGTAGTAGGCTTCCACCTCAACCACCTTTGTTTGTCCTGTTGTCACTTTTAATGTTGTGTCGTGGTTGCCATCATAAGAAACCAAAGCGTAAGTTCCTTCCACGTCACACTCTTCTCCGTCTATAACAGCGGCAATAGTGATAGAACTGTCAATAGAGTAGTATGCTGCAAGGGTTGTGCCAACCACCATAAGTGGAACAATGACAACCAAAGCGCAAATGACTAAGATTTTTGAAAGTGTCCTTGACATAAATAACCTCCTAAAGATGACCCTATTATAGCACAACAATTTTCACATTTCAATACTAAAATCGAATTTTTTTTAGAAAATTTGCTATTTTTTTCACTTTTTTCCAAAAATTCTGAGGGTTTTATGCCAAAAACAAGCAAAAATTGGTGTTTTTTATCAGCCGTCCATAATCATCTTGTCAGCAATAAGGGCAATTAACTCTCCATTTGTTGGCTTTTCATTTCTATTATATATCTTTAATCCGAAAATATTGTTTATATTTTCTATTTTGCCTCTATTCCAAGCAACTTCAATGGCGTGACGCATACCACGTTCCACCTTGCTTGAACTTGTTTCAAAGCGTTCGGCAATTGTTGGATACAGTTTTTTTGTGATTGAACTTATTATCTCTGGCTCTTCTACAGCAAGTTTGACCGCTTCACGCAAAAATTGATATCCCTTTATATGTGCAGGAATGCCGATACTTATAAATATATTCGAGATCTTCTCGTCAAGTTGCTTGTTTTCGTTGGAAAAATGCCCTTGCTCCAAAACCTCCACAATTCTGTCCTCAAGATTTTCCGGTGAAATAGGTTTGACCATAAAATAACTTGCCCCTGATTGTATGGCTTTTGTCACAAAGCCACTGTGAGAAAGGTTGGAAACAAAAAACACCTTTGGCATTTCGTCCTTCAACAGTTTAATATTTTCCAAAACAGCAAATCCGTCCAAACTTGAAAGCATAACTTCCATAACAAGCACGTCTGGCTTGAGTGAAAGCACATCTTCAACAACTTTTTTGCCGTCAAAACTTGCTCCTACAAACTGAAACTGTTCACTTTCTTTAAAATACTTCAAGATATCGTTTTCTTCTGTGGAATCTGCAATATAGATTTTTGGTTTATTCATTTTTTTCTCCTTTTTGAAAAATTGTTTTTTATGCTTTGCAAAACATTCAAAGAATAACATAATTCTTTCAATTTCGAAGAAAAGAAATATCGGCGAATTTGTCGCCGATAAAAATAAACTGTCGAAAACTCACGAAAGCCCGTCACAAAACTGCGGTTTTTCTCAGATTTAACCTTAAAACCTCATAAAAAATCAGATTTTTGTAATATCAATCTTGTTTTGATGAATTTTATAGATATTCCACTTTTTTGAGGTACAATCCGCAAGGCTCCATAGTTTTGCCGGCATACTTTCGCTCACCGGTGGAAAGGGCAAGTTTGAGGTCTTTGTCTGAAAGTTTTCCTCTGCCAACTTCCAACAAAGTGCCAACAATTATGCGCACCATGTTGTACAAAAAGCCGCTTCCTGTCACGGTGAATACAAAAATCCTTCCACGTTTTTTTATTTGCAAGTCAAATATTTCGCGCTCAAAATTTGTGGCTGTTGTGTCGGCACTGCAAAAGCCCTTAAAATTATGTTTGCCTATCAAAAGTTTTGATGCCTTTTGCATTTTTTCCAAATCAACTTCAAAAGGAAAAAACGCCAAAACGTCGGATTTGAGGGCATTCCTCTGTCCGCCCACTTGCACGAAATATTGATAGGTTTTCCTCTTTGCTGAAAAGCGTGCGTGAAAATCGCCTTTTGCTGGGCTCACTTTGACAATTCTTATGTCAATTGGCAGCAAATCGTTGAGCGCTGTCTTCAAATTTTTTAGCGGCATTGTGTTTTGCATGCAAAAATTTGCCACTTGTCCAACAGCATGCACGCCACGGTCAGTTCTTCCACTGCCCTCAACTTCAATTTGCTCGCCCGTCAAACAAAAAAGCGCCTCTTCAAGTTTGCCTTGAATGGTTGGAAAGTTGTTTTGTTTTTGCCAACCAAAATACGCCGTGCCTTTGTATTGCAAAGTAATTTTTATGTTTCGCATATGGATATTTTACAACAAAAACGGCAAATTAGCAAACTAAATAGCACCTAAAAATTTGACATAAATAAATTTAAAGTATAAACTTATATATGATATATATTACTTTATAAAGGAGGCAAAATGAAAAAGGTCGTTGACGGAAACACTGCCGCTGCTATGATTGCTTACAAACTTTCGCAGGTCATACCAATCTATCCAATCACACCATCAAGTCCGATGGCAGAATATTGCGACAGTTGTGTGGCTGATGAAAAGAAAAATATTTTTGGAGAAACTCCAACTTTGATTGAAATGCAGTCAGAGGCCGGCGCCGCAGGAACATTGCATGGCAGTTTGTGTGCCGGTGCCATGAGCACAACTTTCACATCAAGCCAAGGACTTTTGTTGATGATACCAAACCTTTACAAAATCGCCGGCGAGCATCTTCCTTGCGTGCTTCATGTTGCCGCCCGTGCTGTTGCCACTCATGCCCTTTCCATCTTTGGCGATCACAGTGACGTTATGGCAGTGCGACAAACCGGGTGTGTTATGCTTTGCTCAAATTCTGTTCAACAAGCACATGATTTTGCTTTGATTGCACACATTCTTGCCTACAAAACCTCTTTGCCGGTTGTACACTTTTTTGACGGTTTTCGCACCTCTCACGAAATGCAAAAAATAGAAGTGATAGATGATGAGACAATAGAGAAACTTTTGCCAAAAGACGAGATAGAAAGATTTAAAAACTCCGGCATGAGTGCCGACAAGCCTTATCAAAAAGGCACTGCACAAAATCCAGATGTGTTTTTCCAAAACAGAGAAGGCTCCACACTTTCGTACACGACTGTGTATGAAAAATTGGAGAAAATATTGAAACAGTTCGCAACTTTGACAGGCAGAAAGTACTCTCCTTTCACCCTTTTTGGCGCAAAAGAGCCAAAAAATGTTGTTGTCAGCATGGGCTCCTCTTGTGAGTGCTTGGAAGAGGTGATTTCACAAAAAGATTTGTCCAAAGACACTGCTGTTTTGTCCGTTCATCTTTTCCGACCTTTTGACTACAAAAATTTTTCCAAAATTCTGCCATCAAGTGTGCAAAATGTGATAGTTTTGGACAGAACAAAAGAGTGTGGCGCTCGTGAGCCGCTTTATTTGGACGTTGTCACCGCCTTGCAAGGAAAAAACATAAAAGTTTTAGGCGGAAGATATGGGCTAGGAGGAAAAGAGTTTACTCCTGCCATGGCACTTGCCGTGCTTGACAACTTCAAGCAGCAAAAAGACAATTTTACAGTTGGAATTGAAGATGATGTCACAAATTCTTCGCTTGCTGTGAAAAACTTTTTGCCACAAAACGACCAATTTGAAATGAAATTTTGGGGACTTGGCTCGGACGGAACTGTTTCTGCAAGCAAAAGCACCATAAAAATCTTGGGCGAAGAACTCGGCTCCTATGTCCAGGGCTACTTTGAATATGACAGCAAAAAAAGTGGCAGCCTAACTCGCTCTCATGTCCGTGTTTCACAAAATCCTATCAAAAGCACCTATCTTGTTCACAACGCCGATATAATCACAATCAACAACTTTTCGTTTGTTCATCGTTATGATTGTCTTGAGGGCTTAAAACACGGCGGAAAAGTGCTTGTAAACACCATCTTTTCTGCGGAAGAAGTGGACAAGGTTTTGCCGGATATTTACAAAAAGCAACTTCAAGAAAAAAATGCACAACTCTATGTCATAAATGCTCAAAAACTTGCTCAAGAAGTGGGACTTGGCAACAAAATAAACATCATCATGCAAACAGCGTTGTTTAAAGTTTCACAAATTATTGACTTTAATGACGCCAACGCACAAATCGAAAAATACATCCAGAAAACTTTTGCAAAAAAAGGCAAAGCAACGATAGAAAAAAATCTTAATGCTTCCAGAAAAAGTGCACAGTGTATCGAAAAAGTTGATATAAGCAAATTTAATTTCAAAAACATAAATCTCAGAGACAGAAATATAGATGACAAGTTTTATCAGCAAATCATGAAGCCAATAGAAAATTTGGAGGGCGACAAACTTGCTGTTTCAAAATTTGATCCATCCGGAAAAATTCCTCTTGGCACTGCCGCTTTTGAAAAACGTGGCTTTGCCACACACCTTCCAAAGTGGTTGCCAAAAAATTGCATACAGTGTGGACAATGCGTGCTTTCATGTCCTCACAATGCCATTCGACCAGTGCTTGTGAAAGGCGAAACTCCTGAAGAATTGGAGTTTGCCGCCGCTTTTGGCATGAATGGCTATTATTACAGATTGCAAGTGTCCCCTGAGGATTGCACCGGTTGTGGTGTTTGTGCAAAAACATGTCCAAGTGTCAAAAAGGCTCTTGAAATGCAGGACGCAAGCACTCTGCTTGACGAAGAAAAGAAAAATTATGCTCGTGTTTGTCAACTTGAAAAAGATGACAAAACTGAAAAAGAAACACCTTTTTCAACCGACTTGCCAAAAGGTTTGCAATTTAAGGATTGTTTGTTTGGCTTTTCTGGTGCTTGCGCCGGTTGTGGCGAAACACCTTATATCAAACTTGCCACAACACTGTTTGGCGACCGTATGATAATCGCCAATGCCACAGGTTGTTCCAGCATATATGGCGGCTCTTTTCCAAGTTGCCCATATCTGAAAAATGCTGATGGCAAAGGACCAGCATGGGCAAACTCTTTGTTTGAGGACAACGCCGAGTTTGGTCTTGGCATGAAACTTGCCACAAAATATGCTAAAAATGGCGAAAAACAAAGTGTTTGGATAATTGGCGGTGACGGTTGGGCGTATGATATCGGCTATGGCGGACTTGACCATATTTTAAATTCCAACGAAAATGTCAATATTCTTGTTTTGGACACAGAGGTCTATTCCAACACCGGCGGTCAAGCGTCAAAATCAACTCCGCGTGGTGCAATGGCAAAATTTCAAACTGCCGGAAAGCGCACAAAGAAAAAAGATTTAGTTGCTTTGGCTATCGCCTCCAAAAACGCATATGTTGCACAAGTTTCTTTAGGTGCAAACAATATGCAATGCATAAAAGCATTCAAAGAAGCAGAGGCTTTTGATGGCCCAAGTTTGATTGTAGCATATTCTCCTTGTGTGAATCATGGCTTTGATATGAGCGAAACGACAACGGAAATGCGTAAAGCGGTTGAATGCGGATATTGGTCGCTTTTGAGGTTTGACCCGACAAAAGGTTTGACCATAGACAGCAATGCTGATTTTGAAAAATATGACAATTTCTTGGACGGAGAAAGCAGGTTTTTTGCCATAAAGGAACTTAAGGGCAAACAAGCAGAGCAACTTTTGTCGCAAAGCAAATCAGATGCAAAGGCACGTTTGGAATTTATCAAAAAACTAGCAGAAAAATAATGCACAATTAAATATTTTGTTTGACAAAGAAATAAAAATAAATTAAAATTAAAAAAATCAAAAGGTTGAAATATGGAAAATTCTGATTTATTTAAGACATGGCTGGTGGAAACACCTATTGCACACAGAGGATATCACGACAAGACGGCACCTGAAAACTCCTTGGCTGCTTTTTCCAAAGCGATTGAAAAAGGATATGCAATTGAGTGTGATGTACATTTGCTTGCCGACGGAACTGTGGTGGTTTTTCATGACGAAAGTTTGGCGCGAATGACAGGAAATGACGGCTATTTGAAATATCTCAACAAAGAGGATCTGAAAGCACTTAAACTTAAAGGCACAAAAGAAACTATTCCAACTTTGGAAGAAGTTTTGAAACTTGTGGACGGCAAAGTGCCAATGTTGATTGAAATAAAAAACAAATATAAAGTCGGAAAGTTGGAACAAGCAGTGATTGACCTTCTGAAAAACTATAAGGGAGAATTTGCTGTTCAATCTTTCAATCCGTATTCAATGGCGTATTTCAAAAAACATGCTCCAAACATTGTGCGAGGACAACTTTCAGGTTTCTTCAAGGGTGAAAAATTGGGTTGGTTCAAAAAGTTTATGCTCAAAAGCATGCGCCTAAATAAAAAAGTAAGCGAGCCGCACTTTATTGCATATGAATGCTACACCTTGCCAAATAGATATGTTAAAAAATACAAAAAATTGCCACTTCTTGCGTGGCCGGTTGACAGCAAAAAGGAATATCTGCGTGTTGTAAAATATTGCGACAATGTTATATTTGAAAAATTTGACCCAGAGATTTAAAAAAATGACCAATTTTGGTCATTTTTTATTTTGTATGTCTTGATGATATTGCCGTGAGCCCCAAAAGTTGAAAACCTTCGTCACCCGAAATATTTGCACGATACAAATACAAGTTGTCGTCAGTTTCTTCTTCAGTTTCGTTTTCGCTTTCATCTTGTGACTCGTCTGGGATTGTCTGCAAAGAAGCATAAAAGTAGATATATTTTCCGTCAAAAGCATGCAAGTTGTTGTCTGCAATTCCGGTCATGGAAACGATTTCTTTGCACTTAATTTGCACATTTGCGCCACCATTGATAAACACATTTGAAAGGTCCGCACTGTAAATTCCTGATGTGGTTGAAAGATAAATTATTCTGTCAATCACGCACAAAGTTTTGTAGGAAGAAAGTTCGGTGTCGTTGAGCATAAGTGTGATTTTGCCACTTTTGCCATTGTTTGATGAATATCTTAAAGATGAGTTGGCCGTGTAAATATATCCGTAGTCAACACTCTTTGTGGCAATGTGTGTAAGGTCAGTTACTGTTGAGCCAGAAAAGAAAAGTTGTTTCTTTTTTGCTGCATCATAAAAATCGCTTGAATTTGGATTTGCTTTGACGTCAAGTTTGTAAACAGCACTTTCTATATTTGTTTTGGACTCGGAGAAGAAGATCACATCTTGCTCTCTGGAAATAAGCGTTACGTTTCCTTGAGTGTAGACTGTTTCCGCTTTTTGTGGATCAGTTTCGTTGATACCAATCTTTTTCAGCAAATTTGTATCTTTCAAAGCACTTTCACTGTCGCGTGCTGTTGTAAAATATATCTGACCGTTCCAATCGAGTGTGCTGTTGTTGGCATTTGTTCTGCATGTTTTTGGAATAGCAACACTTGTCACATTTTCGGCAAGTGTTGTGACTTTGTTTGATTTTAGGTCAATTTTTATGATCTTTTGACCTGCCAACATCACGATATAATATTTGTCTTCAAACTTGAGGGCCTCTATTTGAGAAATTTCGTCAGAAGTGGTGTAAAGTTTTGTTTTGCCATCGCCGTTCAATCCGCTTTTGAAGATGGTTGTGTAATTGAAAAAGTAGGCACTTTGTCCAGAATCATTTTTCATCATTTGGCGATTTGGTGTGGCATAATAAATGTTTTGTCCAAGCACAAACATAAAACTGTCGCCAAAACCGGTCACCTCTGAAGAAACATTTTCAACTTTTTTTGGTGAAAAGTAAGGATTTTTTGCATCCAAGTTTTCAAGATTGACACGCGCAAGATAGGAGTTTTTTGTGGCGTTTGTGTAGTCACTATCTTTTGTGAAACTGCCAGAATCAGAATATGCGTTGGCAAAATAAAGATAATCCCCCACTCTTACAGCGGAAGTCCCATTGTAGATGATTCCTTCGTAATCGTTTTTTATATTGCTTACAGTTGCACAGCCGGCAAGGCCCCCAACAAGCATAAAGCCGACCAAAGCAAAACAACAAAGCATTTTAGCCCATTTTTTCATACAATCTCCCAAGTGTTTGAATTATACAATATTATTGCCTAAAAAGTCAATAAATTTCCGTGAGTTTGTTGCCAACAATATCACAGGAAGTCAAAAAATAGTGGACACCATTTTTATTGAGCACCAAGTTTTGTTTGCAATATGCATGAATATGCCCGTAAACAACAGAGTTTACACCATATTTTTCCAAAAGGGCTGTAACCTCATTGTCTTCTTCCTTGAAAGTGTACGGTGGATAATGCAA
The DNA here is from genome assembly GCA_947588355.1 of uncultured Clostridia bacterium. GTDB lineage: Bacteria > Bacillota > Clostridia > Christensenellales > UBA1242 > Caccovivens. Next base: position 10,836 of record CANPYI010000011.1, read on the forward strand.
CATGCAAATTATCTTCTCATCGTTTTGTTGCAACTTTTTTGCTTGTTGCAAAGTCAATTCCAATCGAATAAGTTCTCTTTTGTATATTTTTTCATTTTCTGCGGTCATTTTTTTTGTGATGTCTGGCAAATTCCAAAGCCGCGTGCCGCAAACAATAACGTCGTCAAATTTAAGTGCATCGTTTTGTATCGCATAAAAACCTTGTGGCAAAATTCCGCGCACGGCGCTTATGCTTTTCCACCAATAATCATGATTTCCGCGAATTATCACCTTTTTCCCTGGCAAAGTTTTGAGCATATCAAAATCGGCAACACTGTCCTCCAACTTCATCGCCCATGAAAAATCACCCGCCAACAAAACGAGGTCATCGTCACCAACTTTTTGTTTCCAATCGGCAAAAATCTTGTCAACGTACCCCTCCCAAGTTGGACCAAAAATATCCATTGGCTTTGGATTGTTGACAGACAAATGCAAATCACTTATTGCAAAAACTTTCACAGACTTTTCAAAACCTCTTGCACAAGACGCATATCAACTTGCCCGTTGTAATTTGCTTTGAAATGTTTCATAACGGTTGGCACGCTTTTGTCCCCAAGCGACAAAATGATTTTTTTTATTTCTTCTTCAGACAGCATTTTTGGAAGATAAGATTTTGCGATTTCTATCTGCCGTGAAATGTTTGCAACCTCATTGTTGTTGCCCACTTTGGCGTAGTTTTCTTTTTCGTCATTAAGTTCTTTGATAACCTTTTGCAAAATATTTGAAAGTTCGGCATCTTCAAGCGGTTTTTCACGGTCTCCCTTGGCAATTTTTTCCAAAAGAATTTTGTTCATCAAAACACTGTAAAACGCACGTGCAACAGTGTCCTTGTCTTTCATCGCTTGAATGTTTGCTTTTTTGATTTGTTCTTCAATCATAATTCACCTCTATGACAAGATTATAGAACTTTTGCTTGAAAAAAAGCAACTTTTTTGCGTTTTTCACGCCGCTAAAAAAGAAAATTTTGTATTTTTGTTGACATTAGCCAATTTTTATGATATCATAACACCGCTTTTATGGTGATGTAGCTCAGCTGGCTAGAGCGTATGGTTCATACCCATAAGGTCGGTGGTTCAAGCCCACCCATCACCACCAGAAAAAACTGCGCTTAAAATTCGGCTTGCTTCGCAAGCGCTCATACGGGCGCTTGTTTTTTCTGTCTTGCGCCGATTGAAAATCGCACTCCGTTGGCGATTTTGCGCAATCGCTTTTGCCCTTGTCCGTCTTGCGAATTGAACCACCGCCTCATATGAAGCGAAGCGGAATATAAGTCCACTTAATTCAAGCCCACCCATCACCACCAGAAAAAACTGCACTTAAAATTCGGCTTGCTTCGCAAGCGCTCATACGGGCGCTTGTTTTTTCTGTCTTGCGCCGATTGAAATAAAAATTGACAGTTTTTATGCTAGCAAATTCCGGTCATGCTTTATTGAGTGAAATTTATGTAAAAAAACCGAACGTTCGTTCGGTTTTTTTTGCTTGTAAGTGCTTTATTTAATCTTTTTAGTAATTTCTTGAGCCTCTTTTACAAGTTCATCTTGTTTTTTCAAGGCTTCATCACGTGCTTTCTCTGCATTCGCCATATCAACATTGACTTGATACAATTGACTTCTCATTGTTGAAGTGTTGGCAGAAATTTGTTGTGCTTCGCTCTTCAACTTTCTTGTATGGGACTGAATTGTCCTTGTTGCCTTGCGAATTTCATCAGCATTATGATTTACTGAATCAAGTCTGGTATTTACATCACCGTGCATACTAGTAACGGCTCCTTGAGTTCCTGCAAACCCAGTGTTCATGTCAGTGCGTACATCTGACAAAGCACCTTGAGTACCTGCAAAGCCTTCTTGGACATTTGCATTCAAGCCACCAACATTCTTATTAAGGGTTTCCATCGCTCCATCTTTATGTCCATTTGAGATTTTAAATGGCCCAACTTTTGATTCGTCGTTATAACCCAGCATGCCTTCACGTAATTTTTTGGCTTCTTGATAGTTAAGTTTTGCATAATCTTTTGGTTTGTCGATTGTGTCCATAAACGCTTTGTAACCTTTATCATTTTTGGCAAAATCACTGAGGAATGATAGAGGCGAACTTAAATTTGATCCGGCTATTCCCATATGTGTGCTCATTCTGACGGATGCTCTGTTTTTCAGTTCACGACTGAAAGCAGCATACTTTTTGTAAGGTTGAGCCGCCTTAACATTGTTGGCATAATCATCATCCTTCCCTGATTTGGCATAGAGTTCGCGAGCCTCCTCAAGTGAAGTGCTTGCTTGCATGTCACTAAACATTTGTTCGGCTTTATCGTCATCCAATCCTTGTTTAGCCGCTTCTTTTTTAAATGCGTCCAAATCCATTTTGCCTGTTTTAATCTTGTTGAAAGAAGATTTCATCAGTTTATTTTTGTCTTTGTTGCCTTGTTCGGCTGCTTTTGCCAATCTTTCATTATTAAGTTCATCACTTCTATTAGACAACATTTGCCCAAAATTTTTTACTGCAAGCGCTCCATGTACTGCACCTTGTGCCACTTTAAATGGCATGGTTGCAGCACCGCCAAGCATTTTTGCACCTGTTGCCATAGTTTTGAAAGTGTCTTCCTTGATGCCCTCACCAGCCTTGTTGGCATCTTCGGCACCGATAAGTCCGGAAACTGTGGAGATAAACGCTTTGATTGTCACCAAACCAACAATAATGATAAGTGTCTGCATAAACAGGTCCGCGATGGCAATGTTGAAGAAGTTTATTTGATTCATGATCGGCAGAATGATGAAGAAGATATTCATTCCAACCACAGCCCCATATGCCATAAGGACTTGTTTTACAAAATTTTCTCTCCAACTTTTTGCGGCTTTGCCATCGTCAAACGGAGCCAGACCAAACAATGGCGGAGCAATCAAGAAAAGTCCAACACTAAGGAAAATTCTTGTGATAAGGCCAAGAATGATATTTACAAACAACGACACGCACACAACACAAGCACCAAATCCAACAATAAAGTTAAAATTCCAAAGGTCATAGTAATACCAAACAGCACCAACATTAAACTTACTGAACGAAGGTATGCTTTTTGTGAAGAAATTCAGCATGTATTTGGCACTTGTCCAATCATTTGCACCACCTCCTTCATACAAGGCTTCACGGTGATTTCTCAGATATGTTGTATTTAAATGGAAGTTGTTTGCAAATGCTGTGTCAATCATATTGGCAGCCTTGTCTGCCCATGCTTGATTTGTCAAATTGTCTTTCAGTTGTGCACCAAAAATGCCGTCATTTTCAAAGCCATATATGTTGACACTAGTTTTGGAAATTTGACCTGTCCTCGCGCGGTTTCCGTTGTATGCCGCCGTTCTGAACAATGCACCGGAAAATGTTGTGGTTGTGGAGGCAGTCATTGCCAACTTTTCTCGTTCACCCCAACTAAATTCATCATCTAAGGTGGAATTTTGTCCATATTTTATGCCACATTCGTAGCCAAAAAGGTCATAAAACACATAAGTTCGTTCTTCTCTTCCAGATGCCTGACCCCTTGTTGTGTAAGCAGACTCAAGATTGTTTGTATCGAATTCGGATATCGTTGCGGCAGTGTTGCTTGTGATACTGTCCAGGGCCGTCAAAATTGCTTGTGAAACAAACAGTCCCAAAATCACAATCACAGGAACAACAGCAATGTTGATAAGTGCTTTGAGACCTGTGTAAACATATTGCATTGGACCTTTTGCTGCTTTTTCATCATAGTTGTAATGGCTTTTGATAATTGCCACAAAAACTGCAACAAAAGTGATAATCACACCAAACACAACCATCGACCAAAACACAGTTGCAAGTGGAGAATAGTCAAAATGAGCACGACTGCCATTTATGTTTATGCCAAACATACCGGCAATAAAGTTTGTGACGATATCGCCAGAAATTGCATTTCCTTGCGCATCATAATAAACATCAAGTCCTGCCAACTTTCTGAAAACAAGTTGAAAAATGTCCAAAAGGCAAGCAAGAGAAGAATACAAAAGATATATCATCTTTGGAATGATATCAATCAACGATTTGAAGAAGTCACCCATCCAATCAAACATGAACTTTCTCCTTGGAACAATCAAAAGTCAAAGTTTTGCAGGCAAAAAATTGAGAATTTTGCAATTACTCAATATATTCTTTCTCATTTTAACAAATAAAAACATATTTTGCAACAGTTTTCGTCAAAATTCGTGGAAAAGTTTGTTGCTTTGTCAAGAAAATCAGACAAAAAACAAATGCGCTTGCAAAAAAAATACAAATTGCCTATAATATCCTCATGAACGAAAAAATTCGCCAAAAACTGAAAACACTCACCACCCGACCGGGTGTGTATATCATGCGTGACGAAAAAGGCGAGATAATTTATATCGGCAAGGCAAAAAATTTGAAAAACCGTGTCAGCCAATATTTCAGAAATTCGCCAAAGCCAAGCAAAGTGCTAGCGATGGTTGACCATGTTGACGATTTTGACTATTTTATTGCTGTGTCCGAACTTGATGCGCTGGGACTTGAAAGCAATCTTATCCACAAACATCAGCCTTTTTACAACATTTTGCTTAAGGACGGCAAAGCATTCCCGTATATCAAAATAAACATGAAAGATGACTTTCCGCGTTTGGAAATTGTCCGAAAAATAAAAAAGGACGATGGGGCAAAATATTTTGGACCTTATATTGCGGGCATAAGTCCGACAGATATTCTGAAAACAATCAATTTTGCTTTCAGAGTGCGCACTTGCACACAAAAAATAAACGGAAAAGCAAAACGGGAATGTTTGAATTACTCTCTTGGCCTTTGCCTTGCACCTTGCACCGGCAGAGTGTCAAAAGAGGAATATGCAGAGGAAGTAAAAAAGGTTGTCCGCTTTTTGAGTGGAAATGACGATGAAATAGAACAAATATTGCAAGAAAAGATGCAAACTGCTGTGGAACTTGAAAATTTTGAACGTGCAATAGAACTTCGCGAGGCACTTAAGATGGTGGCAAAACTGAAACAACGTGTTGTGGCAAATCTTCCAAAGGATATCGACAAAGATGTGTTTGCTTTTCATTCCGACGGGCTTTCTGGTGTGGTGACCAACATGATTGTGCGCGGCGGAAAAATTCTAGGCATAGCAAATTATGTGCAAAGTGATGCCGAGTTTGAGGAAAGTGAAACTTTGTTCAATTTTGTCTGTCAATATTACAAAAATTGTCTTGTTCCAAATGAAATCATTCTTTCGCACGAGATTGACGAACAACTTTTGCGGGAATTTTTAGGAAAAAATGTGAAGGTGATTTCCAATCCGCACGGTGTGAATTTGACTTTGCTTAAAATGGCAAAAGAAAATGCAGAAGAATATCTGCAAAAACATCTGGAAAAAGAAAAAATTGCATACAGTCAAGGGCTTGGAGCATTAAAGCAATTGCAAGAAAAATTGCAACTGAAAAATTTGCCGCGCCGAATGGAGTGTTATGATATCTCGCACATCAGCGGAACAAACAAAGTGGCATCTATGGTGGTTTTTGTTGACGGGCAGCCTGCAAAAAGTCAGTACAGAAAATTTAAGATAAAAACCGTGGAGGGGAACAACGATTTTGCCTCTTTGAAGGAAGCCTTGACTCGCCGCCTGACCCGACTGAAAGAGCAAAACGGCGAAAGTTTTCGCGAAAAGCCCGACCTTTTGGTGATTGACGGTGGAAAAGGACAACTGTCGTCTTGCTACGAAATTTTGCAAAGTTTTGGCCTTGAAAACAAAATAGAAATGGTGTCTTTGGCAAAGCGAATTGAGGAAGTTTTCACGACAAGAAATCATCTTCCCGTTGTTTTGAAATATGGCAGTGCAGAACTTAAACTTTTGCAACGCCTTCGTGACGAGGCACACCGCTTTGCGATAACTTTTCATCGTAGTCTGCGCACAAAATCTCAAACTCACAGCATTTTGGAAGAGATTTCGGGACTCGGGCCAACAAAAATTGACGCTCTTTTGCGTGCTTTCGGCACAACAGAGGCAATAAAAAAAGCAAGTATTGAAGAGTTGTGCTTGGTAAAAGGCATTCACGAAAGTTTGGCACACACAATAAAAGAATTTTTTGAAAATTATGACAAAACTGAATGAGGAAATACAAAATCAGCAAAACTTGGACAACATGTTGCAAAAACTTGCAACATCACCTTTTCGCGCAAAATTTAGGTTGAAAGAAAAAGATTTGAAATATGTCCAACAAAAAGGTTTGGACACGATCAGGCAACATGCGTATGATTTCATTTCCACTCGCCTTGCACCTGCAAATCCGGAAAACGACGGCAAGCAAACACCTATGAAAAATCACCCCGTGTTTGTTGCTCAACATGCCACTGCCACCTGTTGCCGCAGTTGTCTTGAAAAGTGGCACAAAATCGCAAAAAATCGCCCTCTCACACAACAAGAAATTGATTATGTCGTGAATTTGATAATGCTTTGGATTGAAAAACAGACAGAAATTGTATAAATTTTGTAAAAAAACATTTACTTTTTCAAAAATGTCTGCTATAATAACAGCGTGCTTTTTGAAACAACTTAATGTTTTCACATTATGCACTCGTAATTTGCTAATCGCAAATTGTGGACTTGACAACCTATGTTTTTGCAAGCAAACATCTCTTGTCTGCGTCCATAGCTCAGCTGGATAAAATTTTCAAGAAAATTTTGCGACTTCGCTCGGTCTATGCAAGTAATCTTGCCTCCCCCGATGCTCGTCTTAGAGCGGAACGCTCTTGCTTGCCACATCGCCTGAAACAACTTAATATTCTCACATTATGCACTCGTAGCTCAGCTGGATAAAATTTTCAAGAAAATTTTGCGACTTCGCTCGGTCTATGCAAGTAAACTTGCCTCCCCCGATGCTCGTCTTAGAGCGGAGCGCTCTTGCTTGCCACATCACCTGAAACAACTTAATATTCTCACATTATGCACTCGTAGCTCAGCTGGATAGAGCGTTCGTCTACGGAACCTTTGCTTTACTGACACGCACATTTCGCTATAAGCCCTTATAATTAGGGCTATTCAGCGAAAACTTGAAAATTCGTTTTTTCAAAAAAACATACTTTTAGCCATCCTTACCCTTAAAAATTTAATATTTTTATCAATTATGCACTCGTAGCTCAGCTGGATAGAGCGTTCGTCTACGGAACGAAAGGTCTTGGGTTCGAATCCCCACGAGTGCACCAAAATTGCTTGAATACAAGCATTATGAATGGTAGGTTATTCAGCCTACCATTTTTCAATTAAGATTAAGTTTGCTTTTTGAAAATATATCATTAAGCAATACACTGGAATTATCTTCTTCGGGTCTATATTGAGTGTATACTTCCAAAGTGATTTTTGGGTTTGCATGCCCAGCCATCTTTGCGACTACGCTCGGTTTTACCCCATTATCTATTAAAGTAGTTATCCATAAATGCCTCATTTTATGGGGCGAAACAACTTTACAACCTGCTTCAACTAAAAATCTTCTTAATAAAGTGTTTATGTGGTGTGGAAACGCAGGACTGCCATTTATGTTGCAATATACTGCTCCACAGTTATCAAAGTTTTTATTGCCCTTTTTTAGTTTGTCATAATATTCTGTTTTATATTTAAGCAGCTTTTCATAAAGCAAATCGCAAATTGAAAGTGTGCGTTTAGAATTCTCAGTTTTTGTTTGAAATTCACGCCTTATTATTCCCACATGGGGTATATAAATTCTATTTCTTTCAATTCTCAATGTTTTGTTTTCAAAATCTATATCTTGGAATTCTAAACCGCAAACTTCGGCTTCTCTTAAACCAAGTAGTGTAATTAGATAAATTGGAATGGTTTGATTTATGTCGTGCTTTTCAAGTGTGGCTAGTAATTTGTTAAGCTCATCATTAGAAAGAATTACGCTCTTTTTTGGCTTCTTTTTTGCAATATGGTCTGACAAGCTGTCCATAGAAGCATAATTCTTTTCTACAAGTTCATCATTTATGGCATATCTATAAATGCTACACATAATGGTTTTATATTTTAAAATTGTGTTTCTTTCGTATGATTTCTTAAACTCAATTCTATCAAAAAAGTCATTTATGTTCAGTTTTAGCTTTCGACAAATCGCTTCTGCTGACTTCCATGCAATAGAATTGCCTTTGTAAGCATTATATAGAGTTGGTCTTGCAAAACTTCCGTCATTGCATAATTGTCTAACACCTTGGCTTTTAGCAATCTCGTTTAGTTCCTTTCTTTTATTTTCCTTAACAAGTGCAGTTACAGTATTATATTGGGTTTCAGCAAGAGTATCGAAAAATTTGTGCACATCTCGTGGTTTAATTTCAACAAACTTGTAATCGCCAAAAAAATCAATTAGTCTTGGCAGACAAAACTGACACCTTGCATAATAACTTTCAGAAAAACTTTTGCTTTTGACCCTAAGCCATTCAGTTGCAAGCTCTCTGAAAGTTATGTCTATATCATTTATAGCTTTTTTCTTGCTTATATTGTTACGCAATTCCTTTTCCCATTTTACAGCATAAGCAATAGCTTCTGCTTTTGCAGCCTTTCCAGTTAAATTCTCGGGGTTCTTCCATGTGGTGCACACAAATTTGCCTTTACCAGTCAATTCGTCCTTTATCTTCGCTTGAATACGAAATACCAACTTTCCATTTTGGAGTTTTTTATCTTTTACACAAGCCATCTTACAATTCCTCCTTTTTCAAAGCTTTCTCTCTTGCAAGTTGTAAAAACATTTTATGACAATCCTTTTCATTGTCATCATAAAAAGCTATTGCTTCCCAAGTTCGAAGCCCATTCTTTTTGTTTGGGAAACGATATCTTGCCTTTTCATAGGGCACAAAGATAAACCGTCCCGACTCTTTTTCTTCAATGAACTTCTCAAGTTTTTCAATCAAAAACTTTTGCAGCTTTTCGCCTTTCAGTTTTTTAGTGTTTAAAACTTTTCTTTCAAAAAGCCGCATTTCTCCACTCTCAACATCTCGAAACTGACCTTTGACATAATAAACAATCGGCTCAAATTCGAGTGCTTCCATAAGTTCATTATTTTCAACTCGAATATAATTTTTATAGTCCATATTTATTTCTCCTCATAATTTAATTTTAAATAATCAAGCAGCGAAGTCATATTAATCAAAAATTTGGAACCAATATTCAGCACCAAGATTTCGCCTTTTTTACATAGCATCCGCAGATAGTATTTTGTTATAGCGGACTGCTTGTCCTTTTCGTGCAAAAAGTCATACGCTTGCTCAATAGTTCGATAGCCCATAAAACGCCTCCTTTTAATTAATGATTACCGACAAATTTGCAGAAACCAAGCATTTAGCAAAAGTTTCCCGAAATGCGGCATTTTTTTTGTTTAATTAAACGCTTATAGTTTAGCACATATGAGAGGTTTAACTTTATGATGAAAAAGAGTTTCTTTTTTTATAAGAATATGGTATAATTTGGAAAATGATTTCCTAGGAGGGTTTATGAGCGAAACAAGAAGTAGACTTCAAATTTATTCAGAATATATTCAAGATTTGGACTTGTCAAAAAGAGATGTCGCCGATGCAATCGGTTGTTCGGTAAGAATGTTAAATAATTATTTGAATGAAAATAACCGACTTCCAATTGAGAAAGAGTATTTATTAATTAACTTTTTAAATAGCAAAATTGGAAATAACTCATTCTTAAAACCAATTTCAAACTTGCTTGTAAAATCTGACTACAATGATAAGTTTGTTGAATTAGATTTGAATGACTTAAAACAAAGGGACGAAATATTGAAGAAAATCCCGTTGTTGGAAAACCAATTTAATTTAAAATTGTTTGATACGATATTTGATAGCAATTTCAACATTTTGCGTTTTGCATATGAAAAGCCTTACTTTAAAACATTTTTATCTACTATCAACCAATTGTTTGAAGAAAGAAAGTCGCTTAATCAAATGACTACTCAGCAAGACAAACTTTTTATTCAAGAGGCTATGAAAAATCAAGACACCTTTGCGTCAAATTTAAACAAATATATACATTCAAAAAATAAATATAGCCAAGAGTTAAATGAAAAACTTGAAAAATGTGAAAACGAAATAAATGTTTGTTGCAAAAACTTCTTGGACACACTTTTAGAAGATTACATAAATTCATAATCATAAAAATAAGCCCGCTTGAATGCGGACTTTTTCTTTTATATATTTTACTTGTGTTCGTCTTCTTTGTTTTTCTTTACTCTTGGCACGCCTTTTGCGATAAAGTATAGCAGTGCAGCCACGCCTAAAAGCACCATTTGGACTATGCCCAGACCTACATAAGTTCCAAAATAAAATTGTGCACCAATAAAAGCAAGGTTGATTATTCCATAGGTTATCAAATCACCTTTTGCTCGTCTGCCTGTGCAAGTGAGCACACCAAACAAAATAATACATATAGGGACTAAAATTTGCACCATTTCCAGCTTTAATCCAAAATAAGCACCTAGTTTATTTAATCCTAGGCACACAGCCAACCAATAAGCACCTGCTATTATTTCAAGCACTCCACCCGCTATTTGTAAACCGTCTCTTTTCATACGCTACCTCTCTATATCAACCCAAGCATTTCCACACTTTTTGCATTGAAAAGTGTATTTCTTTTCATTTGGTTTTATCAATATTTCCAACATTGACCTTTCCATTTTGCCTAGTTTTATAACATTTAGACTTCCACATTTAGGACATTTCATAACTTTTCTCCCTTTTATCTCTTTGCATATTTTTTAATTAGGTTTTCAGCCCATTTTTGAGCCTTTTTGCTATCTTCAATAACTATCTCTTGATTTCGACA
>CANPYI010000012.1 GCA_947588355.1 uncultured Clostridia bacterium
TGCAAATAATCTACAATCCAGAATGCAACCTTGTCAAAGGTTGCAAAAAAGTTTCCAGAACTGCTGAAATTTGGGACTGTGACAAAGAAAAAATAATAGAAAAAACAAGCAAAGCACCAGTTGTGACATTCGGAAAGAAAGAATATATTTGGCTGAACAAAGATGAATGTGAAAATGGCACAGAAAAGTCAATGCGACTTGTCAGTCTTGAACTTATTGCAGGAGCAAAGCCATTTGACAAAGATGGAAATACAAATGACTATGGCAGTGATGCGACAAAAGAGTTGAGACAACAATGCCAAGACGAAGCATTTGAATTTGCCACTGAGGAAGAAAAAACAATGCTTGTTAAAGTGAGACTTTCCAAAGAAGACGGCTATGAAAAAGCAGAGCCAATTCTGGAAAAAGATGAATTAGAAGAATTTAAGCAAAATCCAGAGAAATTTTTATCTCTTCCAACATCTGCTTTCCGAAACGAGGCCCAAATTGACAAATATTTGGGTGCGATAGCAGACGGACTTAAAGATGTTTGCAGCAACAAAGGCTCAACAGAAGAACTTGAAAAATATACAACAGATTTGACAAAAATGCTTTCTGACAAAATCGCGAAAGAAAAAGAAAACATCCAAAAAGAAGATGCAGAAGCAGAAAAACAAAAACAAGAAAAGCAAAAACGAGACAATATCGTCAATGAAACAGCAAACAAAATAAGAAATCTTGGGAGGAACAAACAATGACAAAGAAAGATTATTGTGCTTGGGTTGACGAGTTGTTTGAAAAACTGAAAAAACAATTGCGTAAAAAATAAAAAAACGGGTTTTTGCCCGTTTTTTTTATTTCAGTCGTCTGCACGAAGGAGTTCTTCTCGTTCTTTGACAATCATGGCGTCAATAAATTCGTCAAGATTGCCATTCAATACTCCCGGCAAATCATAGGAAGATAAGTTTGTGCGGTGGTCTGTCACCCGACCTTGAGGATAGTTGTAAGTGCGAATGCGCTCGTTTCGGTTGCCACGCCCAACAAGTGCTTTTCGGTTGGCATCATATTCGCTCATCTTTTGCTCTTCATAGTAGTCATACAGTTTTGCCTTCAAAATGTTGAAGGCTTTTTCTTTGTTTTTCAGTTGCGACCTTTCATCTTGACAGGTGACAACAATATTCAGTGGCAAATATGTTATGCGAATTGCCGTTTCCACCTTGTTGACGTTTTGACCACCTGCTCCACCGGAATGATAGGTGTCAATCCGCAGGTCTTTGTCCAAAATTTCAAAATCCACATCTTCAACCTCTGGAAGCACCGCAACGGTGGCAGTGGAAGTGTGAATACGCCCCTGACTTTCCGTTTCTGGCACTCGTTGAACGCGATGCACTCCGCTTTCGTATTTCATGCGCGAATATGCACCCTTGCCCTTGAGCATAATTGTTGCTTCTTTCATGCCGCCAATCTCGGTTTCGCTTGTGTTTATGTATTCCACCTTCCAACCTTTTTTCTCGGCATAATGAGAATACATTCTGCAAAGTTCGGTTGCAAAAAGCGCGCTTTCTTCACCGCCAGCAGCAGAGCGAATTTCCAAAATGGCATTACTTTCGTCATTTTCGTCTTTTGGAAGAAGTAAAATCTTCATTTCTTCCACTTTTTGTGCCAATTTTTCATTCAAACTTGCAATTTCTTCCTTAAACATGGCTTGCAATTCAATGTCTTTTTCTTCAGACAGGTCTTTTTGACAATTTTCAAGGTCTTGCAAAAGGACTTTCAGTTGTTTGTTTGTTTCTGCAATTTCCTGCAAACTGTTGCGCTCTTTGACCAACTTTTTCCACTCTCGATTGTCCGCAATGATATCTGCGCGTGAAATAAGTTCGGTCAATTCGTCAAACCGAGCGGTTGATTTTTGTGTCTTTTCAACAAGTTCTTGTGCAATTTCCATGTGTTTTACCTTATTTTTCCTGTGATTATTCTTTCAATTTTGTTGTAGTCTTTGATTGTTTTTATTTCCTCAAAACCACTTTGACGCATCAGTTTCCTCACCGCTGCACCCTGACCTTTGCCGATTTCAAGCCAAAGCGTTCCGCCGCTTGTAAGATGTTTGACCGAATTTGGAATGATGATGCGATAAAAGTCCAAACCGTCCTCGCCGCCGTCAAGTGCCAAAATCGGGTCGCACTCCTTGACATTTTTGTCCAGATTTTTTATGTCTGACGATTTGATGTATGGCGGATTTGAGACGATTATATCAAATTTTCTTTTCCTTTTCAAGTTTTCAAACAAATTTGAATGCAAAAATTCGATTTTCACATCATGTTTTTCTGCGTTGGACTGTGCAACCGCCAGCGCACTTTTGCTTATGTCCAAAGCCGTGACATGTGCTTGGCAGTTTTTTGCAACAGCAACTGCAATCGCTCCGCTGCCTGTTCCGATATCCAAAACAGTGGGATTTTTCAACTTTTTTGCGGTTTTGATGACATTTTCCACCAAAATTTCGGTCTCCATGCGAGGAGTCAACACTTTTTTATTGACGTCAAACCTGAGACCGTAAAACTCGGTGTAGCCAAAAATATTGTCCAAACTCTCGCCTTTCACACGTCTTGCGGTGGCTTTGAGTATCTCTTCATATTGTTTGTCAGTGACAGAGGAAACAAGTTTGATTTCCGCTCTGTTTTTTCCTAAAACTGTGGCAACAAGCCAATCGGCATCACTTTTGTCATTTATCCCTGCCGCAGCAAGTTTTTCACGCACTTCGCTGTACACAACAGTAAAAGAATGTTTTTGATTATCCATAAATTCTCTATCCTTTTGAACAGCAAGCAGATTCATCTCCGTAAACGCCATAAAGGCTGTTTCAAGATGAGTGGTTGTCGGCTTTCCATACACCAAAAATGCAGTCAGCCAAGCCAAATTTCGCAATATCTTGACACGTTCCAATATCCACAGAATTTCATAAGCAATGCAAATCACAAGCAAAAAAGCCAAGATATGAAAAATAAGATTAAGCCAAAAGCCAAAACTTGCTCCAACCAATGATACCACAGCAAAGTCGCAAATAAAAACAAAAACCAAAAAATTTAAAAAATTTAAAGGCCTTGCAGGGCATTTTTGTTTTTTTATTTTATCCCCCGAAAAAAACATCATATCCGAGGCACGATTGAAACGCAATAATTCCGAAAAAGAAGCAAAAAAACGCAAAGAAGCAATCAAAAGGCAAAAAATGAGGATTTTAACTGCCATGACAACAAAATTACGCAAAAACGCATTGCCGCGATAATCGACCAACAGGTATGCCACCTTGCCGGGCACAAATCCAAGCAAAACAGCCGACACAACAATGCCAAAAATCACACACAAGGTTGAAATAACAGTCAATTTGAAGGCAAATTTATCTTTTTTTTGTTTTTTTGGAGTGTTTTGAAAAAAAGCCATAAAAAAAGTGTAAATTCCGCAGAAGAAATATTGCCAGCCACGCAAAAAAGGAAAATCCAAAAAAATCATCTTTTTGGGCTCTTTGAAACTGTTTAATGTTTTCTTTCCAATTGGCGAAATTGTTGCAACCACCTTTTTGTCATTTTCTTGCACAACAATTCCATTTGAAAGCGGAAAATACGTCCTTGTCATGCACAAATTATTGACCAAATCAGAAAAAATCTTTCAAATAACAGCGAAAGACAGGTGTATTTTTACAAAACTTGACACAAAGCAAAATTTATTGTAAAATAATTATGTTATGGAGGTATAAAAATGGAAATTGCACACGATGAATACAAAGTTTGGAGCACAGGCATCTACAAAGGCACTTTGTACTGCATGGATATAGATGAAAATCAAATAATTTACAGTTTTTACCCTGGCTTCACCCTTTCCAACAACGGAAATGGCTTAAATATACAAAGCGACAAAGTGGTTGTTATCCCCACAGTGAAAGCCGGCAAAAATCAAGTCATAACTGACGATGATATCTCAAAATCATATGCTCAAGCCTTGGCAAAAAAGATTTGCATGGACACAAAAGAAAATAAAAGCACCTACTTGCAAGCCTTTTTGAGTTTCCCTGACAAATTTTATTCTAAAGAAAACTGTTATGCGGTGGTTCAAGAAGTGTTCAACAACACTTCAGATGAAGACTTAGAAAAATCGGAATTTTCCGATGACAAAAACCCGGACACAAACACTGTTTTAGGCCGCGAAGAATTGGCTTGCCGACAGTTTATGGAATATGCTCACAAAGTGAATCCAAAAATCGAGTTGGAAACAAAAGTCGTTCATACACCTGGCAAAACATATCTTCCGCCTAATTTTGGAAAATAAGCAAAAAAACAAAAAACGCGATAATTTCGCGTTTTTTTATTGAATACCATACTTTTTCTTGAAATTTTCTACAGTTCCGCTGCTGTCAACAACTTTCTTTTTGCCTGTATAGAATGGGTGGCATTTGTTGCAAATATCAATTTTGATTGTGTCACCCTTAACGCAAGAGCCTGATTTGAAAGTGTTTCCGCAAGCACAAACAACTGTCACTTCATGATAGTCTGGATGAATTTTTTCTTTCATTTTCCTACTCCTTTTAAGTTTTACTCGCCAATATACGGAAGAAGTGCCATGTTGCGCGCTCTTTTGATGGCATTTGCAAGTTCTCTTTGATGATAAGAGCAAACACCTGTTTGACGTCTTGGCAATATTTTGCCGTTTTCCGTGATATATTTTTTGATTTTTGCTACGTCTTTATAGTCAATAGTCTTTTCACCAGCAACACAAAAAGCGCAAACTTTTTTCTTTGCAGGTTTACGATATTTTTTTACAGGACGATCTTCTCTTTCAGGCTTGTCAGTACGTTCTGTTTTTGGTGCTTTTTCAACCTTAACTTCCTCTTGATTTTCAACTTCGCTCATTTTTATATTTTCCTTTTAAGGGTTTTCCCGATTTTTGTTAGAAAGGCAAACTTTCGTCATCTATCTCTTCAAGTTCGGCAGATTGTTTTGCCTTTGTGTTTGGCTTGCTTGAAGCCTCAGGTGCATTGTTGTATGTTGCACCATCTCCGTCACCGCCATTTCTATTGTTGTTGATAAATTCAACCTCGTCTGCAACAATATCTGTGGTGTAACGTTTTGAGCCGTCTGGAGCATCATAACTTGATGTTTGGATACGTCCGATAACGGCACATTTTGAACCTTTTTTCAAGTACTTATGACAATTTTCTGCTTGATTTCGCCAAACAACAATGTTGATGAAATCTGCTTCACGCTCGCCGTCAGCATTTGCAAAACGTCTTGTCACTGCAAGTGAAAAACGGCAGACAGAAACTCCACTATTTGTGGTTTGAAGTTCTGGATCTCTTGTCAAATTTCCTATTAAAACAACTTTGTTCATAATTTTTCCTCTTACTTTACAATTTTTTTGACAAACATATGGCGCACGATACCATCGGTGATGTTCATAAGTTTGCTCATAGCGTCAACTTCGTTGGCAGAAAACTCTATATTCATCAAAACATAAAAACCTTCTGTTTTAAAGTTGATAGGATAAGCAAATTTCTTCATGCCCATTTTTTCGATGCCTTCAACAATTCCTTTGTGTGATTCTACATACGCCTTTTGTTTGGCAATAAGTTCTTCACGTTTTTCTTCAGGAAGATCGCTGGCAACGATAAACATAAGTTCATACTTATTCATCTTTTACCTCCTTTTGGACTTTTGGCTCTTCGAAAAGAGCAAGGACAGTAAATAATTTATACTGCTTTGCAAATATAACATAAAGAAAAAAAAATGTCAAGCATTTGTCTGGAAATTGCCGAATAATAAAAATAAAACTGCAAAAAATATTTTGAAAGAGAGGTTTTTATGTCAGATACGATTGAATTGCTTAAAGAATGCGATGCAGGTATAAAAATGGGAACAGAAGCCATCGACGAAGTTGTTGAACAAGTGCAAAATCCAGAATTTAAGAGCAAACTGAAAAACTATAAGGACGACTACAATTTTTTGCAAAAAGAAATTGAAGATATGCTGAAAAATTTTAATAGTGAAGGCAAAGAGCCAAACATAATGGCAAAAATGATGTCAGTAATCAAAACAAAAATAAAACTTTTTTTCAAAAAATCAGATGCCACTATTGCTGACCTAATGACTGCAGGGTGCAATATGGGCACAAAGTCATTAAACAAATATCTAAACACCTACGAAAACGCATCCGACGAGGCAAAAACACTCGCCAAAAAACTGATTCGCCTTATGGACAATCAGCAATTTGATGTCCGAAAATATCTTTAAGATTTTGAAAAACCCGCAATTATGCGGGTTTTTTAACATTTTTATGCATTTGCACCATGGCAATTTTTGTATTTTTTTCCGCTTCCACATGGGCAAGGATCATTTCTGCCAATCTTTTTTGTGGTGTTTACGATCGTGGTCTGTTTTTTGATTTCCTCTTGACGTGGCTGCGCGTTTGAACTTTTTGGAACATTTTCAACTTTCGCTTCGGTGAACTGCGTGAACACTTGTTGCGGTTTTGGTTCTGGTTTACGTTCCTCAATTGTGGTGTTTAAAAGCAAAATACAGGTTGTTTTTCGGATTTTTTCAATCATGTTGTCAAACATTTCATAAGCATCTTTTTTGTAAGCAAGAATAGGGTCTTGATTACCAAATCCCCTTGCAAAAATCTCGTTTTTCATTATTTGCATGTCGTCGATATGGTTCATCCAATTTTCATCAACAACAGTAAGCAAAACAAGTCGTTCCAAATTTTCAAATTCAATGCCGTATTTTCCGGCTTCGTTCATACGGTCGTTGTATCTTTTGCGAATCTCAGTCAAAAGCGCTTCTTCCAAATCCTCACGTTCCATTCCCTCGCAAAAACTTTCCGTGACCAGATTTTTGCCTTTTTCGATAAGACCGCGTTCAAGTTCGTGATTTATTTTTGCAAAATCCCATTCAAAATAAGGCTTTTCATCCTCCACACAACTGTCCAAAACTTTGGAAATAACGCCCGGAAACATTGCCATGATATATTCGTGCAAGTTTTTGCCCTCAAGCACCTTGTCACGCTCTTTGTAAATGACTTCACGCTGAGCATTCATCACATCGTCAAATTGCAAAACAGTTTTTCGCATTGCAAAGTTTTGAATTTCAATCTTTTTTTGTGCACTTTCAATTTGTTTTGAAAGAATTTTAAGTTGAATTGGCGTTCCTTCTTCAAGTTTAAAGAACAAGGCCACTTTTTTCAGTCTGTCGCCACCAAATCGCCTGATAAGGTCGTCTTCAAGTGACAAGAAAAACACGCTCGATCCAGGGTCACCCTGACGAGAGGCACGACCACGCAACTGATTGTCTATTCGGCGAGATTCGTGTCTTTCAGTGCCGATAATGTGAAGTCCACCCGCTTTTCTGACTTCCTCTTTTTCAGCATCGGTCGTCTTTTTGAAGTTTTCAAACAATACATTATATCTTTCACGTGCCTTTTGCATCTCTTTGTCGTCAATAGTGTTGAAAGCGGTTGCATATGAAATTTGCTCGTCAGAAAAGCCTTCGTCCTTCATCTGATTTTTTGCCATAAATTCCGGATTTCCGCCAAGCAAAATATCCGTTCCACGACCCGCCATGTTTGTGGCAATGGTCACAGCACCCTTTCTGCCCGCCTGTGCCACAATTTGAGATTCCTGTTCGTGATTTTTCGCGTTCAAAACAACATGTTTGATTTTGTTTTCTTTTAATGCTTTGGACAAGAGTTCACTTTTTTCAATAGTGATTGTGCCAATCAAAATTGGTTGCCCGGTTTCGTGGCGAGTTTTTATTTCCTCCACAATCGCTTTTATTTTGCCCGCTTCAGTGGTGAACACTATATCCGGCTCGTCAATTCTAATATTTGGCTTGTTTGTAGGAATTGTCACGACGTCAAGTTTGTAAATTGCTCGAAATTCCCCTTCCTCTGTCTTTGCCGTTCCTGTCATGCCTGAAAGTTTGTTGTAAATACGAAAATAATTTTGGAAGGTGATTGTGGCAAGGGTTTTGTTTTCATCTTTTATCTCAACGCCTTCTTTTGCTTCAATCGCTTGATGAAGTCCGTCGTTGTATCTTCTGCCCGGCATAAGACGACCGGTAAACTCATCAACAATCACAACTTCGCCATCTTTGACAATATAGTTTTCGTTGACAAACATAACAAAGTTGGCCTTAAGAGCGTTGTTGATATAATGATTCAATTCCAAATTGTCAACATCTGAAAGATTGTCCAAATTGTAAAATCTTTCTGCCTTCGCAATACCACTTTCAGTCAAGTTGAGAGCCTTTGTTTTTTCGTCTATCTCCCAGTCTTCTTTTTTGAGTGTTTTTGCAAATTTTTGTGCCCGAATATAGTTGTCACTGGATTTCATTCCGCGTCCAGAGATAATAAGTGGCGTTCTTGCTTCATCAATCAAAATACTGTCTACCTCGTCCACAATAGCAAAGTTGTGCCCGCGTTGAACTTTTTGCTGTTTGGTTATCGCCATATTGTCACGCAAGTAGTCAAAGCCAAGTTCGTTGTTTGTGCAATAGGTTATGTCGCAGTTGTAAGCCTCTTTTTTTGCTTTTGGATCCATGTTGGAAACAATCACGCCGACAGTGAGTCCCAAAAATTTGTAAACTTTTCCCATCCATTCGGCATCACGTTTTGCCAAATATTCATTCACTGTGACAACATGCACACCTAAGCCCGTTATAGCGTTGAGGTATGCAGGAAGTGTGGCAACAAGTGTTTTTCCTTCACCCGTTGCCATTTCGGCGATACGCCCCTGATGGAGTGCAATGCCGCCCAAAATCTGAACATAAAAATGACGCATATTCAAAACTCTGTCTGCGGCCTCACGCACAACTGCATACGCCTCTGGCAAAAGGTCGTTCAAAGTTTCGCCCGCCGAGTAACGTTTTTTGAAATCCTCTGTGCAAGCACAAAGTTGCTCGTCAGAAAAATTTTTGTATTTTTCTTCCAAAGCGATCACGCGATCGGCAATTTTACGCAATTTTTTTACTTGTGATTTGTTTTCATTTCCAAAAAGTCCCATTTCAACCTCATAATTGGCCAAGGCAGATCTCTAAAGCATCAAAATCCTGACCATACACATAATTTTTTGCAAATATTTTAATAATGATAGCAAAAAATGTTTTAAAAAACAAGTTTTTAAAGAAAATTTTAAACAAAAAGATTAAAAATCAAACTCAAAACAAAAAATATTGTAAAAATTAACAGCAAAAATTATTTATCGACAATTGTTGACAATAAAGCACTTTTGTAGTATAATTAAATTAACCTAAATTCAATGTATGGAGAGGATTATGGCAAAGAAAAATAAAAATCTCAACAATGAAATGGACTCATACAACTTGGACCCAACTGAAATTGAAAAAGAAAATGAAAGTCTGAAAACTGATATCAGAGAACAAGACGATCAACTTGATGAGTTGCTTAATCAAGCCAACCCGCAATATCGCGATGAAAATAATGTGGACCCGTTTGAAACAGCACTTACAAACAGAAACGGCGGCAAAGGAGTTGAAGACAAAAACAATGACTTTGTGTCAGAGGCTGCAAATGATTTTGGAGATGATTTTTCATTTGACGATATCAACTCTGTGAATAATGACTTTCAGCCAAAACCAGAAGACGAAATAAACAACGATAAAAACATTTCAACAGATACTCAAATTTCAAGAGGACGTAAACCAAAAAATGACCTTGGCAGTGGTCCAAGCAATCCACCAAAAGGTCCAAGCAATCCACCAAAAGGTCCTACAGACAAACAAATCAAAGATTTGATAAACTTGATAAAGAATGAGCCTAACTATAATGATGATTGTGTTGAGTTTATCAGAAATTACGAAGGACTAAAACTTTCACCAACCAATTTAAATGTAGATCAAACATTAAACTTTTACAAAGGAAGACTCGCTCAAACATTTTCGGCATTATTTTCAGATGCTTTTGATGAGTTTTCAAAATCAACAGATGCAAAACAAATATTTGAACCTAATCATATTCAAAGAATGCTAAAACAAAACAGTGAGCCTTTGTTAAGTGATGCTGATTATGAAACTTTCATGCAAGATCCAGATTTTAGAATTGCTGCTTTTACAACACTGTTGCAAAGCAAATCCCCTCTTAAACAAATGTCTGGCACAAATTTCAAAAAAGCACAAGAACTTGCGTCAAATATCTTCATAGATGATACATTAAATGCAGAGCGCAAAATTACTGCAGACAATCTGTATTTATCCATGGTAGATAATAAAGAAACAGAAAGAATTCAACAAAAAATTGATGAAAACAACAACGGAGAATTTGAAAGTTTTTGCAAGGAAAACAACTTAAACTATAATTTCAGTCCCGTGACAAAAAGGCTTGCCAACATCATTTATTACAGCAACTCGCTTTTGCCACAATTAGAAAAGCAAGCAAAAGAAGAAAAAACTTTCCGCGGCAGATGGAAAAAATTTGGTGAAAGGCTTGGATCTTTCTTTGGCAGAAGAAATGCTTCCGAAAGACAACCTGCCAAAACCAGTGTAAATGACAACAATGGATTGAAAGATTATCATTTTGTGGATTCTTCAAATAATGGACAAACTTCCCAGCAAATAGACGAGCAAAATCTTGAAAATCCTAGTGATGAAAAAACATCAGGACTGATCGCAGAACCTACTCCAAAACTTACCCCAGAGTCTACTCCAGAAAACAACAAAGGAATTTCAGGAGTTGATATTCCAAAAACAGAGCAAGATGAGACTGCCGGAGTTATCAACAATGTCCCACATCAAGATCCTTTTGTTCCGACTGCCGAAGAGGGCATCGAAACTCCGCCTGAAACTACTGTTGATGAAACTGCCGGAGTAATCAACAATGTCCCACCTCAAGATCCTTTTGTTCCGACTGCCGAAGAAACTCCGTCTGAAACTGCTGTTGACGAAACTGCCGGAGTAATCAACAATGTTCCATCTCAAGATCCTTTTGTTCCGCCTGTCGAAGAAGGCATCAAAACTCCGCCTGAAACTGCTGTTGACGAAACTATTAATGATGAGACACCTGAAGTATCTGCCGAGCCTGCCGAAGAAATTTCTGATATAATTCCTCCAGAGGACCAAATTGTTTTACAGGATATGGACTCGTTGACAAAAGCAAAGGGAAAAGGCTCAAGTGCGGGTCAACAACTTGTTTATGACGAGAGCGAAAAAGCAGTAAAACAAAACATTGACTTGTCTCGTGCCGGAATTTCCACTCCACAAACATTTTCTGTATCGGACAATCAAGAAAACAATGTGTTGTTGTCTGTCACAAAAGACAACAAGTTTGTTGCTTCTTTCCAACAAAATTCTGACGGAAACATTGTTATGCTTGCCGACAAAGAATTTGTGGACAGTCTCAAAACACCCGAGATGCAACTTTCTGAACGCGAAGACGGAAATGGGAATTATGTTTTTGACATTCAAAGGCTCAATTTAACAAAATCCGGAAGTATTGATGCCAGCGAAGTGCGCGCGGCAAACTCTGCATTTGCTGTCATGTTTTCTGCGCTTGGAACACAAATGAAAGATGCTCAAAATCATATTGCAAGGCAGTCGAATATCGAGTCGGGCAAACCTTTTGATATTTCTGTTTCAACAAAATTTTTGGAAATGGCACTTAAAAACGAAAACGGTTGTGATATTTCAAAGTCAGAGCCACTTTTCAGTTCTATTCTTGTTTCCACAATTCAACTGCAAAGACATCTTGCAGGCGAAGAAAAACAGTCACAGCCTGTCACCTATCAACTTGGCGATATAAAAATGCATTCCATTCCTTTCAATATGCCACAAAAAGATGCTGACGGCAATGACATTTCAACAACGCAATATCTCAATGCTTTTGAGATGAACGGCAAAAAGTATGCATACATTCAAACAACAAACCGTTCTGGAGGAAAAACTGCCCCTCAATTGTATGAAATCAACGACCTTTCGTTGCAACAATCCGGCAAAAAGCAAGCACTTCATTTGGGACTTAAAGCCAGCGGCGGAAATGTTCGCGACGTGTTTGTTCCTACAAGTTTTGACGAAAACAGCCAAGGTCTCACACATTTGCTTGAAAATATGTCCGACAAATTTGATGTCGCTGACAATATTGCAAAAAAGAAAGGTGCACACAACAATGCAAAATACACAAATGGTGAAATTTCACGCAATATTTATCCAATAACAAACGAGGCAACCACACAAATACGCTCTTTTGACAATGTGAGAAATCTTTCTCGCGATGCTGTGATGCAAGACTTGAATGACGAGCATCAACCTGAGCCACAGCCACAACCTGAGCCAGAACCACAACCTGAGCAACCATCTGAGCAACCATCTGAGCAGCCATCTGAGCAGCCTCAATCAGAACAACAACCAGAGCAACCACGTGAGGAACAGCAGAGACAAAACAGAAATGTTGCACCTAGGAAACCTATCAAAAATCAAATTCGGACACTAAATCCAAATTCAGATGTCACAAAATCACTGGTTGGCATTGCGGCAATAAGTGTTTTGATTTCCATGATATTGCCTTTGCCATTGATTGGAATGATTATTCCACTTGTTGCAAGTGGTTTGGCGCTTGTGAACACAATTGCACCTTGGAACTGGATAATAAATGGCATAAATGCATATCGAACACATCAAAAAGAAAGACAAGAACTTGCCATGCTGAAGCAAAAACTTCCAAATTATGAAAAGAAAACCAAATTGGAACAAAAACGAACTATTTCCGCTGAATACACCAATTTATTGAATCAAGCCAAAATCAGAAAAGGAGCATTTGAATCAGAAAAAGAGGAAATTGAAAACCGAGCTGATTTGACAAAAAGACAGAAAGCAAAAAAACTTAAACAAATCGACAAAAAGTTGAGTGAAACAAACAAACAGATAAGGAATTTGGAACATACTTGTGCCGAAAGCAATGCTGAAGTGAAACTGATTGAAATTCAAGAAGCAGTTCGCGGTCAGAAATCTCTTTTGAGGGCAGAAAAAAGATTAAATGCAAAAGACACAAAATTTGAAAACAGCCAAATCAAACGCGAAGGGAGAAAGATTCTTCGTGCAGAAAATTCCATCAAAAGATCTGAAAATAGACTTATGACAAATTTGGGTGTCTCAAATGAAGAAATGCTGAAAATTTCAGAAAATTCCACTCCTCTGGAAATTGGACCTTCACTTACAACAGAGCAGTTTGAACAATTAAAGAACATGCGTGCAAATGATCTTACTGAGGCAATGGGCCGAAATAACGAGGCAAAAAACAATTTGACGAATGCTCAAAAAGAATTTGACAAGTTCAAAAAAGCAAAGGAAATTCACGACAAAATACAAGCAAATGTCTCCCGAACTAGCAACCTCGCCCTGCTTTCTTCGTCTCTTGGAAAAAATTTAAATACACAAAACACAGTCTTGTCAAATCAGTTTAAAGAGGAAATCTCTAAATTAGGTTTGAAATCCGACAAGGAATTTATTTCGGCATTTGAGTCTGCAGAACGGGAATTGGGACAAGCAAGAGAAAACAGAGAAAGGGCAGCCGAGGAACTAAACTCCGCAAAAAGAAACTTCAATGCTGTGAAAAGAGAAGCAGAAAGAATAAAAGACTGCGAAGTTTATCATAAAAAACTTGATGAACTTTATGATAATTTTGACAAACTTCAAGAAGAGGCAAAGGCTTCTCAAAAAGGTCGTGCAGAAAAGATCAACGAAATGATTGAAGGAAAGCAAAACCTCAGGGAAACAGAAGCAACGGAAAAGAAAAATTATCGATCTCAAACAGATATGAAGAGAAACAAAAATACTGAAGATGGACTTGAAACCTATGTCCTTGAAGACAACAAACGACAAGAATTAGAAAAACAAGAAGAACAAGACAAACAAAATGCAGCAATAGAAGCAAATGAAGAGAAAAACAATTTTGAAAATCAAATAGAGGAACAAAATAAAAAACTAAAAAAATACTCAGATAAGTATGGTGGAAGAACAAGAAAATAATTTAGTTTTTCAAAAACAAAGAGAGAGGCATCTCTCTTTTTGTTTTATTCACTTGCAAAAAGCGATGGAAATATTGTAAAATAAGTAAAATATTGGAGTAGAAAATGAAAATTGGAGTTGTTGGACTGCCAAACGTTGGCAAAAGTTCGTTATTCAATGCCATCACCGAGGCAGGTGCGGAAAGTGCAAACTATCCGTTTTGCACAATAGAGCCAAACATCGGTGTGGTGGATGTGCCAGATGAACGTTTGACTGTGCTTGGAAATATCTATCAAACACAAAAAATCACGCCGGCAAGCATTGAATTTGTTGATATTGCAGGCCTTGTGGCAGGTGCAAGTCATGGTGAGGGCCTTGGAAACAAGTTTTTAAGTCACATTCGTGAAGTCGATGCCATTGTGCATGTTGTAAGATGTTTTGACAATGAAAAAATCATTCATGTAAGCGGAAGTATTGATCCAAAACGTGATATAGAAACGATTGAAACAGAACTTGCTCTTTCTGATTTGGAACAAGTGACAAAATATTTGGACAAAAACGAAAAAATTGCTCGTCAAAACAAAGACAAAACTTTGGTTGCGGCAGTGGAGATGATGAATCGTATAAAAAACACCTTGGAAGTTGGTGGACAAGCCCGCACCTTACATTACAGCGAAGACGAAGAAAAATTGCTCAAAAATTTTGCACTTTTGACTGCCAAACCGGTGATTTATGTGGCAAACATAGGTGAAACTGACATCGCCAAAGAGGACAATGCATATGTGCGTGCCGTTCGGGAAATCGCCGAAAAAGAACGTGCCAAAGTTGTTGTGCTTTGCGCAAAAATTGAAGAAGAAATCGTTGGCCTTGACAAAGACGAACGCGAAATGTTTAAGCAAGAACTCGGCATAAAGACAAGCGGACTGGAAAAACTTGTTATGGCAAGTTATGACCTTTTGGGACTTATGAGTTTTTTGACAGCCGGCGAAAAAGAAGTGCGTGCTTGGACAATCACAAAAGGCACAAAAGCACCCGGAGCAGCAGGAAAAATTCACACAGATTTTGAAAAAGGCTTTATCAAGGCAGAAGTTGTGTCCTACGCCGACCTTGTTGAAGCGGGCAACTTTTTGAAAGCCAAGGAAAAAGGAAAAGTGCGCATTGAGGGAAAGGACTATGTTGTGCAAGACGGAGATGTGATGCTTTTCAGATTTAACAATTAAAAAGGAACGATATGAAAAATATTGAAGATATGTCCCCGCTTGCTTTGGCATTTTTGGGTGATGCCATTCACACTGCATATGTAAGGCAAGAAGTTTTGAAAGGCGAAAAAGAAAAACTGAACACCTATCACACCCTTGCAAAAAGTTGTTGCAATGCAAGTGCGCAAGCGCAAACGCTTGAAAGATTGCAAGATATTTTGACAGAGAACGAGCAAGAGATTGTCCGAAAGGCGCGCAACACAAAAAACAAACACAGCGCAAAAAATTTTGATGAACAAACTTACAAAAAAGCGACCTCGTTTGAGGCCTTGATTGGATATTTGTATTTGACAGAAAAAACACAAAAATTGGAAGAAATCTTGAAAATATCTACACAAAATTTGCAAAAAAACGCAAAATAACGGAGTTTTTATGAAAATTGAAGGAAAAAATCAGGTTTTGGAAGCAATCAAAAATGATGTGACAATCAACAAAATTTTGATTGACAAAAATTTTGCGACTCGCCGAGACGATGTCATAAACTTGGCAAGAAAAAACAAACTCAAGATTGAATTTTTGCCAAAAAAGTTGCTGGACGCACAAAGTGTGACCGGCCATCATCAAGGGTATATTGCCGAAACTGTTGATTTTGAATACTGCTCTGTGGAAGACATTTTGCAAAATCCAAAAAGCACAGATGGAGCATTTGTTGTGCTTTTGGACGGCATAGAGGACCCGCACAATTTGGGCGCAATTATCCGCACCTGCGAATGTGGTGGAGTTGACGGAATTATCATTCCAAAAATGCGGGCTTGTCAGGTGAATGAAACTGTTGTACGTACTTCCGCCGGAGCGATTGCAAATATGAAAATTGCACGAGTAGCAAATCTGAAAACCGCCATCGACACTTTGAAAGAAAATGGCCTCTGGATATATGCTTGTGAACTTGGAGGAGAAAACATCTTCAAGCAAAATCTCACCGGAAACATTGCGGTGGTGATTGGCAGCGAAGGAAACGGCATAAAACAATCCTTGCGTGACTACTGTGACGGTGTTTTAACTTTGCCACTCAAAGGCTCAGTAAATTCCCTTAATGCAAGCGTCAGTGCAGGCATTGTGATTTATGAAGTTGTAAGACAACGCCAAAACGACAAATAAAAAAAGGAAACAAATGAAAATCTCAGACGAAGAACTTGTAAACAAAATACAAAGTGGCGATATTAAGGCGGAAAACGAGTTGTTTGCACGCTACAAAGATTTGGTTGTCAAGATTGCTCGCGGATACTTTATTGTCGGCGGCGATATCGAGGACATTGTGCAAGAAGGTATGATTGGACTTTACAAAGCCATTCGAGGCTACTCTGGTCACAAGGAAACCACTTTCAAAACTTTTGCAGTTATTTGTATAAAACATCAAATTCAAACGGCGATAAAGCGTGCCAACACCAACAAAAACAAACCTCTTTCCACGGCAATTTCGCTTCAAAGTTTCAACGAAAATGCTGTTGAGAGTTTGGATTTTCTGCCCGTTGAACTTGTTTTAGACACCACCCCCGCCGAAAAGGTGATTGACAAAGAAAATTATGATACCTTCAAACGCGACATAAAACGACTGCTTTCCGATAAAGAATTTCAGGTACTTCGATTGTATCTTCAAGGTTTTTCTTATCGCGAAATATCTCAATCACTCAATTTGACACAAAAATCTATCGACAACACCCTGACACGAATCAAAGCCAAACTGCGTGAAAAACTGAAAAAATAAAATTGGATTTTATCCAATTTTTTTTATTATTCTTTGTAAAAAAGTTTCAAATAATTGACATTTTGAGCAAAGAAAACTAGAATATTTCTATTATTGGAGATAAAAATATGAAACTTGCAAACGGAATTGATTTGGACAACATTGTCCCTGAAAATGAATTGGAAGAAGAAATTATTGCTGACTTTAAGGCTGGACGCACAAAAGAGGTAATCACCCGCTGCCCTCCAGAGCCAAGCGGATATTGGCATATTGCTCATGCAAAGGCATGGACAATTGACTTTGAAACTGCCATCAAATTTGGTGGAAAAACTTATTTGCGTATGGACGACACCAACCCGGTGAAAGAGGAAGGCGAATTTTCGGACAGTTATATGAGCGACCTTGCTTGGCTTGGATACACGCCAGACAAACTTATTTTTGCAAGTGAGGCATATTTTGACGATATATACAAAATCGCCGAGCAAATGATAAAAGATGGCAAAGCGTATGTTTGTGAACTTTCCGCCGAAGAAGTTTCCGCCACTCGTGGCACCTTGACAGAGCCTGGCAAAGAAAGTCCTTACAGAAATCGCACACCGGAAGAAAATTTGAAGTTGTTTCATGATATGCGAGACGGAAAATTTGCCGATGGAAAAGCAACTTTGCGTGCAAAAATAGACATGGCTCATCCAAATATGAACATGCGTGACCCTGTCATGTATCGTGTGCTGCGTGCAGAGCACTACAAACTTGGCAACAAATGGTGCATCTATCCAATGTATGACTTTGCTCACCCTCTGGAAGATGCTCTTGAAGGTGTGACATACAGCCTTTGCAGTATGGAATTTCATGACCACCGCCCGCTTTATGACTGGTTTATTGAAAACGGCTGGAAAAAGCCTTTTGCACCAAAGCAACGTGAATTTTCAAGACTGACAATAGAAAACGTTTTGATTGGAAAAAGATATCTTAAACAACTTGTCAAGGAAGGATATGTTTCTGGCTGGGACGACCCTCGTTTTCCAACCCTTGTTGGTGTACGTCGCCGCGGCTACACTGCCAAAGCAATCAAAGATTTTGTGAAATCTGTTGGTTGGGGAAATGTTTTGGAAGTGACCGTGCCATACTCCGCTTTGGAATATTATGTTCGTGAGGACTTAAACAAAATTGCCACGCGTGCAATGGTGGTTTTGGACCCTCTTAAAGTTGTCATTACAAACTACGACAAAAAATGTGAAGAAATTGAGATAGAAAACAATCCGAATGACGAAACTGCTGGAAAGCACAAAGCACTTTTTGGAAGAGAGATTTACATTGAAAAGGAAGATTTTTCGCTCAATCCTCCTCCAAAATACAACCGTCTTGTCGAAGGTGGAATTGTGCGTCTGAAGGGTGCATATATCATAAAATGCAACAAAGTTGTTTTTGACAAAAATGGCGAGATTGACCATCTGGAATGCGAATATCTGCCAAACACAAAAAGTGGAGATGATACTTCAGGCATCAAATGTAAAGGAACGATTCATTTTGTGTCAAAAGACAACTGCTTTGAAGTAACAATACGAAACTTTAAAAATTTGATTAAAGACGAATACAAAAATCCTGCAAAGGCGCTTTCTGATGGTGTGGCAATCAGCGAAATTTTGGAGCCAAACTCTTTGATTGAAACAACCGCCATTGCTGAAAACTTTTTGAAAGACGCAAAACCGGAAGACAAATTTCAATTTATGCGCAAAGGATACTTTTGCGTGGACAAAGACAGCACCCCTGACCATATGATTTTCAACAGCACAATAAGTTTGAAAGATGGCTTTAAGATGCAAACAAAAAACTAAACGCATACAAAATATGCGTTTTTTGTTGGACAAACAACTCAAAAATGGATATAATTGTGTATATGATGATTGCAGCGCTTGTTTTGATATTGGTTGCAGTTGTGGTTGCGGCTGTCCTTTTGTGCTTCATCAAAAGGACGTCTGCTTTTTATTTGCCACTTGCACTCACAAGCATTGTTGCTCTTGTGTGCGCCGGCCTGACAAGTGCCTCCTACAAAAACGCTTTTGATGGCTATTCTATCTTGCTGATAATCTCCGTTTTGCCACTATTTTTGACAATCTTTGAGTTTAAAACAACAAACAAAACTGCCGACAATATTTCCCAAGAAGGGAAGAAATTGCGTTTTGGTGTGTTTAATCTTGACAAAACAATAAAAGGTTTCGCCTACTGCGTTTCCGCCTTTTGCATAGCGTTCTGCGCCCTCTATCTTGGCAAAGAAACGCCTTATTCGTTTTTGATTGGACTGTTTTTGGCACTTGCATGCACTTTTTTGGATTTTATTATCACAAAAAACTCATTGCTCACAAACTTGTTTGGCTTTTTTGAAAAGTTTTTGATGTTTCTTGCCGCAAGTTTGCTTGTAAGCACCATACTGCCTTGCCTGTTGTACTCCTTCGCTTTGCAAAACATTCTGTTTTCTTTGGCGTGCGCATGCTACGCTTCACATATCATCTTGAATATGTACCTGCCAAACAAATTCAATAACCTTTCCCTTTTTGCATCATTTCTCCTGCTTTTCGCCTCAATCGTGTTTTAAAAAGCAAAGCAAAAAGATCAAAGGGTCTTTTTTTTAGTTAAAAATATCGAATTTTTGAAAAAAATATAAAAATTTTTGAAAACCTATTGACAAACACCCCCCCCCGTGTTAAAATGTGCTTGAACAAAAAAAAGGAGATAAAAAATATGGCAACAATAGAAAACTTTGTAAATTTGCCAAGCGAGGCAGATTATCAAGAAATCATCAAAAAATTCCCTGCTTTTGTAAGTGCATCACTTTCAGAAAAAGCAAAAAAAGACGGGGCACATGAAAACAGTGATTACAAAGCAGGATACTACTTCACCCGCACTGCGTTGCCGGGCTCGTCCGGCAGGGTGGAGTGTGTGAACATTGGCGGCGACCTGTACTGTTACAACAGGTACAACACGGACGCCGGGTTGCGCGTCGCTTTGCAGATAATCTACAATCCAGAATGCAACCTTGTCAAAGGTTGCAAAGAAGTTTCCAGAACTGCTGAAATTTGGGACAAGAAAAAAGGTGCCACAGTCAAAACAACAAGCAAAGCACCAGTTGTTATTTTCGGAAATAAACCATACATTGTCCTCAACTTAGAAGAATGTGTAAAAAAATATAAAAAGGGCAATACTGCCATAATGCGACTTGTCAGTCTTGAACTTATCGCCAGAGCAAAGCTATTTGACAGAGATGAAAAAACAAATGACTACGGCAGCAAAGCGGCAAAAGAATTAAGACAGCAATGCGAAGATGAAGCACTGGAATTTGCCACTGAAGAAGAAAAGAAGATGCTTGTTAAAGTTAGCCTGTCCGAGAAAGACGGATATGAAAAAGCAGAGCCAATTTTAAAGACAAAACAAGAAAAAATCAATCCAGAAAAACCTAGAAATCGATAAAAAACAGAGAGAAATCTTTGTTTTTTTTCACTTCGAAGCACTGCTTTCAAAAAAAGACACCGCAAAACCGCCAACGCAGTGCGGTTTTCGTTTGGCGGTGAGGTGAAAAAACAAGCATCAATGCGCTGGC
>CANPYI010000013.1 GCA_947588355.1 uncultured Clostridia bacterium
AGCGTCAATGCGATGCTTTTTGACACTTTGTGGCAAAAACGAGCCAACAGCGCAGTTTTTCACTCCACTGTCACCGATTTTGCCAAATTTCTTGGTTTGTCGGGATTATATCCCAAAGATTGACAGAAGTGCAAAGCAAGATGTTGAAGAGGAATAATTGAAACAATTGGCATCAAAAATTCTTCAAAATCAGGTAGTTTTATCAAAAAGTCAACATCTATATCATGTTTAAACTGAGAAACAAGCAAAATTTTTCCTCCTCGTGCCTTGATTTCCAACATGTTACTTTCCATTTTTTCTTTCAAACTTTTTTGAGTTGAAATTGCCACAATCAAAGTTTCATCGTCAACAAGTGCAAGTGTGCCATGCTTAAGTTCCCCCGCAGCAATTCCAATACAACCAATGTATGCGATTTCTTTCAATTTCAATGCCCCTTCAAGAGCGGTGACAAAGTCCTGTTCGCGTCCAACAAAAAATATTTTCTTAAATTTTTCTATTTGTTTGAAAACAGAATCAAGATCCTGAGTCGTTTGTAAATTTAAAACAAATTTTTTTAAAATTTCCTGGCAATCCAAATTTGCAAGTCGCAACGCAAAAACAAGCAGTGTAAAAACTTGTGCTGTGTAGGCTTTTGTTGAAGCCACCGCAATTTCTTTTCCGGCGAAAGTTGGCAAAACATAATCTGCAAGATTGTTTAAAGTGCAATAAGGCACATTGGTCACACACATTGTTGGCAGGCCCTTTTGTTTGACCAAATTTGCACACGCAATAGTGTCGGCAGTCTCCCCGCTTTGACTGACAAAAATATACAAGCAATTTTTTACAAAAATGTTGTTGTCATATCTAAATTCGCTTGCAATATCACACGTGGCATTTTTTTTGCAAAATTGTTTCAAAAAGCGAGCCCCCATCAAACAACTGTGATAGGCCGTTCCACAAGCAACAAAATGAAAGGCATGAAATTTTTTAAGTTTTTCCCAATCCAAATTTTGAATTTCTGCAAAATATTTGAAGTAAGTATTTCTCAACACAACTGGTTGTTCTTTTATTTCCTTAAGCATAAAAGAATCTTCTTGCAAATTTTCCTCAGCAAAATCATATTCGTCAATTTTGATAGGTTTTATGCTTATTTTCTTTAATTTTTGGTCAAAAAAAGTAACCTTGTCTTTTTCCAAAACTGCAAACTCATTATCGTTTAAAATCCAACAACAATCAAATCTTCCTGCAAATGCTGAGATATCACTTGCAGCCACGCAACCACGATGGTCAAAAGCCACCATTAAGGGACTTGAACGTTTGGCAAGAAAAATTTTGTCTATCCCAACTTCCAACAATGCCACAGCAAAACTGCCCTTTATCAAAGTGCTTGCTTTTTGCAATTTCTGCAAGGTGTTGCCCGTTTGATTTTCAATCAAATTGACAAAAACTTCAGTGTCGGTGTCGGAGTAAAAATCGCAAGACATTCGCTGCTTTAGGCTTTCAAAATTTTCGACAATTCCGTTGTGGACAATAGCAAATCTGCCACTGCTTGAAACGTGTGGGTGTGCATTTTTTTCGCACACATTTCCGTGAGTCGCCCACCTTGTATGACCGATTACAACATTTGAAAAAGCGTTTTTTTCAAGTTTTTTTTGCAGATTTTTTACTGATCCAACGCTTTTTTGCACGCAAAGTTGATTTTGGGGAGTTTGTAGGTACGCAACACCGCTGCTGTCATATCCTCGATAGTCAAGTTTTTTAAGCCCTGCAACCACAGTACTTATCTGATTTTCGTTGCCAATTGCACCACAAATACCACACATATTTTCCCTCCGTTAATATAGGAAAATATATGTTTTAAAATTGGCTTTTGTTCAATCTACTTTTTTATGTCGCAAATATGTCAAAGTTATATTTCCATATTTCTTATTGTCAAAAATTTCAAAGAAAGTGCAATCAATTTCATCTTCGCTCGCATGCTCACACACAATAATTCCGTCTTCTGCAAGCAAGTTTTTCTCGTAAATTTTGTTTAAAACTTTTTCATACAGCCCACTTTTGTATGGAGGGTCCAAAATAATAAGGTCAAACCTGTTTTGGCAATTCTCCAGAAACGTGAGGGCATCACATTTTATCACTTTTTGCTCAATGCCCATATTTTTGAGATTTTGTTTTGTCATAGCCACACTTCGAGCATCTTTGTCAACCATAGTCACACTTTCCGCACCACGACTTAATGCCTCAATTCCCATTGCCCCGGTGCCACAAAAAAGGTCAAGAACGGTTTTCTCTGGAAGAAAAAACTGCAACTTGACAAAAAGCGCTTGTCTCACTTTGTCGGTTGTTGGTCTGATGTGCTGATACTTGTTTTCTACAAATTTTCTGCCTTTGTATTTTCCCGAATTCACTCTCATGCGTCAAGTATAGCACATTTTAGACATTTTTTAAAATTTTTTCAATCTTTGACGATTGTTTTTCCACGTAAATTAGAAAAACCGGTCAAAATCTCATAAGAAATTGTGCCGCATTCTTTTGCAAAAATTTCTGCGTCACACATCACTTCAACTTCATCGCCAACTTTCACACTGTTGTCAACTTCAACAAAAAAAGCGTCCATACAAATATTTCCGACCGAGCAAAAAACTTTTTGATTTATCTTGACATCAAATTTTCCACTTAAAGCCCGCCTCAAACCATCGCCATAGCCAACAGGCACAACAGCAAAAAAACCATCTTTCAAAACGCAAAATTTTTTACCATAACCAATGTACTCACCTTTTTTTGCAAAAAGTATTTTGCTCACGTGTGAATATATGCTCATAACTTTCCTCAGATTTTTGTA
Source organism: uncultured Clostridia bacterium (assembly GCA_947588355.1). GTDB lineage: Bacteria > Bacillota > Clostridia > Christensenellales > UBA1242 > Caccovivens. The sequence continues at coordinate 2,822 of CANPYI010000013.1, forward strand.
CCCGTATCCATACAAACCTAAGCCAAGTCTCAAAAAATCATAGTCAAATCCATAATCAAAAATCCCGCTGCCTCCAAAACAAATTTGCGGGTTTTGTGAAATTTTTGATTTAAGCAACAAAAACCTTTCGTAATTTTTTCGCGTATAACTCCTGCTTTCAGTACGCGGAAAATGAGTGCAAATTGATTGCAACTTTATGTTTTTTTCTTCCAAAATTCTATTCAAACCTTGCAAAGCAAGTTCGCTTTTCACACCAAAACGATTCATGCCGCAATTTATATTCAAATTTATCTTCTTTTCAAGTCCAAAAGAAATCGCCCTCAACAAATCAACTTCGTCATCAATCAAAATATCAAGGTCAAGATTTTTGCAAGTACGAAAGTCGTCCACTTTGCTGCAAACCAAAATTTTTTTGTCGGTAAGTTTTCTCACCTGCCTTGCCTCGTCTGTGTTTACAACTCCAAATCCATCAACTTTATTTTCAATTGTGCATACAATCTCTTTCAGTCCATGTCCATATGCATTTGCCTTGACCATTGCAATGATTTTTTTGCCAGAAAAATGCTCAAGATTATACAACAGATTTTCACGATTTATTACTTTGAAATTTTTCATAATAACATATACTTTTTTTTGCAAATTTTTGACACATAAAAAATCAATTTTATAATGTCGAAAAAAAACAATGTATGACGAATAAGTGACGGCACTATTAAGTAATTTTTTTGTTTTTCTTGTAAAATTTTGGAAGGAGGTAAGCAATTTTGAGTAATTTACCACGTTTTACATTAAGAATTTCAAAAAATTTGCTTCAAAAAGTAAAATCTATGGCCGAGTATAATGGGAGAAGCAAAAACAAGGAAATTGAGATAGCGGTTAAAAGACAAATACGTGATTTTGAAACCTTGCATGGCACGATAGAAATCATAGAAGACTCGGAAGATTGAAAATCTTAAAAAAATAATTGACAATAAAAAAAATGTGTAGTATAATACGCATAGTTTTTTATTGCAAAGGCAAAAAAACAATGTGCAAAAAAACACACTTTGGGTTGCTAGCTCAGTTGGTAGAGCATTCGACTCTTAATCGAAGGGTCCGGGGTTCGAGCCCCCGGCAACCCACCACAGAAAAAACTGCGCTTTTGGCGCGTTTTTTTGTTTCGCAAAAAAGCCATCGCTTGGCACTTGTTTTTTTCTGTTTTGCACAATCGTTAATTAAATCAGTTTTTATTGCCTTAGGTCTCTGCAAATCTTTGATTTGCACTTGCCTTTTGCAAGGGAACTCCGGACAAGTCCGGGCTGCGAGCAAAGGCGTGAAGGTATTCGTGCTCGTTGTCCGCTTCGCTCCCAAAGCGCGCCCCGGCAACCCACCACAGAAAAAACTGCGCTTTTGGCGCGTTTTTTTGTTTCACAAAAAAGCCATCGCTTGACACTTGTTTTTTCTGTTTTGCGCCGAATGAAAACCGCATTTCATTGGCGGTTTTGCGCAATCGTTAAATCAGTTTTTTATTGCCTTAGGGCTCTGCAAATCTTTACAAACACTCTTCCCTTTAAAAAAAAATACTTAAAAAAGAAATATTTGGAATATGACTTTTAGGCTTAATTTAAAGGCTTATAACAGATTTTACACAAAAAATAAATCACACAAATTTATTTTGAGTACCGCTTTGTTTATGTTATAATAGCAGTAAATTCGAGGGAAATATGAAACAAGTTGTTGTAATAACTGGGGCAAGTAGCGGCATAGGGCTTGCGAGTGCAAAGTTGTTTCTTGAAAAAGGCTGGACTGTTTATGGAATAGCCCGAAAAAAGTTTAATGGAGACTTTGAGTGCTTTCAAGCGGACGTGAACAACCACCAAAAGATTAAAGAGATTTTGGACAGCATAGTCCAAAAAGAAGAGAAAATAGATGCCTTTGTAAACAATGCAGGATTCGGAATTGGCGGCGAACTTTTGGATAGCGATATTCAGGCGGTCAAACAGTTGTTTTCAACCGACCTTACGTCATATGCAACAAACCTGACAATTGCAGGCAACATTATGAAAAAACAAGGCTCCGGCAAAATAATAAATGTTTGCTCATTGTCCGCGCTGTTTCCGTTGCCCTATCAGAGTTGTTATTCTGCGGCAAAAGCAGGCATAGATGTCTTGACGCGGACTGCAAGAACGGAGTTTAAGCCTTACAAAATTTTTGTTAGTGAAGTCTTGCCTGGCGATGTCAAAACAGGCTTTACGGATGCGCGAATAAAAAACAAAAGTGCAAGCAACAAAGTCAATCAATCGGTTGAAAAAATGGAAAGTTATGAGCGTAATGGCATGAGTGCAAATGTCGTAGCAAAAAAAATTGTAAAACTTGCTTCAAGCAAAAGACCGCGCGCACGAGTTTGCGTTGGCGCGTTAAAATTGCTAGTACCATTTCAAAAAATACTGCCGACAAGATTTCTAGATTGGCTTATTGCAAAAATATATTGTTGAAGGAGATTAAAAGTGGATATTTTTGAAAAAACAAGGGGCGTTCATAATTACGACCAGGCAAGGGAAGCGGGCATTTATCCTTACTTCCACGCATTGACCTCCGGACAAGATACAATTGTTCAAATGAATGGCCATGAAACTATTATGATAGGCTCAAACAATTATCTCGGCTTGACTTCACACCCAGAAGTTATTAAGGCAGGCGTTGAAGCATTAAAGAAATATGGCTCTGGCAATTCCGGTTCAAGATTTTTGAACGGAACACTTGATCTGCATCTTGAACTTGAAAAGGAACTTGCAAAATTTTTAAATAAGGAAGCAGTTATGACTTTTTCGACCGGCTTTCAAACAAACCTCGGCATAATCAGTGCAATTGTCGGAAGAAATGACTATGTTGTTTGCGACAAAGAAAATCATGCGTCAATTTATGATGGATGCAAACTTTCTTATGGCAAAATGCTGCGTTACAGACATAGCGATATGCAGGATTTGGAAGAAAAACTGAAAACCGTGCCAAAAGAAAGCGGTGTGTTGATTGTAACCGATGGTGTATTTTCAATGAGCGGTGAAATTTGCAAGTTGCCAGAAATTGTTAAACTTGCAAAAAAATATGGTGCACGCGTTATGGTGGACGATGCACATGGCTTAGGCGTTTTAGGCAAATGTGGACGCGGAACAGCAAGCCACTTTGGACTTGAAAAAGATGTAGACATCATTATGGGCACATTTTCAAAATCTTTGGCTTCACTCGGCGGATACATGGCGGCAAACGAGCGCGTTGTAGATTTTGTGAAACACACCTCGCGCCCGTACATCTTCGCAGCAAGCATAACTCCGGCATCGGTTGCGACTGCATTAACGGCACTCAAAATTTTGGAAAGAGAGCCGCAGCGCGTTCAAAACCTTTTGGACATAAGCGATTATATGCGCAAAGGCCTTAAAAAATTAGGCATAAAGATAATAGATAGCGCAACACCTATCATTCCTATATATGTTTATGACGACATTAAAGCGTTTAAGGCTTGCAAAATGTTGCTTGAACGCGGAATTTATGTAAATCCTGTTATAACTCCGGCAACACCGCCGGGAATGGCACTTTTGCGCACAAGTTACACAGCAACTCACACAAAAGCGCAAATGGACAAAGCAATGAAAACCATCAAGGAAGTTTTAGATGAATTAGACGTCCACTAGTTGTGGGACAAAAATTTTTAAATGCAAACACAAAGCAAGAACAATCTTGCTTTTTTGTTGCCAAAATAATTAAAGTTTTTATAAAAATTGCCAATAATTGCTTGACGATGAAAGCAAAAATTTGCATTGATATTTTAAAACATTTAATTTTAAAAAAGCTGATTTATTTTTGCAATTTCATTTTCCACAAACTTTAAATCGTCTTGTTTGATAACAAGCGTTATTGTTTGAGCTTTTATTGTCAGATGTTGAAAATTTACTTTTTTTAACAAAAATTGCACCGTTTTTGCTATTTTTTGCAAATTTTCGTTGAAAACAATCTCCACTTCACAAAGATTTTCTTTGACATTTATCCCGACAAATGGCGTTGGAATGCTCGTGAGTTTTGTGCCACAAAGATGAGGTTTTGAACTGCTCTTGCAAACAACTTGTGTTTGTGCGTCTTTTGCTATTTGAGCACTTTGCTCGCTCAAAACTTTTGCCCCTGTTTGAGCGTACCTTAAAGCAGTTTCAAAATCAACTTGTTTGTATTTTTTATAATTTTCTCTTCGAGGGTCCCCTGCAAAAATTCCGTCAAAATCCGAATAAATTTCAACTGGACAACCAAATACTGCGCCAAGTGCCACCGCGGTTGTGTCCGAGCCCCCACGCCCGAGTGTGATGATGTTGCCATTTTCATTTTCTGCTTGAAATCCTGCCACAACAACGCAATCATATTCAGCCAATCTGCTTTCTATGTATGACTTGTCAACAGATGTGATTGTGCCATGTCCAAAGTTGCCGCTAGCAAATATTTTCGCTTGCCAACCAAGCAAACTGCATGCCCTTACTCCAAGAGAGCACAGTTTGATAGAAAGCAAACTTGCACTTAAATTTTCTCCGCAAGAGACAAATGCGTCAAGTTCTCTCTCGCACGGATTTTTGCTATACGACTTTGCTGTTTCAATCAATCTGTCAGTTGTGTCCGCCATTGCAGAAACAACGACAATAAGTTTTTCTTTTTTGCAACGAGATTTTATATATTTGGCTATTTTTGAAATTTTTTCTTTACTAGCCAAACTTTTTCCACCAAATTTAAAGACAATCATTTTTTCACCTTATATTTATGTATGTGAGCGAAATTTTTTTGCACACAAACAAAAATTTAAAAATATATAACCATATGAGAAAAAACCTGAACATAGCCATTGTTGGTGCAACAGGGCTGGTTGGAAAAAAAATTTTGCAAGTCCTGTTGGAAAGAAAAATATCAGCAAATTTTTATTTGTTTGCTTCGGGAGATGGACGAAAGATAGAAATCGGCGAAAAAACATTTCAAAGTTTGGCATTAAGCACAACAAATTTTGCTCACTTACATCTTGATTATGCTTTTTTTGCAGTAGATGCAGAAATTTCAAAAAAATTTGCTCCAAAATTTGTCAAAAATGGGGCTGTCGTGATTGACAATTCAAACGCTTTTCGAAGAAAAAAAAGTGTTCCACTTGTTGTCCCTCAAGTCAATCCAAAAGCACTTGACGCCTCAAAAAGACTGATTGCCAATCCAAATTGTTCGACAATTCAACTCGTCACCGCACTGAAACCTTTGCATGACAAGTTTAAAATAAAACGCGTTGTAGTTTCAACTTATCAGGCGGTTTCCGGAGCCGGACAAAATGCCATTTTTGACCTTTTAAATGGCACGCAAACAAAATTTGATTTTCCTATTCAAAACAACCTTATCCCACAAATAGACGTTTTTCTTCCAAACGGCTACACGAAAGAGGAAGACAAGTTGGTGTTTGAAAGCAAAAAAATCCTAGGACTGCCCCGCCTTCACATAACTGCCACTGCTGTGCGCGTGCCAATCATAAATTGTCACAGCGAAAGCGTGAATGTTGAATTTGAAAAAAGTGCAACCACGCAAGAAGTTTTTGAGACCTTAAAAAAGGCAAAAAACGTCGTTTTGCAAGATGATACACAAAACAAAATTTATCCGATGCCACTTTTTGCAAATGAAAGAGACGAAGTGTTTGTTGGAAGAATCAGAAAAGACAACAGCAAAAAAAATTGTTTCAATTTTTGGGTTGTCGCGGACAATTTAAGACGAGGTGCGGCATCTAATGCTGTTGATATTTTTGAAAAGATGGAGGAAATTTATGAAGGAAAAGATATTTGAAGGAACTTGCACCGCCTTGGTGACACCTTTTGACAAAAACAAAGACATCGATTTCAACTCAACAAAAAAATTGCTGGAGTTTCAAATTCAAAACAACGTGAACGCTATTTTGATTCTTGGCTCAACTGGGGAAGGATTTTCACTTACTCCCGTTGAGCGAAAAAAATATATATCATATGTCCGTTCAATTCTGCCAAAATCGTGCAAACTCATTGTCGGAGCCGGCTCAAATCAGTTTCAAGAAGCAGCAAACCTTATCAACGAGGCAGAAGATCTTGGCGCTGATGCATGCCTTGTGCAGACACCTTATTTTTGCAAGTGTACTCAAAGCGGAATTGTCCAACATTTTGAAAAAATATGCGAAAAAACAAACTTACCCATCATCGTTTACAATATTCCGTCACGCTCGGGTGTGAATATTTTGCCACAAACAATGCTTCAGTTGTCCAATTTGGACAATATTTTGGGTCTTAAAGAGGCTAATGGCGATGTCAATCATATTTTGTCCATGGCAAATGCAATAAATGAAAAATTGGCATTTTATTGTGGAAACGACAACTTGTATCAACTTTTTTTAAACTTAAACTGCAGCGGAACAATAAGTGTGACAAGCAATGTCTTTCCCGCAGAAATCGGTGAAATGTGGCAAAACAAAAAAGATAGCCTTCAAATACACAACAAACTGTTTAAGTTTAATGAATTGATGTTTTGCGAGCCAAATCCAATACCGGTCAAATATGCTTTAAGCAAATTAAATAAAATAGAAAATATTCTCAGACTTCCACTGACAAGTCTTGAAAAAAATCACGAAGAAGCGATTGAAGAACAACTGAAAATTTTGGAGGTTTTGAAATGAATGTTTTGTTGATTGGAGCAAATGGAAAAATGGGACAAAAAATGCAAATGTTAATGCGTGAAACTGGCGATAATTTTGTTGGCATTGACAAAGAAAATCGCCAAGATGCAAAATCTTTTGACGCAGATGTTGTGATTGATTTTTCGTCAGCAAATTGCTTGCCCGAAAATCTTGTCTTGGCAAAACAAAAAAATATTCCGATTGTTATTGCAACAACAAATCATGATGAAAAAAATTTGAAACTCATAGAGCAGTACAAACACTCAATTCCGATTTTTATGTCGTCAAATTTCAGTTTTATGTTTCAAGTTTTGCTTCAAATGACCGAACTTTTGAAAGCACTTGATTATTGCGATTTTGCCGTTGAGGACACTCATCACAAACACAAAAAAGACAGCCCGAGTGGCTCTTGTAAGCAAATAATAAAAAAACTTGAAGATATTGGCATCTGTCCACAAGTTTGCTCATTTCGAGTTGGCGAAGTGGTCGGAATTCACAATATTCAAGTTTTTTCAGAAAATGAATGTCTTCAAATAAAGCATCAGGCTTTTGATAGAAAGGTGTTTTGCGAAGGTGCTTTGAAAGCAGCAAAATTTGTTGTCAAACAAAAAAACGGACTGTACACAATGCAGGATTTGATAGAACAAACTTCTTGAAACTTATTCGTTTGCAGTGACGACAACATCTGCACCCGTATTTAAAACATTTTTTATTATTATTTGACCGAATTTTGCATCTTTAAGACGGAGTTTTTCTATCTCTTTCACGCAATCAAAAATCAAACTTTTTGGTATCGATGCGGTTGTTTTGACAGATTTCACTCCGTTTTTTGTTTTCACCGATGTTGTCACAATTCTTTTTGGACAAGAAATTTCTTCTTTTGCAAACACAACTCCCCTGTTGCAACCATTTCCCGTGACGGTGATTTGCCCATCTTGTTCTTTCACGGTCAGATTGCAACCCATAGGGCACATGATACAAATCATTTGTCTTTCCATATTTTCCTCACTCTATTTCAACAACAATTTTGTCACTTGCGCCATTTTTTTCAATTTCAAACTTCAACATTTCGCCCGGTACACCCGCCAAAACAAACTTTTTGCCAAGTATATTTGCACCGCACTTTGCAACAAGATTTTTTCTGACAACTTTGGTCTTCAAGCGCAGTTTAAATTCCACCTTGCCCTGCCCTTCAAACACGGAATATGGCAAAACGTAACTGACACCCTCTCCTGCAACAACAGGCAAACTTTTGCTTTGCGTTGGCAACTTGCCTAAAGCATACAAAGAGGCAAATTTTCCTGCTTGTTCCGCCTCCAAGGCAACATTATCCACCAAATCATGAACATGCAAAATATTTCCGCAACAGAAAAGCCAAGGTTTGTCTGTCTGATAAAATTCATTGACGATTGCTCCGCCTGTGGTTTTGCAAGTGATGGTGTCAGGTGCTATATACATTTCCGGAATCAGTCCGACTGAAAGCACAACAGTGTCACATTTCAAAAACTTGCGTGTACTTTCAATTGGCTGAAAATTTTTGTCAACTTGACCATAGTACACCCCTTCAACTCGGTCCTTGCCAACAACTTCAAAAATTGTTGTGTTGAAAAACAGTGGAATGTCAAAATCTTCCAAACATTGCATTATGTTCCGGCGAAGTCCACTGCTCGTGCTGTTTATTTCAAACACGGCATGTACCTTGGCACCTTCCAAAGTCAGCCTTCGTGCCATAATAAGTCCAATGTCGCCGCTGCCTAAAATAACTATGTCCTTTCCGATCATTTTTCCGTCAATATTGACCATTTTTTGAGCAACTCCGGCTGTGACAATGCCCATAGGCCTTGTGCCACACAGCGATATATTCCCCGCCGTTCTTTCTCGGCAACCCATTGCCAGAACAACCGCTTGTGCCTCAATTTCTTCAAAGCCATTTTTGCCCATGATTTGCACCTTTTTGTCCTCTATCTTTGTGACAAGTGTGTTTGTCAAAACTTTGATATTTTTATCCGCTTCCACCATTATGCGAAAACGATGTGCAAATTCTGGTCCAGTCAATTCTTCGTGAAAATAATGTAGTCCAAAGCCGTTGTGAATGCACTGATTTAAAATTCCGCCCAAAACCTCGTCACGTTCCACCAAAACAACTTTTGCACCAGTTTTTGAGGCAGAAAGTGCAGCACACATTCCAGCAGGGCCGCCACCAATAACAACAACCTGTGTTTTCATTCCTCCTCCCTTATGTCGCCAACAGCCACAAAACTGCCCCGATTTTCTTTTAAGACATTCTTATATTCAATCTTCCTTTCCTGTGCGATTGCTTTTACAACTTTTGTGAAACAAAAACCGCCCTGACATCTTCCCATTCCGGCATTTGTCCTACGTTTTATTGCGTCAACAGATTTGATTTTTAATGGCCTTTTTAAAACAGCCAAAATATCGCCTTTTGTAATTTTTTCGCATTTGCAAACAATTTGTCCAAAAGACGGGTCTGTTTTCAAAATTTCCTTTTGCTGTCTTTTGCTCATGTTTTTAAACATAACGTATGGTTGTATTTTTTTTAAATTATCTTTTTCTTTTGTGCTGTAACCAAGCAAATTTATCACCATTTCCGCTATTGCTGGAGCACTTGAAAGTCCTGGCGAACAAATTCCTGCAAGATTGACAACTCCTGGAACTTTTCTGGACTTTTCAATGACAAAATCATCTCCGCAAATTGTTCTTATGCCGGAAAATTGTCTTATTGTGTTTCTAAAATCAATATCGGGCATTAAAAGATGTGCCTTTTGTCTTATTTCGTCAAGTCCTGTTTTTGTGACTGCAGTCACATCATCACTTGGAGCGCTTGTTGGCCCGACCAAAAAGTTTCCATCAACTGTTGGAGTCAACAAAACACCCTTTCCAAGATCTGTTGGTAGTGGAAATATGGTGCAAGGAACATCAAGAGTGTTTTTATCGAAAACAAAATACTCTCCACGCCTAAGTTGTATCTTTTTTGTTTCGCTGCCCAAAAGTCTTGCAATTTGATTGTATCCAGCGCCAGCACTGTTTACAACAGATTTGCTATATATCATGCCTCTCTGTGTTTCAATCTTAAAAACATCGCCATCCTTTGAAATTGCACTTATATCTGCTTCAAGCAAAACTTTTCCGCCATTTATCATGCCTTCCTCAACAAGACCTATCGTAAATAAATAGGGACTGACCGTTTTGGAGTCTTCAGCCCAAAGTGCCACATTCAAATTCGCGTTTAATTTTGGCACTTTTTCGTGCAATTTTTTCTTGTCCCAAATCTCAACCTTAACTTTGTTTTGCAATCCTCGATTGTAAAGTTCCAAAATTTTCTCTTTGTCATCTCCAACAACAAGAGCACCGCAACAATTAAGTTTGACACCCAATCTTTTGCAAATTTGTGGAAAAAGTTTGGCACCGCGCACATTAAGTTTGGCCTTAAGAGTGCCCGGCTTTGGATCATATCCTGCATGCACAATCCCACTGTTTGCCTTACTTGCCCCCGTTGCGACATCGCTTGCCTTGTCCAAAAGCACACAACTTTTCCCTAGCCTTACAATTTTGTTGAAGATTGCGGCTCCAACCACTCCGCCGCCAATAACAACACAATCAAAAATTTTCATCTAAAACCTCAAAATTATTTTAAACTTTGTACTTGTTTTTTGTCAAATAATTGAAAATATTTATGTTTTGTTTTTGAAAAATAAATTATTGTGATAAAATTATACAAAAGAGGATAGAGATGAAAAGATATATTTTGGCGATTGACGAAGGGACAACAAGTGCAAGATGTGTCCTTTTTGACATTGAAAGCAGACAAATTTTGGACAGTGAAGGCGAAAAAATTTCGCAAATTTATCCACAGCCTGCATGGGTTGAACAAGATGCTCAGCAAATTTTTGAAATTGTCCAACGTTCTGCAAAAAAAATCTTGAAACGAAACAACGTTGCTAAAGATCAACTACTTGGCATCGGCATAACAAATCAACGAGAAACTGTTGTGGCTTGGGACAAAAAAACAGGAAAGCCGGTTTGCAATGCAATCGTTTGGCAGTGCAGAAGAACAGCCAACATGATAAAGCATCTTGATGCCAACGCAAAAAGAATTATAAAGCAAAAAACAGGACTTATTGCAAATCCATATTTTAGCGGGTCAAAAATAAAATGGATACTTCAAAATGTCAAACAAGCACGTGAACTTGCAAGAACTGGCAATTTGTGTGTTGGCACGATAGACAGTTTTCTTGCGTTTAAATTGACCGGAAATTTTGTTACTGACACAACAAATGCCAGCCGAACTATGCTTATGAACATTCACACACTAGACTGGGACGACCAACTTTTAGGACTTTTCAAAATACCAAAATCTTGTCTGCCAAAAATATGCCCGTGTGACAGTGATTTTGGCTATTGCAAACAATTTAGGACAAACATTGTGTCAATTATTGGCGACCAGCAATCAAGTATGATTGGTCAAGGTTGTATTGAAAATGGTGACACAAAAGTAACATTTGGAACTGGTGGCTTCGTGCTTACCAATATTGGATCAAATTCCGACGCCAATTTTGAAAAACTTTTGACAACTGTTGCAAGCACCATTCAAGGCAAAACACAGTATGCTGTGGAAGGCAGTATATACAGTGCTTGCTCTGCTCTCAACTTCCTGAAAGATCAATTGTCACAGTACAAAAACATACAGGACACATCTGATATGGCAAAAAATCTGAAAAACAACGAGGGAGTTTACTTTGTGCCTGCTTTCACCGGACTTGGCGCACCATACTGGAAAGATGACGCCCGTGCCTGCATTGTTGGAATGACCTACAGCACAACCAAGGCTCATATTGTGCGAGCATGTTTGGAAAGCATGGCATACAACACCAAAGCACTTGTTGACGAAATCGGCAAATATGGTTTTGATTTTCATGACATAAGCGTGGACGGTGGTGGAAGCAAAAACGAATTTTTGTTACAATTTTTGTCTGACATGTTGAATCACAAAGTGGTGAAAAGCAAATTTTCGGAAGCAACAGTGCTTGGAACAATAATTGTTGCGATGTTGTCATTAAAGATAATTAAAAGAGGTGAGATAAAAAATTTCACAAAAAGTGAGACAACGTATCTGCCACAAATGTCCGAAAAAGAAAGAAAGCAAAATTATGACGGCTGGAAAAAAGCAATTTCAAAAATATAACAAAAAAAACACCATTAGGTGTTTTTTTATGCTCGCTTTCGCATATGAACAATCTTGTTTTCTTCTTCATTTTCATCAATTCTTCTGATTTTTGAATTTTTCTTTTTGTCATTGTCCTCGCTGCTTCTGACAGACTGCCTGAGTGCTTCCATAAGATTTGCAACACTTTTTGGCTTACTCTTTTTTGGAGTTTGTATCTTTTGCCCAGCAATTTTGTCCTCAATCGCTTTCAAAACACGCTCTTTGTATTCATTTTTGAAAAAGGAAATATCAAATTTTTTGGTCATATTTTCTATCAATTTTTTGGCAAGTTGCAACTCTTCAGATTTGATGTTTTCTTTTGGCCTTTCAACCGGATTTTCCTGAATTTCATCGGCAAAGTGCAATTTTGAAATCACCAAAAGTCCATCTATCACACGCAAAGCAATCAAACATTCTGTCTGCCCCAAAACAGCCTTGGCAATGCCAACTTTTTTCTCTGTTTCAAGAGCCTTTGTCAAAAGTGCATAAGCATTTTTTGCACCCGAAGGCTGAACAAAATATGAATCCTGATAAAAAATAGGATCAATTTCATCTAGTTTGGAGAACTGCAAAATCTCTATGTTTTCATCTTTTTTTGTTTTAAGTTTTGCAAACTCTTGCGGTGTGATGACAACATATTTATCTTTTTCATATTCATAGCCTTTCACAATATCCTCTGGTGAAATTTTCACCGGACAATTTTCACATGTTTTTTTGTACTTTATTCTTTGACCTGTTTTTTTGTAAAGAAGATTAAAGCCAATATCGGTGTTTTTTGTGCAAGAAAACAGTGTGACAGGTATATAAACAAGTCCAAATTGAATTGCTGTTTTTACTTTTGCCATAAATCCCTCTCAATACATATGTTGTGCAGAATTGACAGAAAAAATAGTTAAAATTTTTTAATTTTTGTTGATTTAATTATGTTTTTATTTGAAATAAAATTAAAATGTGCTATAATATTTGCAGAAATCGACAAAATTTCTGTTTTTTTTGATAAAAAAGGCAAATAAAAATATTATAGATATCGTATCTGAAAATTCTAACTCTTGGAGTTTTGTATGTATCATCAAATTTTTCATGTATCAAACATTATCTTTTACATATGTCTTGCCATAAGTGTCATTCTTATGCTGCAAAAAATCATTTACAATATATATGGACTTATTCCGTCAAAACGTGCACCTGAGGCAAAGAAAAATCACAAGTACGCGATTTTGATACCCGCCCGAAATGAAAGTCGTGTGATTGAGCAACTTTTGCTTTCTATACAAAATCAAAAATATGACAAAGATCTTATTGACACATATGTGATTGTTGAAAGTGAAGAAGACCCGACATGCGAAATTGTCAAAAAATATCCAAACACCTACATTTTTGTCCGACAACATCTGGAACTGAAAGGCAAAGGTCATGCCTTGGACGAGGTTGTTCAGCACATATTTGCATCAGACAAAAAATATGAAGCATTTTTTATATGCGATGCCGACAATATTCTCACTCCAACCTTTATCAGTGAGATGAACCGCTCTTTTGATGCCGGCTATCAGATTGCTGTTGGATACAGAAACAGCAAAAACTGGAATGACGGTTGGATAGCAAGCGGAACTGCCCTCACCTTTTCTATGGTCAACACCTTTCAAAACAAATGCCGCAGCAAATTCAATCAAAAAGTGGTGCTCAGCGGAACAGGTTTTTATGTTGCAAGCGAAATACTTGAAAAACTTGGTGGATGGAAATTTTTTGAACTTACAGAAGATATTGAATTTTCGATGTATTCAATCGTCAACGACATAAAAGGAACATACAACGAATATGCCGAATTTTATGACGAACAGCCTTCAAAAATAAAAGCCTCTTGGAATCAGCGCGTAAGATGGGTAAAAGGTTTTCAAACAGTTCAAAAAAAATACAAGAAAAAACTTTTCACGGGTCTTATTTATGACAAACAAAACAAACTCAGCAAGTATGAATACACTGTAAACATTTTCCCTATTGCTTGTCTGCTTGCCACCGCGATAGTTTACGCACTTTTCAATCTTGTTTTGGCAACTGTTGGCTCCATAAAAGGCGAATTTTATGCGCCACAAGTTTGGATAGCATTTGCCGCTTCATTTGGCTCAATCTATGGCTTCTTTGTGCTTTATGCAGCATTGATGCTGTTTGCAGAAAGAAAACACTCAAACATAACGATGTGGCATTCCATAACTTGTTCTTTTCTCTTTCCGATTTACATGTCAATGTACATTCCAATTGTGTTTGAAGCATTGTTCAAAAAAGAAGTTGAGTGGAAACCGATTGTTCACTCAGTAACGATGATGGACAATCAACAAGTGGAATTTGCTGTGGAAGAAAGCAAATCCGCCCGAGTTTTAGATGCACAACAAGAAGAAAAGAAAATTGAAGCCATTTTAAAGGCAGAAGAAATCGTGAAACTGACCGAACAAAACCTTGATGAAAACACAGAATTTCAAGAAATTTCACAATAAAAAACAAGACTTTATGCCTTGTTTTTTTATCTGTTCAAAAACTTTAACCAAAGTTTTGCGACTTTGTCTTCCTGAAATTTTGTGTTGTCTTGGCCGTGACCAGAATGCATTGTTGTGTACTTGCAATCCAACAATCTTTTCAAACTTTTTATCATTTCATTTTTGTCGCCGCCATACAAATCGATTCTGCCCATGTCACGACCTATCAAAACATCACCTACAAAAACTTCATCTTTCACCAAAAACGCCATGTCGCTTTTGCTGTGTCCACCCAACTGAAAATAGTGTATTTCAAGGTCGCAAAGCGAAATTTTTCCGTCACCTTTCAAAAACACAAAATCAGAAAAATCGGAAACAGCAAATTTGCCTTCACTGTAGTTTTTTTCAGAGTCTTGCAAATATTCTTTGGCAAACTGACTTGCATAAATTTTGCAAGCAAATGCTTTTGCATATTCCAACGCAAAAAAAGAATGGTCATAATGTCCATGCGTAAGAAAAACCGCGACAACTTTTTTGTTGCCAACGGCCTTTTTCACATCTTCAAGTTCTGCACCACCATCAAAAATCAAAACTTTGTCATTGTTTTCATAAACAAAAACATTGCTGTCAATCAATTTGCTGACCAATCTTTGCGTCATTTTGCACTTTCAACCTTTTTGCCGACAAAAATCAAACCAAAAGCGTTTGGCCCCCAATGACAAGCAATGGCAGGGTCCAAATCATCATAAACTTTGACCTGTGGCAAATATTTTTTATCAACCATGGCAACCAAATCGTCCAAATTTTTCTTGTTGTAAGTGTAAGACGCAACAATGTCATAATTTGGATCACATTCCAAAGTTTCGAGTGACTTTGCAATAAAATTCATACTGTTTTTAAGTCCTACTTTTTTGGCGTGTACGGTCACTTTTCCGTCTTTGAAACCAATGATTGGTTTGATTTTAAGCAGACTGCCAATCATATACTCCAACCTTGCCAAGCGCCCACCACGGAAAAGATATTCCAAAGTTTCAGGGATTGCCATTATGTGAATTCTTGGAATAAGTTCTTGAATATGTTCATCGATTTCTCTCAAACTTTTATCTCTGTAACGATTGATCTCGTCAACAATAAGCCTCATTCCGCCAACAGCCATTTGACTGTCAACAACAAGCACTTTTGGATTGTTTTCAAACAATTTTTTAATTTGCTCGTTTGTGCTTGAAATCTTGCCGGAAATAGTCACAACAACAACATCGTCACCAGCATTGGTGCAAGCGTTGACCTGTTTTTCAAGTTCCACCAAATCAGGCAGAGAAGTTTTTGGAAATTTTTTCTGATTTATCAAAAAGTCATAAAACACGTCATAGTCCAAGTCCACGCCATCTTTGTACTCCCTGTCCCCCAAAATCACATTCAACGGAATAAGCGTGACATCATACTTTTTCGCCTCCTCTGGTTTGATACTGCTGCCAGAGTCAACAAATACTTTCAACATTATACCTCCAAAATAAAAACAAACTGAAAATCCTTTTAGATATTATAAAATACTATATGAAGGAAAGTCAAATAAAATTGAACAAAGGAAAAATTTTTAAAACGTGCATAAATTTTTTAACTTTGCAAATTTTTGAATTTTACTTATTTTTTCCAAAAGTAAAAAAATAAAACCAGGCAACAACCTAGTTTTATGCTTTTTACGACACCTCCACAGAGCAGTTTTCATATACTTCGAAGTCCAGCCCTCCATAAAACGATTGCGCAAAGCCGCCAAGCATTGCTGCGGCTTTCATTCGGCGCAAAAGCAAAAAAACAAGCATCAATGCGACGCTTTTTGACATTCATGGTAAAAACAAGCCTACAGTGCAGTTTTTTTGCTTGGCAGGGGTGGAAGGAGTTGAACCCTCCTCTGGAGTTTTGGAGACTCTCATTCTACCGATGAACTACACCCCTATAA
>CANPYI010000014.1 GCA_947588355.1 uncultured Clostridia bacterium
TGCAAAAGCAGGGAATTTTTTGATGATTTCTTGATAATCTGCCTCACTTGGCAAATTTACAAAGTTTTCTATTGTTGTCATATTTTCAATCTCCTTTTTTTCATTCAAGCACATTTTAACACGGGGGGGGTGTTTGTCAATAGGTTTTCAAAAATTTTTCTATTTTTTAAAAAAAATAACAAAAAAAACGGGCAAAAACCCGCTTTTTTTGTTTATTTTTCTTTGTTTTATCCTAAAAAGTTGTTGCGAAAACAGTTGCAACCCGATGTGGTGACAAAATTGTTGTTATTGTTTGTGTTTGAAAGTCCAAGCAACAAAAGCAGTAAGATATTGGTGTTGGTGGCAAGATTTGTGTCGTTGTTTGAACTTAAAACAGAAAGCAAAAACACCCATAAAAAGTCTTGTGACATGGTTTTCCCTCCTTTTCTACAAAATATCCTATATTAAGTGCAAAAGCGACAAAAACTCACTTTGACTTTTTGTCGGTGGTGTTTTAGTATTCTTTTGTGAAACTTCAATTTTTTATATGAAAACAAACAAAAACTTGTCACAAAAGGAGAAAAAGATATGAACAAACTTTTGCGTATTTCCGAAAGAAACAAATTTGAGGTGCAAGAACTTTTGCCAAATGATGACTGCACAAACAAATTGGCGGTGTATTTTCAAAATTTTTCTGACCAAACGCGATTGAAAATTTTGTCAGCACTTTCTATAAAAGATTTGTGCGTGAACGACCTTTCCAAGATTTTGGGCATCAATCAAACCACAATTTCGCATCAACTGAAAACATTAAAAGACCAAGACATGGTGGAATATCGCCGGGAGGGCAAGATACTTATTTATCGAATAAAATCGCAAAGCATAAATGAGATTATGATGTATGCACTCAATGTTATTTAAGATTTTTCTTGACAAATTTTTTTGAAAAATATAGAATTAGAAAGTTATGGAAAAACTGCTTTTGCATTCTTGTTGTGGGCCGTGCTCCACTGTGGTGATTGAGCGTCTTAAAAACAACTTTGACGTGACAGTTTTTTATTACAATCCAAACATAGAGCCCTTTGAGGAATACGAAAAGCGCAAAGCAGAGCAAAAGAAAGTTTGTCAGTCGGACAATGTGCCAATCATTGACGGCGATTACGAGAATGAAAAATGGCATCAGTGCGTTGCTGGTTTGGAGGGTGAGCCGGAAGGCGGCAAAAGGTGTGAAAAGTGTTTTTATTGTCGCTTGAAAGAAACGGCTTTGAAAGCAAAAGAAATGAAATTTGACGTTTTTGCAACCACTCTTTCGGTCAGTCCGCACAAAAACACCGAAGTGATAAACAAGGTTGGACAGCAAGTTTCACAAGAAGTTGGCATAGAGTTTTTGCCAGAAAGTTTCAAGAAAAAAGATGGATACTTGCGCAGCATACAAATTTCAAAAGACTTGAATTTGTATCGACAAAATTATTGCGGCTGCGATTTTTCGAATTGGCATAAAAAGATTTGAGGTGCGTTTTGAAAAACAAAAAAAAGAAAGTGGAAGAAGTTGAAAAAGTTCAAGACCCTGTCAAAGAAGTGACAGAGTTGTTTTTCCGCATGTTCTTTTACTTGTTTTTGGTTTTTATTGCTGTTTTTATGTGTTGGTATGGCTACTTTGTTTTAAATCACACCTTTTATGACGTCAAAGGTGCTTCCATGATGCCAACGCTCAACAACTCCATTCCTTACAGCCAAATGGAAAGTGCAAACAACATGCATTTTGATTCAGTTCACATCAAAGTTGAAACTCCAAATCTGTTTGATGTGGTGATTATCAAGCGCCCGACCGACAAAGATAGCATTATCAAACGTGTTGTCGCGCAGGAAGGGGACTATGTGACCATAGCAAAAGTGATTGACGAAAATGGCAATGCAAGTTTTAAACTTTTTCGAATTGCCGCCGGCAGCCAACTGAATGACTTTTCAGACGAGGAGGCAATGTTGAGCGAAAATGCTGAAAATGGCTACACAATTTTGGAGCCGGACACATTGTGGGTGCACAAAAAAACTTTGGCAAGCGAGTTTATTGAAGTTGAAATAAAAGTTGATGGTCAGTCGTTTAAGCATCAATATGAATACAATTTTTATTGGACTTTTTTGAATTTCTACTCCGAGGATGACCGCCCTTACAACTATTTTGTGTCAGATGATGGGCTTTTGTATGTTCAGGTGCCAAAAGGACAATTCTTTTTTATGGGCGACAATCGTGCTCACAGCACAGACGCACGTGAAGATGGTTTTTGCAACACAGAGTACATTCTGGGCAAGGTTGATTATGTGATTGAAGACAACAATTTTTTCGTTAGAATTTTCTCTCTGCTGAAAATCTTTTTTGGAAAAATTGAGAAATTTTTTGCAAGATAGTTAAAATTGTTTGGAAATTTTGTTGAAGTGTGATATGCTGGATGTAGCATTTAAAGGTGCAAACAAAACAAAAAAGGAGATTTTGAAATGAACAAAGGTGAATTCGTGAAAGCTGTTGCTGAAAAAGCAAATTGCACACAAAAAGACGCAGGAGTTGTTTTTGACGCTGTCATTGACACAATCGTTTGCGTACTCAAAAAGGGCGAAAAAATTCAAATTCCAGGATTTGGATCTTTTGAACTTGTAAAAAAGCCAGCAACAACAAAAATCAACCCACTCACAAAGAAACCTGTCAAAGTTGCTGCATGCAGTGTTCCAAAATTCAAATTTGGAAAATCCTTCAAAGCAGTTTTCAATGACTAATTTTTGCACTGAAACAAAAAAAACACCAATTTTGGTGTTTTTTTATTCTTTGTTTGCAAACTCTTTTTCAAAATCTATGATTATATATCCTTGTGGCATTTTGCACAGCGGACATTCTTTCCAGCCTTCTTTTTTGATTTCAACGTGTCCGCAGTTTGAACATTTCCATTCTGTGGGGGTTGAACGCTTGTACATTTTGTTTGATTTGTATAATTCTGCCAAATATTTCAAAATCTGATGATGCGTGCTTTCTGTTTGTGCAATAAGCGAAAAACTTTGCGCGATATCGGAAAAACCTTCATCACGTGCTATTCTTGCAAAACTTGGATAGATGTTTTCTGCCTCTGAAAGTTCGATAAGGCTTTCTTCCAAAAGACTGGTGGAAAGTTCGGGTGCGTCAAAAGGATAGCCCGCTTCGATGGCAATATTTTTTACACTGCCCCCGCTTTTTTCAAGGATATAGTCATAAACCACTTTTGCATGTGCCATCTCGTTTTTTGCCAAAGTTTTCATTGTGTCAGACAAAAATTTTTGTTGGTCTTGAAGTGCCATCTTTGACATAAATTGATATCTTGCACCCGCTTGACACTCGGCGGCAAATGCTCTTGCAAGATTTGTTTTGGTTGTGCTTTCATTAAAATTCATTTTTTTTACTCCTCAAATATTTTTATTGCCTAAAATATTGTCTTTAAACATTTGCTTTTTTTGTTTTTTTTGTCTAAAATAAATTTCAAGGAGTGTAAGTATGTTTTTAGGCGACAAAGGAAAAGAAAATGAATTTCCAAATATAAGACGAAACTATGACATAATTATTGACAATCCCGGCCTCACTTTGCAAAAGTTGTCCAGAAATCTTGGATTTTACAACATTGTGCCACAAGGCAAGCGTAAGGAAGTTGAAATTGTGTTTGACACCGAACGTCTTTTGCTCACCGGCTCGGGGCTTATTCTTCGAAAGAAAATGACGCGAGAACGTACTTACTTTTCTCTTGTGCGCATTTCAACCATGGACAATGTGCAAAATCGCGAAAAAAAGTCTTTTTTGGGTGAATGTGAACCTAATGATGTGCCTTCGGATTTTCCTGTTCAAATTGCAGACGCCATAAACAAAATCTTCAACAATTTGTTTACGATAAACATAACCGATATCGTCAAACATTGCGAGCCTTATATAAGATATGAGATTTTGGCGGACTCGTTTAAGTTGGTCAGCGGAACGGGATATGAGGCGGAATTCACTTTTGAAACTTTGAAAGTAAGGGATTTGCGCACCGGCAGAAAGGCAAAAGTACGAAATTTTTCCTTGGATATGGACACAAATCCGGCTTATGAGCGTGAAAGACAACATATTTTGGACGTGATAGAACACAAGTGCAAAGAACTGTTTTATGTCAATCGAAACCGATTTGAAATTGCACAGGCTTCTGTGAAAGTTCCCGAACAAAAACCTGGCGAACAAAAAGCGAAAAAAGAAAAGAAACAGAAAAAAGAAAAAAATCAAACAGAAGAACAGGAATAACTGTTCTTTTTTTTGTTGGTTTTGTGTTGAAATTTGCTTGTCCAACATAAAAATATAAGGTGAAAAAAGACAAACTTGGGTTTTGGACAAAACTCTGCTATGGTGTTGGAAATTTGGGTTATGGCTCAACCGGACAAACGGTCAGCAGTTTTATTATGTTTTTTGCCACAAGCGTGTTGGGGCTATCCGGAACGTTGGTCGGTGTGACAATTGCCATCACTTCGCTGTGGGACGGGCTTTCCGATCCGCTGATTGGCTATCTTTCGGACAAAACGCACAGCAAAATTTTTGGCCGCCGTCTTGGGCATATGCTTTTTGCGTCTTTCACCTTGGCGCTAAACAACATTTTGCTTTGGCTTTGCCCGGTTGGTGCAAGCACAGGCGTTTTGGTGACATGGCTTTTGGGGTTTTTGCTTTTGCAAGAGACCTTCAATACTTTTTTTGCAACGCCATATGCCGCACTTTGTATTGACATCGCACCGGACTATAACGACCAAACAAAAATGCAGGGCTTCAAAACAGTTTTTTATATTCTGGGGCTTATTTTGCCAAGCATTTTGATGTATGTTTTCATGCCTTCTGCTGTTGGGATAGGCACGCAGGCACAATTTAATAAAACCGGCTATGTTTCAATCGCGTGTGTCAATTCTGCGCTTGTTTTGTTGTGCGGCTTTATTGCAATATTTGGCACTATGAAGCGTGTGAAAAGTATGCCTGGATATGACCTTGCTTTAAAAGAAAATGCAAAAAACACCGGACTTAAAAAAATCATGGCGGGATATGTTGAAACTTTCA
The DNA here is from genome assembly GCA_947588355.1 of uncultured Clostridia bacterium. Lineage (GTDB taxonomy): Bacteria > Bacillota > Clostridia > Christensenellales > UBA1242 > Caccovivens. The sequence continues at coordinate 5,063 of CANPYI010000014.1, forward strand.
AAAAGGACAATTTCCGCATCGTTATGCTTGGATATTCCGTTTGCCTTATTGCTTCCGTGTTTATCACTTCGGTTGGCATGCATCTTTTCACGTTCTGCTATCACTTTTCAAGCGTGCAAATTTCCACGCTTATGATTTGTTTTTTTGGTGGAGCGATATTATCGCAACTTTTGTGGGTGAATGTTGTCAAAAAATATGACAAAAAGCAGACACTAATTTTTGCACTTTGCGTCATGTTGTTTGGCATCGCTTTGACAAGCGTAACCTTCCTTTTCCGCACCTTCACAACTCCAGACAAAATCTTTTGGTTTGTTTTGCCCTGCCTGTTTACGTGTGGCGTTGGCTCGGGCGCACTTTACTGTTTGCCGCACTCCATGTACGCAGACGTTGTGACAATGGAGCAGTACAAAACGGGAGTTAACAATGCAGGGCGCTTTACGGGATATTACACTTTCACTTACAATTTTTCCAACTCAATTGCGTTGCTTGTGATTGGCTTGTTGTTGGATTTCGTCAAATTTGACAGTTCTCAGCCCGTTCAAGCCCTTTCCGTGCAAGCGGGACTTGGAAAAATAGTGTTTTTTGGCAGTGCGATTGCATTGACGGTTGCAATAATAATTTTTTCTAAATACAGCATCAAACGGAGTGATGTGTTGAAAGTGCAGATTGCCGAAAATGAAAAGACAGGAACAAGACATTTGAAAGTCAGAAACAACAAATAGAATAAATTATACAAAAAAACTCACACTAAAAGCATGAAAACAGTAAGATTTTTTGCACTTTTTATGTGTTTTTGTGCTATTTTTACGCTTTCGGGGTGCGGCGAAAAAGAACTTCCTTCCGCAAAAATCACTCGAGATGACCAGCGTACAGGCGGCTCATACAGTTTTGTGTACGACAGTCATTTGCGTACAATCACCGTTGGAGGCGAGGGCGAAGTTGTTCAATTCAGCCAAGCAGATGTCACGAAAGGCTTGGAAGAGGGCACTCGCATTGGGCTTAAAGTAACCGCACCAGACGAAAGTTTGGATCTATCTAATGCCACTCTTGAAATGAATGGAGTGCATTACTCTTCCGATGATTTTTTGGAAGTGATAAATGGTCAAAAACAGCGTTTTTTCACCCTTCAACCCCTTGTCAGCAAAGATGACAAGGAGATAAAGTTTGTTGTTTGTTGGGCGGAAGGCACAAAAGAGCAGGAATATAAAATCATTGTTGCAGACGGCACAAAATTTATGACCAAAGATGGCAAACTGCTGGAAGACGACCAAAAAAGTAAATAAAGAAATATTTTCATAACTTTTTTCTTGAAATGTCGGCAAAATTGTTGCAAAATATTTTGGCGTTTTATATAATTAAAAGGTATGAAAAATGTTGACAAGATTTTGGAAATAGAGGCACTTACAGAAAATTTGGCAAAACACTTTGCCAAAAACAACCTGCTCAAAATGAAGGTGTTGTATTTTATCTCACAATATCAAAATTTGTCTGTCAGCATGATTATTGACAAACTTGGCATCAAAAAGTCCAATTTTGCCCTTATGACCAAAGATTTGGAAGCGGAGGGTCTTGTGGAAGCACGACAAGGGGACATCGACAAACGTTGTCGTCTTTTGGTGCTCACTGAAAAAGGAAAGGCCGAACTTTCCACATACTTGCAAAGTTTTGAAGATTATTTCAGCGAAAATCAGCCAGAGATTGAACGAGCGATTGAAACACTTTGCACTTATCTGAATAAAAAAATATAAAAAAACGCTTAAAAACCGGAGACAATTATGGTCAAATTTTACAATTCCTTGACACGCCAAAAAGAAGAAGTGCCTTGCCACGACAACAAGGTGATAAAAATGTACTCATGTGGGCCAACGGTGTATTATTATCCGCACATAGGCAACTTTCGTGCCTATCTTTTTATGGATAATATTCGCAGAGTCCTCAAATATAACGGCTACACTCTTGACGGCGTTATGAATATCACAGATGTCGGGCATATGACTTCTGATGCCGATGAGGGCGAAGATAAAATGCTTGTTGCCAGTCAACGCGAACATAAGTCGCCTTGGGAAGTTGCAAAGTTTTATACTGATGTGTTTATGAATGACGCAAAAAAACTGAACATCGACTTTCCAGAACACATTGTTCCTGCAACTTCAGTGATAAAAGAAATGATTGATTTTGTTCAGGCACTTTTGGACAAAGGTTTTGCTTACGAGACAAGCAAAGGGATTTATTTTGACATAGCAAAATTTCCGGAATACGGTCGTCTGTCGGGCATGGACATAAACGAAAAACTTGCTGGCGCGCGCATAGATGTTGACGACGAAAAACGCAGTCCATATGATTTTGTTTTGTGGGTGAAAGCACCCAAAGAGCACATTATGCAGTGGGAAAGTCCATGGGGCATGGGCTATCCGGGTTGGCATATCGAATGCTCTGTGATTGGCGACAAATATCTTGGCGAATATATTGACATTCACACCGGCGGAGTGGATCACAAACCTGTGCATCACGAAAATGAAATTGCACAAAGCAACTGCCGATATGGTCATCAGGTGGTCAAAATGTGGATGCATCTTGAATTTTTGCAGGTTGATGGCGGAAAAATGAGCAAAAGTTTGAACAATATTTATCGTTTGTCCGATTTGGAAGAAAAAGGCTTTTCGGCGGAAGATTTTCGATTTTTCTACTTTTTGGCACACTATTCAAAACAGCAAAATTTCACTTTTGACGCTTTAAATATGGCAAAAAATACTCTAAAAAGCATAAAAAATCTTGTCAAAGAACACAAAATTGGCACAACCAGAGTTGGAACAAGTCATTTTGAAAAAATGTTTTTGGACAGCATAAATGACGACCTCAACATGCCAAAAGCAATCGCTTGCGTGCAGCAAATGTTGCATGAAGAAAGAAGCCAAGACGTTTACAAAACTTTCTTGAAATTTAACGAAGTTTTGGGACTGAACTTGGAAGATGAGCAAATTCCTCAAAATGTCAAAGATTTGGCAGAAAAACGTTGGCAAGCAAAAAAAGAGCGCGACTTTGCAACCGCGGACAACTTGCGTCAACAAATATCTGACCTTGGATACGAAGTGAAGGACACCAAAGACGGCTACAGTTTGAGTGAAAAGTGAAGAAGTGAAAAATTTAACAAATAAAAAATAGCACTTAAAAACAAGTGCTTTTTATTTTATTCACTCAAACCTAAAATTCTGTCACCAGAAATATCAAGTGCCTTGCAAATTGATTTCAAATTGTCGTATCCAGGTTTGCTTTTGCCGTTCAACCATTCACTAACTTGACTTTGCTTTACTCCAATCATTTTTGCTAGTTGGGATTGATTCAAATTTAAATCAATCATTATATCTTTTAAAATATCAATAAATTCCATATCCAACTCCATAATAGATTTTATAGAAATTTCTATTATTTTGCTTGAAATATAGAAAATTCTATACTACAATAAAGTTATGGGAAAGATAAAAGAATATACAGCGTGTTTTACGGGACATAGGCCAGCAGGTTTGCCATGGGGTTATAACGAAAAAGATGAAATTTGTTTAAGATTTAAAAAAGAACTAATTTGCATTTTAAGAAACGCAATTTTGTTTGGAGTGAATAGGTTTTTGACAGGCATGGCAGAGGGGTTTGATATGATTGCAGCAGAAATTATCATTGAATTGAAAAAAGAATTTAAAAATATCAAACTCATTGCAATTATTCCATGTCAAAATCAAGAAAAAATGTGGAGTGTAGTCAACAAAAAAGATATTGGAAAATTTTAACGGGTTGTGACGAAAAAATAGTTTTGGCAAATCAACCTTCAAGAGATTGTTTCAACAAAAGGAATTTATATATGGTGAAACATTCAGATATTTGTATAGCATGCTGGAATGGAAAGCCAAGCGGAACAGCAAACACCATTAAATTTGCAAAAGAGAACGGTTGTAAGTTGCGCTTGATAAAATTAGAATCATTTTTTAAGTAAAGAATGTATTCGAGTTTTAATAAAAAATGTAACGAAGAGATTGACGGGTTTACAAAAACACTTCAAGCACCGCCTACGCAAAAGCGATTGCGCAAATTGGTTTTAATAGAAAACAGCAGTTTGGATTCGAACCCATGATAGCAAGGAGCACGAACTTGCTTGCAAGAGTGAGTGCGACGCAGATATCTGGGTTCGAATGCGTGCGAATGCACGCACGATTGCGGAGCAATCGCCCGTCGGGGTCAAGAACGAGAAAGCGAGTAAACGATATAACTATGACAAAGTTATATCACTCAATCGTTCTATAATTTTATAACTAAAAAATCCACATCGAAACGATGTGGATTTTTTGGTGA
>CANPYI010000015.1 GCA_947588355.1 uncultured Clostridia bacterium
CGACTTTTACATCTGTCGATTTTCGGTTAAATTTTCCTTATCAGGGTGGTGCTCTAACCGACTGAGCTACAAGCCATTATTAAGTTTTGCGTGTTTTTTATGGACTTTACACCTGTCCAAAATCGGCTAAATTTTCCTTATAACCCAAGCAAGCAAGTATTCGCGGGTTAGCGTTCGCTTCGCTCGGCTACAGTGTGGTGCATTTGTCCACTAGCTACAAGCCATTGCATTGAACATTCCTTAAAATAGGCTGGGGATTGCCTATTTCCAGAATGCTGTTTTATTATAACGATAAATTGTTTTGTTGTCAAGCATTTGCACAAAAAAATTATACTTTTGTTTTTCTCAATCTCTTTTTTTGTTTTCTTGGCGAACGCGACCAATCACAAAATCGCCCTTTTCGGTGTTTTTTGTAACCGTAGTCCCCGCGCAAATATATGTGTCGTCTGCGATCTCGACCGGAGCGACTATGTTGACATTACAGCCAACAAAAACGTTGTCACCGACGGTCGAAAAATGCTTTTCTTTTCCGTCATAGTTTGCAAACACCACGCCGCAACCGATGTTAACGTTTTTGCCAAGTTTTGCATCGCCTATGTATGAAAGGTGAGCCATTTTACAGCCACTGCCGATTGTGGCATTTTTCAGTTCCACAAACGCCCCGACCTTGACATTGTCTGCAACTTTGCACCCTGCCCGAACATTTGCGTATGGTCCAATTTTACATAATTTTCCGAACTCGCTTTTTTCAATCCGCGAATTTTCAACGGTGCAGCCTTCGTTTAAAACGGCGTCAACAAGCACACTTCCCGAGCCAATCACACAGCCACTTGCGACAATACTTTTGCCTAAAATTTGCACATTTGTGCCTATTTTTGCCCCTTTTGATACAGTCGCACTTTTTGAAATTTTGATATTCTTTCGCATGTTTTTGATTATGAAAAACGCAAAAAAAAAGTGCAAAAACGCAAAAAAACGGCTTTTTTTATATATTTTATTATTCGCCTAAGTTCGACAAAAACGGAAAAAATAATTTTTGTTTGTTGTCAAATTTTGTTGTAAAATGCAAGCATACGGAGGTGAAAAATGTTAAACAAATCTGAAATTTTAAAAACCATCGCACAAAAGGCAAAGCGTCGTCTTGTCGGACGAGAGCAAACGCCCAGTGCAAAAATTAAAGTCATTTCAAATGAAGACGAGGATTTTCGTAGCAAGGTGGAATATCTGCTCTCGCAAAATGACCTAATCTCAAATCCGATGCATTACTTGATAGACGAAAAAATGTTTTCAAAACTTGATGAAACGCAAAAAGAACGATATCTGCTTGCCACTTTGGACAAATACAACGCCCTGCGCCACCAGATAGAAAAATCCAATGATGATGTGAGATATTGCATGTAAAAGACCGATTTTTTTTCGGTTTTTTTTAATTTTGTATTTGATTTAAATAATCTATTTTTGGTATTGACAACTCCAAAAATGTGTGATAAAATATTTGCATCAAAAGGAGATAAAAAAATGGTAACAATAGAAAACTATGTAAATTTGCCAAGCGTGGCAGATTATCAAGAAATCATCAAAAAATTCCCTGCTTTTGCAAGTGCGTCACTCTCAGAAAAAGCAAAAAAAGAGGATGCATATAAAGAAAATTATTACAAAGCAGGATACTACTTCACCCGCACTGCGTTGCCGGGCTCGTCCCACACTGTGAAGTATGTCGACTGTGGCGGCCACCTGTTCTGGATCAGCAGTAACAACACTGACGCCGGGTTGCGCGTCGCTTTGCAGATAATCTACAATCCAGAATGCAACCTTGTCAAAGGTTGCAAGGAAGTTTCCAGAACTGCTGAAATTTGGGACGAAGAAAAAATAGAAATAGTCAAAACAACAAGCAAAGCACCAGTTGTTATTTTCGGAAATAAACCATACATTGTCCTCAACTTAAAAGAATGTGTAAAAAAATATAAAAAGGGCAATACTGCCATAATGCGGCTTGTCAGTGTTGAACTTATTGCAAAAGCAAAACCGTTTGACAAAGATGGGAATACAAATGACTATGGCAGTAAGGCTGCAAAAGAAATAAGACAACAATGCGAAGATGAAGCATTGGAATTTGCCACTCAAGAAGAAAAAGCAATGCTTGTGAAAGTGCGACTTTCTGAAAAAGACGGCTATGAAAAAGCAGAGCCAATTCTGGAAAAAGAAGAAAACAAAGAAGAAATACAGAAAAAGAGTTCCGTTGAAAGTTTGTTTGACGATTTGTTTGTTGGAAAGATAGATGAAGAAGGTTTGCGAAAAGGATTGAAAGAAATTGTTGCCTCAGAAAAAGCAAAAGAAAGTGCAAGTGTTGAGACAGCAAAAGCACTCAATAACGAAATTCTGGAGCAAGCAAAATTATTTGAAGAAAAACTTGAAGCAAGACGCGAATATGATAATGTCAACTCCACAATCGACAAATTGAATCTTGGAGGCAAACAATGACAAGCACGCAAAAAGCCTTTGACTTTTTGAATGAAAAAATAGATGCTTATTGCGATTATTTGAAAACAAACAAAAAGTTTCAAAAATTGAAAAATACTAATAAAAATATTTAATTAGTTTATCTTTTCTAAAAAGAACTAAAATAGATAAAAAAAATAAACAAACAAAATAAAAAAAGCAGAGGAAAATCTCTGCTTCTTTTATTTGCAATCAACAGTGTAAGTAGAAACTTGTAAGTTTCAA